>JBAUYT010000067.1:0-2792 GCA_049584935.1 Steroidobacteraceae bacterium
CCTCTGCACCTGCTGCGGCTGGATCGCGCCCTGCAGCCAGTGCGACGCGCGCCTGACCGTCCACCGCGCCAGGCAGGAGCTGCGCTGTCACCACTGTGGTGCCGCAGAGGCGCTGCCGCAGCGCTGCCTGCGCTGCGGCTCACCCGTCAAACCCGTAGGCCAGGGCACCGAACGGATCGAAGAAACCCTGCAGCAGCTGTTCCCGGCAGAGCAGCTGGTGCGGCTCGACCGTGATACCGCCGCCAACGCCGGCCAGCTCGAACAGCGCATGCGCAGCGTGCGCGACGGCACCGCGCGCATCCTGGTCGGCACGCAGATCGTCACCAAGGGACATCATTTCCCCGGCATCGCGCTGGCCGTGGTGCTGAACGCCGATCAGGGATTGTTCAGCACCGATTTCCGCGCCGCCGAGCGGCTGGCGCAGACCATCGTCCAGGTCGCCGGCCGCGCCGGGCGCGAGTACGGACGCGGCGAAGTACTGATCCAGACCGAATATCCCGACCACCCGTTGCTGCAAAGTCTGCTCACCGGCGGCTACGAGGGCTTCGCGCAGCTCGGCCTGCGCGAGCGCGAGGCCGCGGGTTGGCCGCCGTTCGGGCGCCTGGCGCTGCTGCGCGCCTCGGCACCGGCGGCGCAGGCAGCGCTCGCATTCCTGTCGGCAGCGCGAGCTGCGGCACCCTCAACCACCGGGGTGCGGCTGCTCGGTCCCGTGGCGGCCGTCATGGCGCGACGCGCCGGACGCTACTATGCGCAGCTGCTGCTGGAGAGCCGTGAGCGCAACCCGCTGCACCGGCTGCTGGATCAATGGCTGCCGCGCGTCGCCGCGCTGCCGGAGGCGCGCCGCGTGCGCTACGCGCTCGATGTCGACCCTCTCGACATACAGTAGACTCGCCGACCCCGTTTTCCTTCAGAGCCGCCAGCGCTTGAAAGCCCAGCTAGAGCAACTGATCGCCGAGGCCGTCGCGACCCTGATCGGAAGCGTGCTGCCCGACGCGGTCGATCGGGACGCCATCAGCGTCGAGCGCACCCGCGATGCCAGCCATGGAGACTACGCCTGCAGCATTGCCATGAAGCTTGCGCGCACCGCCAGGCGTCCGCCGCGCGCCATTGCCGAGGCGATCGTTGCCGCATTGCCGGCCAGTCCGCTGCTGGCGCGTGCCGAGGTGGCCGGAGCCGGCTTCATCAACCTGTACCTGGCGCAAGCGGCGCAAACCGCAGTGCTGTCCCAGGTGCTGTCGCAGGCCAGCCGCTACGGTGAGAGCGACCGCGGACGCGGTGGCAGAATCCTGCTCGAGTTCGTCTCAGCCAATCCCACCGGTCCGTTGCACGTCGGCCACGGCCGCCAGGCCGCCTACGGCGCCACGCTAGCGAACCTGCTGCGTGCCGTCGGCTATGAGGTCTGGCGGGAGTACTACATCAACGACGGCGGCCGGCAGATGGATATCCTCACGGCCAGCACCTGGGTGCGCTATCTCGAGCTTCAGGGCGAGGTGCTGGCATTTCCAGCCAACGGTTACCGCGGCGACTACGTGCGCGCCATCGCCGCGCAGCTCGAACAGCGCTGCGGCCAGCAGCTCCGACGCGCGGCGGCCGATGTCACCGCCGGACTGCCGGCGGATGCTCCGGCAGGCGACAAGGAGCAGTACATCGACGCGCTGATCGCGCGGATGCGCTCGCTGCTCGGCGCCGACGGCTTCGCTTTTGTGCTGGAACTGTCGCTGGAGGCGATGCTGGCCGACATCCGCGACGATCTGTCGGCGTTCGGCGTCGAGTTCGAGCGCTGGTACTCCGAACGCGAACTGGCGCGCAGCGGCGCGGTCGAGCACGCGGTCGCAAAGCTCGAATCCCGCGGCCAGCTGTACCGCAAGGACGGCGCACTGTGGTTCCGCGCCAGCCAGTTCGGCGACGATGAGGATCGAGTGCTGGTGCGTGCCAACGGCCAGCCCACCTACTTTGCACCCGACATCGCCTACCACCTGCAGAAGCGCGAGCGTGGCTACGCCCATTTGATCGACGTGCTGGGCGCGGACCATCACGGCTACGTAGCGCGCGTGCGCGGCGCGCTGCTCGCCATGGGTGAACCGGACGACTGCCTGGAAGCCTGCCTGATCCAGTTCGTCAGCCTGTTCCGCGGCGGCGAAAAGATTCCAATGGGCAAGCGCGAGGCGCAGTTCGTCACCCTGCGGCAGTTGCGCGAGGAGGTCGGCAACGACGCCTGCCGGCTGTTCTACCTCATGCGCAGCCACGATCAGCACCTGGACTTCGATCTCGAGCTTGCCAAGTCCCGCAGCAACGAGAACCCGGTGTACTACCTGCAGTACGCGCACGCGCGCATCGCCAGCGTGCGCCGTCAGCTCGAGAATCGCGGCCTGTCGTTCGATCGGGCGCAGGCGCTGCAATGTCTGTCGCGCCTCGAGTCGCCGTTCGAGCAGGCGGTGCTGTCGGCGCTGGCGCGTTACCCGGAAGTGCTGCTGCAGGCGGCCAGCGCGCGCGCACCGCACGTGCTGGTGCACTTCCTGCGCGAGCTCGCCACCGCCTTCCACGGCTGGTACAACGCGGCGCCGTTCATCGTCGAGGACGCCGGGTTGCGCAACGTGCGGCTGGCGCTCGCGTTCGGCGTGCAGCAGGTGCTGGCCAACGGCCTGACGCTGCTGGGCGTGTCGGCACCGGAGAGCATGTGAGCGGCCAGCGGCTCACCTCGCGGGACTACAAGAAGCCGCGCCGCGGCCAGTTTGGCTTCGACCTGCTGCGCTGGCGCGATTTCGGTCTGGGGCTGGCCATAGGGCTTGGCG
>JBAUYT010000068.1:0-25483 GCA_049584935.1 Steroidobacteraceae bacterium
CCGCCTCGGGGGCGGGGCCACGGCTCGCGCCAATGCCCGAACTCGCTGCTGCGGCCGAGCCGGCAGCCCCGCCACCGGCGGAGTCATCGCTCGCCCCGGGGACTGACATACCGGTGTCCACTGGAGACGTGCCTGGCAGCGCCGATCCGGCGGCCGATGCGGCCGAAGACGCATTCGCAGCCGTGTTCGACCAGTCCGCAGCGGCCATGCAGGTTCCCGAGCCGCCGCCCGAGGAGGTACCGATACGCTTCGATCTGCAGCCCGCATCGGACAGCACCGCCGAGCTGCCACCCGCGGCCGCGGAGCCGCAGCCGCAGCTCGATAGCACCCTAATCGATCCGATCGAACTGCTGCTGCCGAGCGAGCCGCCGCTGATGGAGCCCTCGCCAGAGCCTGTGGCGGAGCTGCCCGAGACGTCAACGGCAGGATCGACGGCGGCGCCTTTCGAGCCATCGCTGCCGGCCGCGGCACCGGCGGCGCGCACGGCAATGGCGTCGGCGCCCGCCGCCGAACTGCCCGCGCCGCCTGCCCCGGTTCCACCGGGACGCGAGCCCGTGGCCGGTGCCGCCAATGTCGAGATGGCGCGCGTCAGCGCCGAACTGCTCGATGACCTGCTCAACAACGCTGGCGAAGTCAGCATCGCGCGCGCGCGCCTCGAGCAGCAGCTGGGTTCGATCGAATTCAATCTCGGCGAGCTGTCGCGCACCGTGACGCGCCTGAAAGAGCAACTGCGCAAGCTCGAGATCGAAACCGAGGCGCAGATCCTGCATCGCCACGAGAAGGATCCGACGCACCGCCAGGACTTCGATCCGCTCGAGCTTGACCGCTATTCCGCGATCCAGCAGTTTTCGCGCGCCCTGGCCGAGTCGGCCAGTGACGTCGGCAGCATCCAGGGTCTGCTCGAGAATCTGATCGGCGAGGCGCAGAATCTGCTGCAGCAACAGTCGCGCACGGTCACCGAGCTGCAGAACGGCCTGATGCGCACGCGCATGGTGTCGGTGCAGCGTCACGTGCCGCGCCTGGCCCGTATCGTCCGCCAGAGCGCGGCCGATACCGGCAAGCGCGCCGAGCTGATCGTCGACGGCGCTTCTGGCGAGCTCGACCGCCAGGTGCTCGAGCGCATGTTGCCGCCTTTCGAGCACATGCTGCGCAATGCCGTGGTTCACGGCATCGAAATGCCGGAAGTGCGCCGCGCCGCCGGCAAGGACGACACCGGACACATACGCCTGAGCCTGCGGCGCGAAGGCGCCGAGGTCATCGTCGACGTCAGCGACGACGGCGCTGGCATGAACCTGCGCGCCATCCGCGCCAAGGGACTCGAGCTCGGCCTAATTCGTCCCGACCAGGATCTGTCGGACGAAGACGTGATGCAGCTGATTCTCGAGCCGGGCTTCTCCACCGCCAGCACCCTTACCGAACAGGCGGGACGTGGCGTGGGCATGGACGTCGTCGCGGTGGAGATCAAGAAGCTCGGCGGTGCACTCCACATGGAGAGCACGCCAGGGCAGGGCTCGCGCTTCACGATCCGCCTGCCGTTCACGCTGGCGATCAGCCACGCGCTGGTAGTGCGCACCGGCGATGAGTACTACGCATTGCCACTACCCACCGTGGAAGGCGTCGTGCGCCTGCCGCGCGCCGAGGTCGAGGCACAGCTCAAATCCGACAACACCAGCTTCAGCCACGGCGGGCAGAAGTACCGGCTGCAGCCACTGGCGCTGTATGTCGGCATGGAAGCTTCACCGCTGCCGGAGCAGGACGTCACCATCCCGGTGGTGCTGGTACGCGCAGGTGAGCATTCGACCGGGCTGGTGGCCGACGAACTGGTCGGCAGCCGCGAGATCGTGGTCAAACCGGTCGGCCCGCAGATCTCGAGCATTCGCGGCATCTCAGGCGCCACCATTCTTGGCGACGGACGTATCGTCGTCATACTCGATATCGGCGCGCTGGTGCGTGCCGAATGGCGCGGCCGCGCGGCGCCGACGGTGGCGCGGGAAAAGACCGATCGCCGCACCTTCGCGCTGGTGGTCGACGACTCGATTACCGTGCGGCGTGTTACCCAGCGGCTGCTGGAGCGCAACGGCATGCGCGTCATGACCGCGCGCGATGGCATGGACGCCGTGTCACTGCTGGCCGAACACGTGCCGGATATCATCCTGCTCGATATCGAAATGCCGCGCATGGATGGCTACGAGGTGGCGGCGCACGTGCGCAGCGACCCGCGTCTGCGCGAAGTGCCGATCATCATGATCACCTCGCGCGTGGGCGAGAAACATCGCGCGCGCGCCATCGAACTCGGAGTCGACGACTACCTGGGCAAGCCCTATCAGGAAAGTCAGTTGCTTGACGCGATCACGCCGCTGGTGGCGCTGCGCCGTGGTGCTGCGGCAGCCGCAGGTGGCGGCCGATGAGCGAACGAATTGCGGAAATTTACAGCCTGCTGATCCCGCTGGCGGACGCGCGGCTGCTGGTCCCGCGGGCGTGTGTGGCCGAGGTGATCGGCTATCAGAGCCCGTCGCCAATGGAAGGGGCGCCACCCTGGTACCTCGGGCTGGTCAACTGGAATGCGCGCTCGGTGCCGTTGATCTCCTTCGAATGCGCCTGCGGCCACGCCGTGCCTCCGGCCGGCGGACGTTCGCGGGTGGTAATGTTCCACGCCATGACCGGCCGGCTCGACGCCGGCTTCTTCGGCATCGTCTCGCAGGGCTTCCCGCAGCTGGTGCGCGTCAGTAATGACGTCGTCCGTCCCGATAACTCGCGCAGCTTCAGCGAGCGTTCTCCGGTGCTGTGTCAGGTGCGCATGCTCAACGAGACGCCGCTGGTGCCCGACCTCGAGCGCCTCGAACTTATGATTGCCGAGGAAACCTCGGTGATGCCGGAACGGGATACGGGTTAGGGGCCTGTCTGAGCAACAGACGCGCCGCGGCGCTCGCGCTCGTGACCGCGCTGACGGTCGCTCCGCCATGGACAGCCGAAGCGGCCAGGCAGCCGGTCACCACCACGCCGATCCATCATCTGATCGTAATCATCGGCGAGAACCAGACGTTCGACGCGCTGTTCGGCACCTGGCAGCCTCGCAGTGGCGAGCGGGTCAACAATCTGCTGTCCGAGGGGATCGTGCGAGCCGACGGCAGCCCCGGCGAGAATTTTGCGCGCGCGGCGCAACGGCGCGGGCAGTCGACGCCGCGCTATTCGATCGATCCGCCGCGCGCCGCGCCGTATGAGCATCTGCCCCAGCCCACGCTGATCGGCGTCAAGGACACGCGGTTCAACGACGTCGGCACGGGTCCCGATCCGCGCATCCCGGCGGACCTGCCGGACGGCCCGTTCCCGCTGTCGCGCTACGTTCCGTATCCACGTGCAGCCGCGATGCCGTCGCTGGCGACCGCGAGCGCCGCGATGTCGGCCGCGACCGGCGATCCGGTGCATCGGTTCTTCCAGATGTGGCAGCAGTGCGGACCCGAGAACCGGCAGCCCGACCTGTTCACCTGGGTGGCGATCACCACCGGCATGGGCGGAGATACTTCGGGCGTATTACCCGGTGCCACGGGGCAGGGCGGAGAACTCATGGGGTTCCTCGACATGGGCGGCGGCGATGCGCCGTTCCTGCGCAAGCTCGCCGACAGTTATGCCTCCAGCGACAACTATCACCAGCCGGTGATGGGCGGCACGGCGATGAATTTCTTCATGCTGGTGAGCGCCGACCTGCCGTTCTTCAATGTCGCCGGCCGCGCCGCGATGCCTCCCGAGAACCAGATCGAGGATCCCGATCCGACGCCCGGCAGCGAAAACTTCTATCGTCGCGATGGTTACGAAGGCGGCTCCTACGTCAATTGTTCCGACCGAGACAGTCCCGGCGTGGCGCCGATCCTCGAGCTGCTGGAGGCCAGACACATCGCCAGCCGCTGCGAGCCCGGGCATTACTACCTGGTCAACAACTATGCGGCCGGCTACGACCTCGACGGTCGTCCGCAGCCGCTCGGCCCCGACAACTACACCTATCCGCCGCAGCAGGTACCGACCATTGCCGAAGCGCTCTCGGTGCACGGCATCAGCTGGAAGTGGTACATCGGCGCGCGTGATCCCGGCGACCTGGCGGTCGAGATGCAGACGCTGCATCTGTCACTCGATGCGGCCCGGCGCGTGCAGTACAACAATGACGGCGATCCGCTGGTGGCTTCCAGCGCCATCATGACCAACCCGGCGCTGCGTTCCCGGCTCCGGGGCATGCAGTCGTTCTACCGCGACCTGGCGCGCGGCACACTGCCAGCGGTGTCGTTCGTAGTGCCGAAGAGCCGCGACAATGGCCATCCAGGATCGTCGGTGGCCGCCACCTTCGACCGCCTGTTGCGCGATATCGTCGGGCGCGTGCAGCAGCGGCCGCGGCTGTGGTCGCACGCGGCCATCATCGCGACCACGGACGAGGGCGGCGGACTGTTCGATTCGGGCTATGTCCAGGTGCTGGACTTCTTCGGTGACGGCACGCGCGTGCCGCTGCTGGTGATTTCACCCTACGCGCGTCGCGGGCATGTCGATCACACCTACAACGATCACGTATCGATTCTCAAATTCATAGAGCGCAACTGGGGTCTGGCGCCACTGTCGGCGCGCAGCCGCGACAACCTGCCGGATCCGGTTGCCGACCCGACCGATCCCTATCGCCCCGGCAATGGTCCGGCGATCGGCGATCTGATGACTCTGTTCGATTTCTGATCGGACGACGTATGCGCGCCAGGCCCGCCGCGCTCCTCCTCTTCTGCCTGTGCGGCGCAAACGCTGCGGCATCCTCCGACCCGCCAGTGCCGCCGAGCGCGCTGGCACAGCTCGGCCGCCAAGTGTTCTTCGATCCCACGCTATCGTCTTCGGGGCAATTGGCGTGTGCAAGCTGTCATAGCCCCGAGCATGCCTACAGTTCGCCATCCGGCGGCACGGCACCGCCCGGCGGCCGCGATCTGGATCGGACCGCCCGGCGCAGCGTGCCTTCGCTGCGCTACCTGGCACACACGCCGCGCTTCACGCGGCATCTCTATGTCGAGCACGGCGAGGACCGCGAGGATCAGGGTCCCACCGGTGGGTTCATGCTCGATGGGCGTGCCGACAGCCTGCATGCGCAGGCATTGTTGCCGTGGCTCGACCCGGCCGAGATGGCCAATCAAAGCCTCGGCTCGCTGGCGCAAGAGCTGCGACGGGCAGTGTATGCGCCGCAGCTTGCGCAGTTGTTCGGACGGGACGTGTTCGACGATCCGCGGCAATTGTCCGCGGCCGCCGCGCTGGCGCTCGAGCGCTTCGAAGTCGAGGATCCGAGCTTTCATCCCTATAGCAGCCGCTACGACCGCTTTCTCGCCGGCGAAGCGAGCCTGAGTGCGCAGCAACAGCACGGGCTGGCGCTGTTCGTCGATCCGCGCAAGGGCAACTGCGCCGAATGTCATCCCAATACTCGCGGCCCCGGCGCTCGCGGTCCGGCCTTCACCGACTACGCCTACCGCGCACTCGGCGTGCCGCGTAATGCCGCGCTGACGGCTGGCGGCGCTGGCGGTTACTACGATCTGGGGCTGTGCGGTCCGGAACGCAGCGATCTGGCCGGGGAGACCGGCTACTGCGGCTACTTCAAGACACCGACCTTGCGCAACAGCGCGCGCCGTACCGTGTTCTTTCACAATAGCCGCTTCTCCACGCTGCGGCAGGTGCTGGAGTTCTACGCTGCGCGCGACACGGCGCCGGAGCGGTGGTATCCGCGCGTGCACGGACGGTTGCGGCGGTTCGACGATCTGCCCGCGCTCTATCGCGCCAACGTCGACAGGACCGATCCGCCCTTCGGGCGGGCTCCGGGGGATGAGCCCGCCCTGAGCTCCGATGAGATCGACGACCTGGCCGCCTTCATCGGCACGCTCGACGATGCCGATTAATAACGGTGCCTCGACCGCGTAAACTGCGGCGCCATGTCGCGCTCGCACGCCGCAACCCCGAGGTCAACATGTCTAGTCTGTCCCTGGCCCAGGCCCAGCACGATCGTGGATGCAGCGCTCGCAGAGGGCCGCCGGCGGCAGCTGGCTCCGCTCTGCGTCGTGGCGCTGGATGCGGGCGGACATGTCATTGCGCTCAAGCGCGAGGATCGCGCCTCGCACGGGCGTCCGCAGATCGCGACCGCAAAGGCGGCCGGCTGTCTGAGCATGGGATTCGGCGGCAGGGAAATCGCGCGCCGTGCGCAGGCGGTGCCGGCATTTTTTGATGCGCTGTCGGGTCTGCTGCCTCAGGGTCTGCTGCCGGCGTGCTGCTCGGTGCGGTCGGCATCAGCGGGGATACCTCGGACAACGACGAACTGTGCGCCCTGGCCGGCATCGCGGCGGCAGGACTGGTCGCCGATACCGGCGTGCCATCGGGCTGAGGCCGGTAGCGGCGATGGCAACGCTGTTCCGCAACGTTCGCATCTTCGATGGCAGCGGGCGAGCGCCGTTCGAGGGCGAGGTGCTGGTGCGCGGCGATTCGGTCGCGGCCGTGACGGCATCGCCGGCGGAATCGGCGGCAGCTCTCGCCGGCGACACCGCGGTGCGAATCATCGACGGTGGCGGCCGCACGCTGATGCCGGGGCTGATCGAGCCGCATGCCCACCTGAGCTGGCCGTCCTCGGTGGGCAATATCGTCAATGCCATGCGCCTGCCGCCGGAAGAGCACCTGCTGATCACGGCCTTCAACGCGCGCATTACGCTCGATCACGGCTACACCAGCGCCTATTCCGCTGGCTCACTGGGACAGCGCTTCGAAGTGGCGCTGCGCGATCAGATCAATGCCGGCCATCTGCCCGGACCGCGCCTGCGGGCTTCCTCGATCGAGAACGCGCCGGCCGGCGTCTGGCTTGCCTGCCATGCGCAGGCCGCGGCCGCGGTGAAGCTGGCGGTGCGAAATCAGTTCCGCCTGATCAATCATTGCACCTACGCCGATTCCGAGGCGCTGGACCTGCTCGAGGCCGCCAGCGACCGGGTGTTCGTCGCTCCCGCCCCAGGCCTGCTGTACGCCCGCGTGCACGAGGCCGCGGATTTTGGCATCGACCGGGCCGCTGCAGAGCGTATGGGCGCGGCATCCGGACTCGAGCTGATGCAGCGCATCTACCCGGAAATGCGACGGCGGGGCATTCACGTGCTACCGGGCGGCGACTATGGTTTTCCCTACAATCCCATCGGGCGCAATGCCCGCGACCTGCAGTTGTTCGTGGATCTGTTCGGCTATGAACCGTCCGAAGTGCTGCAGGCGGCCACCCGGCTCGGTGGCCAACTCATGGGGCTGCCAGTCGGCGAGATTCGCACCGGCTACCTGGCCGACCTGCTGCTGGTCGATGGTGATCCGCTGGCCGATCTCACCATCCTGCAGGATCGTGCGCGCCTGTCCGCGATCATGCAGGGCGGCAGGTTCCACAAGGCACCCGCGGCCGGCACTTGAAAACGGCGGCGGCAGCCCCAAGCCGTGCATTCATGGACAGCGAATTCAACGCCGGCAGCCCGCTCGAGGGGCATGGGGCGCCGGCCGATGAGACCGCAGCCGCCGACGCAGTCACCGCAGCGCACGATCTGGAAGCGCTGGACGCCTATTCGCGCACTGTCGTCAGTGTGGTGGAACGCGTTGGCGCGGCGGTGGTCAGCGTGCACGTGGGACGCGAGCGGCGGGGCGAAGTCGTGCAGGCCGGCAGCGGCTCCGGTGTCATCGTCACACCCGACGGATACCTGCTGACCAACCAGCACGTGGTGCAGGGCGCGGCCAAGGTGGGCATCACGCTCATCGACGGCGACAGCATAGAAGCGCGCGTGGTCGCGGAGGATGCTTCGACGGATCTGGCGGTGCTGCGCGCGCACGCCTCCGGGCTGCCGGCCGCGGGGCTGGCGGCCGCGGTGCGCGCAAGAGTCGGCCAGCTCGTGGTTGCCATCGGCAATCCGTTTGGATTCGAGGCCACGGTCTCAGCCGGCGTACTCAGCGCCCACGGCCGCACCTTGCGCGCCGGGGACGGCCGGCTGATCGAAGGAATTCTGCAGCACACGGCGCCGCTGAATCCCGGCAATTCCGGGGGCCCGCTGGTTGACGCGCGCGGGCGCGTGGTCGGAATCAACACAGCCATCATCGCGGCCGCACAGGGCATCGGCTTCGCGGTGCCGGCGCCGACGGCGGAATGGGTGATCTCGGAGGTGCTGACACACGGACGCGTGCGGCGTTCCTACCTCGGCATTGCCGGGCGCTCGCGCCGGCTGGACCGCCGCCTGGTGCGCGCGCTGTCGTTGCCGGGAGAGCATGCGCTCGAGGTCGTCTCACGCGAGCCGCATACACCGGCGGCCGACTCCGATCTGCGCGTGGGCGATATCATCGTGGCGGCCCAGTCGCAGCCGATTGCCGGCGTCGATGCGCTGCATCGGCACTTGAGCCGCTGGAGCATCGGCGAGCCGATCGAACTGTCGGTACTGCGGCGCACGCAGCTGCTGACGCTGAGCATCGTGCCGGTGGAGATACCGAAGCGTTGACGGCTGTGGCCGTGACCGCGACCAGTCAAGGGGGACGATCATGACCGGATCCATCATGGTGCGCGCCATTGAGCGCGCCGACCTGCCGGCGTGGTTGCGCCTGTGGGAGGGCTACAACATCTTCTACGGCCGCAGTGGACCGACGGCACTTGCTTCCGAGATCACGCAGACGACCTGGTTGCGATTCTTCGATCACTACGAGCCGGTACACGCGCTCGTGGCCGAGCAGGCCGGCGAGCTGCTGGGGCTGGTGCACTTCCTCTACCACCGCAGCACCATTCATCTAACGCCGGTCTGCTATCTGGAGGATCTCTTTACAGTGCAAAGTGCCCGCGGCCGGGGCGTGGCGCGCGCGCTGATCGAAGCGGTCTATGACCGGGCGCGCGCCGCCGGGGTCAGGAGCGTCTACTGGCAGACCCACGAGAGCAACACGGTGGCCATGCGGCTCTACGATAAGATCGCGACGCGATTCGGTTTCATCGTTTACGATAAGGTGCTGTGAAGATCGACATCCTGTATGGCACGGCATGGAAGCAGGACGAGACCGAACGCCTGGTGAGGCGCGCACTCGAGGCCGGCTTCCGCGGCATTGATACCGCCTGCCAGCCCAAGCACTACAACGAAGCCGGCGTGGGTGCAGGTGTCGCCGCGTCGTTGAGTCCGCGGCTGAAGCGCGCGCAGATCTACCTGCAGACCAAGTTCACGCCGATTTCGGGACAGGAGCCGAGCCAGATCCCTTACGACGTGCGCGCGTCGCTGACCACCCAGGTCGCGCAGTCGGCGGCGCTGTCCCTCAAAAACCTGCGCACCGACTACCTCGATTGCCTGTTGCTGCATTCGCCGCTGCCCGACCCACACGAGGCCTTCGAAGTCTGGCGGGCCATGGAGCATCTCGTCGACAGTGGCATCACGCGCCAGCTCGGCATCAGCAACTGCACGCGGCTGGCGCAGCTACAGGCGGTATGCGAGCAGGCGCGCATTCCGCCGGCGGTGTTACAGAACCGCTTTCACGCCGAAAACGGCTACGACAAGGATCTGCGCGAGTTCTGCAACGCGCGCGGCATCATCTACCAGAGCTTCTGGACGCTGACCGCCAATCAGTTCCTGCTTACGCACGAGACCATGCGCACCCTGGCCCGAACCCACGGACGCACGCCGGCACAGGTGCTGTTTCGCTACCTGACGCAGCTCGGGATCGTGCCGCTGACGGGCACCAGCTCGGCGGCGCACATGCGACAGGACCTGGCGATCTTCGATTTCGAGCTGGCAGCCAACGAATGCGAGGCCATCGACGCGCTGATGTATCCGCCGGCCGGGGCGGACCGGCGCGCGCGGCCTCGCTAGATGATCGGCGCGGAGGAGAGACGCGCTTCGAAAGCGCCGTACTTTACGCCGCAAAGCTTGCAACCAACGGGTTGACGCCAATGCGAGCCCTGAGTCTCGTCAACAGTCAACCAAGTGGTTGCAGCCTGCAACCGTCTGGTTGACTGTTCATCCACTTCGCCCATCGCAGCAGCGTCAACCTTCAGGTTGCCGCTGGCAACAATTCGATTGCCGGATTGCTATCCGGAGCGCAAGTTTTCGGAAAAATCTCCGAGCAGAGTCTGCAGGCAGCTGAGTGCGGCCAGCGGGGCGGTCTCGGCGCGCAGGATTCGAGGCCCCAGGCTGCAGGCCGAGAATCCATGCTGCTGCGCCAGCGCCAGTTCGTCATCGCTCAATCCGCCTTCGGGCCCAACCAGCAGCGTGAAGCCGCCGGCCCGGTACGGCAGCGATCCTGCGGCCGCGGTCAGCGACCGGGTCGCCGACGGATCGAGCACCAGCCGGGTCGATGTCGACCCGACGGCATTCCGGCAGGCCTGCGCCAGCGGCTGTACGGTCTCGACCCGAGGCAGACGGTTGCGCCCGCACTGTTCGCAGGCGCCAATGGCGACGGCCAGCCAGTGCTGCTGCCGCCGCGCCGCCGCGGCCGGCTCGAGACGCACCACCGCGTGCTGGCTTGCCACCGGCACGATGCCCGCCACACCGAGCTCGGTCGCCTTCTGCACGATCCAATCCATGCGTTCGGCGCGCACCACGCATTGCAGCAGCGTCAGCTCGACCGGGGACTCTCGTTCGATATCGCGATGCGCGCCCACGCCCACGCGCACGGCTCCCCCACGCTCGATTGCAACCAGGGTGGCGTCGTATTCGCCGCCGCTGCCGTCGAACAAGGTCAGCCGCGCGCCGGCCCGCAGCCGCAGCACTCGGCTCACGTGCGCCGCGGCCGCGGGCGGCAGCACCGTGTCGGTCTCCGGCTGCAGTCTTTCTGGCACGTGACAGCGCGTCAGTCGCATGGCAACTCAGGCTGGGTCAGATACGCTGTGGTCATGCGCGCATTTTGGCATCATGCGGGCCCGGCATGAGCAACCCACCACGCATCGACACCACCACCGGCCTGCTGCTGTCGGCGCGCCAGGTGCTGTCGCCGCACTGGGACGAGCGCCCGCCGGACATGCAGCCCGAGCTCATCGTCGTGCATGGCATCAGCCTGCCGGAGGGCCTGTTCGGTGGCCCTTGGATCGACCGGCTGTTCTGCGGCAACCTGCCGGCCGACGCGCATCCGGGTTTCGACAGCATCTCGACCCTGCGTGTGTCGGCGCATCTCGTGATTCGACGCAACGGCGAACCCTCGCAGTACGTATCCTTCAATCAGCGTGCCTGGCACGCGGGCCGTTCGCGCTACGGCGCGCGCGCGGCCTGTAACGATTTCTCGATTGGCATCGAACTCGAGGGAGCCGATCGAGTCGCTTACGAAGATGCACAGTATGCCGCGCTGGCGCAGCTCATCGGCGCGCTGTGCGAGGTCTATCCCACTTTGAGCCGGGAACGAGTGGTGGGACATAGTGATATTGCGCCAGGCCGCAAGACCGACCCAGGCCCGGCGTTCGATTGGGCGCGGCTGCGCGCGCTGCTCGGCTGAGCAGCGCCAGGCCCGCTAGCCGTCCTCGCCGGCGGGATCGGCGAGTCGCGTGCGGTTCCACAGCGGCTCGGTGCCGCGCTCCGCGCGCGCGAATAATCTTGCCAGTACGAACAGCAGATCCGACAGCCGATTGAGATACTGCAGCGCCAACGGTGATATCTGTTCGTTGCGCGATAGCACCCAGCAGCTGCGCTCGGCGCGCCGGCAGACCGCGCGCGCGATGTGACTGGCGGAAGCCGCCGTGCCTCCGCCCGGCAGCACGAATTCCTGCAGCGGCGGCAGCGAGCTGTTGAACTGCTCGAGCTGCTCATCCAGCCAGCCAATGCGCTGCTGGTTGATGAATGCGCTGCCCGGTATCGACAGCTCCCCGCCGAGATCGAACAGATCATGTTGCACTTCGGCCAGACAGGCCGCGGCCGAGTCATCCGGCAGCTGATTGGACAGCAGCACGCCGATAGTGCAGTTGAGTTCATCGACGCTGCCGAGTGCTTCGATGCGCGCGGTATCCTTGCGGACCCGCGAGCCGTCACCCAATCCGGTGCTGCCATCATCCCCGGTGCGCGTAACGATGCGCGACAATCGGTTCCTCATGTCCGCTACTCTACCGCACCTGCGGCCGCTGCCGCGAGCTGCATCGCGCAGGTACGACACACGGGGTGAGCATGGCATCTGCAGAACTTCAGGCGGCACTCGATGCGGCGCGTGCCGCGGGCGAAGTGATCGCGGCGCTCTATCGGCACAATCTCGCGGTCACCCTCAAGGCCGACAAGTCGCCGGTCACCGAAGCCGACGTAGGTGCCGAAGAGGCCATCCGTTCGGTGCTGTGTACGCGCTTTCCGCAGTACGGCTTCTATGGCGAGGAGACCGGATGCGAGCGCATGCAGTCGGAGAGCATCTGGCTGGTCGACCCGATCGATGGCACCAAGAGCTTCGTGCGCGACTGTCCGTTCTTCTCGACGCAGATCGCGCTCATGCGCGCCGGCCGGCTGGTGCTCGGCGTCTCCAGTGCCAGTGTCTACGGCGAGCTGGCTTGGGCGGAAGCAGGCCAGGGGGCCTGGCTCGACGGTGCGCGCGTGCACGTCGGCGCCGTCGCCACGCTCGCCGCGGCCATTCTCTCGGTCGGCAATCTAAAGACGCTGGCGGCCTCCGCGATCCGCTGGTCGCGGTTCGCGACGCTGATCGGCAACCTCAATCGCCTGCGTGGTTACGGGGATTTCCTGCACTACCACCTGCTGGCGCGCGGTGCGCTCGACGTGGTGCTGGAGTCCGACGTCAATATCCTCGACATCGCCGCGCTGACGGTGATCGTGCGTGAGGCCGGTGGCATCGTCACCGATCTGGAGGGTGGCGAGATCTCGCTGGGCAGTACTTCGATACTGGCAGCCAATCCGGCGCTGCACGCGGCCGTGCTGGCGGCGCTGGCACCTGCTTAGGGTTCAGCCCGGCAGGAACGCGCGCCTCGGCGCTGTACCCAGCGCCTGCATCGGCGTCAGGTATAGCTCCGACAGCGCGGTCTCGGTCAGCATGTCGGGGGCGGTGCCGAGCCGGTGGCGCCCGTCGCCGTAGAGCAGCAGCACACGATCGGCGAAGCGCTCCGCCAGTGTCGGATCATGCAACGTGGCGATGATGCTGGCACCCTGCGTGGTCAGGGCGCGAAACAGGTTCAGCACCTGGATCTGGTGCAATGGATCGAGGTGGTTGCTCGGTTCATCCAGCAGATAGATCTGCGGTGCCTGCGCCAGTAGTGCGGCCATGGCCACGCGCCGCTGCTCACCGCCGGACAGCGTTGGCACCAGGCGCATCGCAAAATCGCGCAGCCCAAGCTGCGACAGTGCCGTCTGCGCAATCGCCTCATCCGCCGCGCCCTCGCGCTGCCAGAAGCTCAGGTGCGGGTGTCGACCGATCATGACCGACTCGAGCGCGGTCATCGACAGCGACTCTTCGCGGTCCTGTGGCAGCAGCCCCAGCTGCCGTGCCACCTGACGCCGGGGCAGCCGGTGCAGGTCGGCGCCATTGAGCAATACGCGGCCGCGGCGCGGCGCGTTCAGACCCGCCAGCGCGTGCAAGGTCAGGCTCTTGCCGCAGCCGTTGCGGCCGAGCACCGCAAGGAATTCGCCCGGCTGCAGCGATAGCGACAGATCGGCCACCAGCATCCGGCCGCCGGCGGCAATGGTCAGTGCTTTGCAGGCCAGCATGCTCAAGGCTGCAGGCGCGTGACGCTCCAGCCGTCGGCGCTGAAGCCGCTACTCGCCGGCTCGAGCTTGCGCATCCAGCGCGCACGGTCGTGCAGTCGACCCGCTCCCTCGACCCAGATCTCGACGGCCTCCGCCCAGAGGTGATAGCCGCCCCAGTGCGGTGGCCGTGGAATCTCGATCCCCGGATCGGGCGCGTCATCCGCACTTTGCAAAGGCGAGGGCACACCGAAGCGCCGCGCGGTACGATCGACGGCAGCCACCAGGGCCGCGCGCGACGGCACCGTGCTGCTCTGCCGACTGGCCCAGGCACCGATCCGGCTCTGCCAGGCGCGCGAGCTGAAATAAGCGTCGCTCTCTTCGGCACCGGCGGGAACCACCGGCCCTTCGATTCGGACCTGCCGGTGCAACCGATCCCAGTGCATCACGGCCGCGGCACGCGGATTGGCCGCCAGCTCCGTTCCCTTGCGCGACTCGTAGTTGCTGAAAAAGGTCAGGTAGCCGGGCTGCGGCCGGATGTCCTTGCACAAAACCACTCGCGCAGATGGCTGACCGTGCTGGTCTGCCGTGGCTAGCACCATGGCATTCGGGTTGGGCTGTACCGCTTCGCGCGTGGCCTGCTCCAGCCAGCGGGCGACCAGCGCCAGCGGCTCCGCGGGCAACGACTCGGGCAGGTACTCCTGGTGTAAGGTCATTGCCGCATGGTAGCGGGCCGCCGGTCGCGCTGCATCCGTCAGACGCAGGCGCCGCGCTTGCCGCAGATGGACGGGAACCTATACAAAGGGGCACCGATAAGGCAGGGCCCCCCATGAATCTCGACGAGCTCCGCAGGCAGCTGGATGAGCTGGATCAGCAACTGCTGCAGATTATTGCCGCACGACAGACCAAGAGCCGGGAGATTGCGCGGGTCAAGCGCTCTACCGGGTTTCCGACCCGGGATTACGGTCGCGAACGCGACGTGCTGCTCGGCGCCCGCAACTACGCGCAGCAGCTCGGCGTGTCACCCGAGGTGGCCGAGACCGTGATGCGGCTGCTGATCCGGTCGTCGCTGACCACGCAGGAGCGCGCCAGCGTAGCGGCCCAGGCCTCTGGCAGTGGCCGCCGTGCGCTGGTGATCGGCGGTTCCGGCAAGATGGGGGGATGGTTTGCTCAGTTCCTGAGTTCGCAGGGGTTCGTGGTGCAGATCGCGGACCCGCGGGAGGCCGCGGTTGGTTTCGGGCGCATCGCCGACTGGCGCACGTCGGCGCTCGACCAGGATCTGATCGTGGTGGCGGCGCCGCTTGGCGCCACCAACACCATCCTCGGCCAACTTGCGGCGCGCCGGCCGCGCGGCACCGTGTTCGATCTCGGCTCGCTCAAGTCGCCACTGCGTGTCGGGCTGACGGCGCTGCAGGAGGCCGGCGTCGCGGTCACCTCGCTGCACCCGATGTTCGGTCCGGATACCGAGCTGCTCTCGGGGCGGCACGTGATCTTCATCGATCTTGGCTCCGCCGAAGCGCTGCGCGCCGCGCGCGCGCTGTTCGCGGCCACCATGGCCGAGCAGGTGGTCATGAGTCTCGACGAGCACGATCGTCTGATTGCCTACGTGCTCGGCCTGTCGCACGCGCTCAACATTGCCTTTTTTACGGCTCTGGCGCAGAGCGGCGAGGCGGCCCCGCGCCTGGCGCAGCTTTCCAGTACCACGTTCGACGCACAGTTCGATATTGCCAGCAAGGTGGCCGAGGAAAGTCCGGAGCTGTACTTCGAGATCCAGCGCCTCAACGACTTTGGTGCCGAGTCGCTCGAGGCGCTGGCACGCGCGGTCGAAGAGGTGCGTAGTGCCGTGTTGGCGGGCGACCAGGCGCGCTTCACGGCCCTCATGCGCCAGGGGCAGGAGTACACGCAGGGCCGGCGCGACGCTGCCGCGCGGCGGCCCTGAGGCTCAGCGCGTCTGACGCCGCAGTAGCAACACGAACACGGGCGCGCCGATCAGCGCCATGACCGCTCCGACCGGTAGTTCGCGCGGAGCGGCCAGCGTTCGGCTCAGCAGATCGGCGAAGCACAGCAAAGTGCCTCCACCGAGCGCGGCTGCGGGCGCAATGACACGGTGATCGCTGGTCACGAAGGCCAACCGCACCAGGTGCGGCGCAACCAGTCCGACGAAGCCGATCATGCCTCCGCCGATGACCGCCAGCGCGGTCAGCGCGGCGCTGACGATGAACACCACCAGGCGCGCGCCGTCGGCGGGAAGCCCCACCGAGGCGCTGCGGACTTCGCCGGCCGCGAGCACGTTGAGCCAGCGGCCGCCCACGGCAGCCGCCAGCAATCCGATTGCCGCGGCCAGCAGCTCGAGCCTTGGCTGTTGTGCCCAGCTGAGGTCGCCGGCCAACCAGAACACCATGCCGCGCAGCTGCCCGTAGTCGGCCAGCGTCAGCATGACGGTGATGAGCGCGCCGCAGGCGCTGGCGAGCACTACACCGCAGAGGAGCAGCCGCGTGACGCCGCCGCCACGCCCGAGCAGCAGCACCATCAAACCGACCAGCGCGCCACCGGCGGTGGCGTAACCGTGCAGCAGCGCCGAGCTAGCCCCGACGAGCATGCCCGCCAGTGCTCCCACTGCCGCGCCACCCGATACGCCCAGTATCAGCGGATCGGCCAGTGGGTTGCGGAACAACGCCTGCAGCAGTACCCCGGCCAATGCCAGCAGCGCACCCACCGCGAATGCCGCGGTGGCGCGCGGCAGGCGTACGGTCCAGACGATCAAACGACTGAATTCGTCGCCCCCGCCGAGCAGGGCGGCGAACGCGCGCCCGGGACTCAATCCGGCCGACCCGATCAGCAGCGTTACCGCAAACGCCGCCACGGCCAGCAAGGCCAGCAGGCAGAGTCCCCATGCGTAGCGCGGGCGTAACATATGACAAGACTACCGGAGGAAGTCTCAGTCCGGGGTGAGGCTGATTGGCTTAGGCTGGGGTTCACTGGTAAAACAACTTCATGGCGGACCTCATCGATCGTGACGGCTTTCGCGCCAATGTCGGCATGGTGCTCATGTCGGACGATGCGCAGCTGTTTATCGCACGCCGTGCCGGTGGTCGTGGCTGGCAGTTTCCCCAAGGTGGCATGCGCCGCGGGGAGAGCGCCGAGGATTCGCTTTACCGCGAACTCAACGAAGAGATCGGTCTGGCGGCGGCCGATGTCCAGATCGTCGGCAGCACGCGCCACTGGCTGCGCTATCGCCTGCCGGCGCGTTACCTGCGTCGTAACGTTCAGCCGCTGTGCCTGGGACAGAAGCAGCGCTGGTTCCTGCTGCGTCTGCGACGCCCGGATCCGCCGTTTCGCTTCGACCTGACTTCGGAACCGGAATTCGATCGCTGGCGCTGGGTCGATTACTGGCAGCCCATCCGCGAAGTGATCTATTTCAAGCGCGCCGTCTATACGCGGGCGCTGCACGAACTCGGTCTGTCGGCCTTTCCGCAGGGACTGCCACCGTATCCGTCGTGGTGGCGGTCGCGGAGCGCGGTGCCCGGTGATGCCGCGGCGTCGATACCCTCCAACCCTTAAGGCCGCGCCGCCAGATGCAGATCCCGGGCAAACTGGTGGTGCGCACCTACGCGCCGGCGCGTCGCTGGGTGGTGCTGTCGATCGTGGCGCTGCTCGCGTGCCTGGCGCTTTATGTCATGTTCGAGCTGGGGCGCTACAAGGCCGGCTACGATGCCCTGCAGGCGGCCGCGCAGCGAGAAGGCCTGCAGCAGCAGATCGACAAGCTCGAACGCACCCAACGCGAACTCAACGTACAGCTGGCGGCAGCGGAGCAGTCGCGCCTGGCTGAAGGCCAGGAGCGCGCCGAGGTGGCGCGCACCATCGGCGAACTGCAGGCGCAGGTGGCGCACGATCAGCAGGAAATGAGCTTCTACCGCGGCCTGGTCGCGCAGCCGGGACAACAGGCGGCCGACGCGGTGCGGGTGCAGCAGTTCCGGATCGCTGCGCTGTCGGGCGAGCAGCACTATGCGCTGCGATTCTCGCTGAGCCGCACGCAGCGTCCGGAAGAGGCGGTCAACGGCACGCTCGGCATCACCATCGACGGCACCCGCGACGGGGCTGCCGCCAGCTTCGACCTGGCAACTTTGACCGGTGGCAAGAACGAGCTGCCGTTCAGCTTCAAGTATTTTGCTGCGATTGAGCAACCCGTCACGCTGCCGGAGCACTTCAAGCCCGATCACGTCACGATTGAGGTTCGACCGGGACGCAAAGGCGTGGCACCCTACCGGCAAACCTTCGTCTGGTACGCCGACCCGAATTCGTAGCATGTTCAAACGCCGCGAAACTGCAGCCCCGGTCGAAACGCTGATCGGCAAGGGCGTCAGCGTGCAGGGAGACATCGAGTTCTCCGGCGGCCTGCACATAGACGGCCGGGTCACGGGCAGCGTGCGCGCCCTGGCCGGTGCGCCAGCCGCGCTCTCGGTCAGTGAGCACGGTGTCATCGAGGGTTCGGTGGCCGCCCCGAGCGTGGTCCTCAACGGCCGCGTTCACGGCGACATCGACAGCAGTGGGCGCGTCAGCCTGGGCGCCAGCGCGCGGGTGCGCGGCAACGTGCAGTACGGGGCCATCGAGATGGCGCTCGGTGCCGAGATCAGCGGCAGACTGGTGTCTCAGACCCGACCGGCAACCTCGACCGCAGTACCGGTTCCGGTCAAGACGGCGGTAGCGCCATCGCCACCCAAGCCGGCACGGCAAGCAAGTCTCGAGTCCCGTTCGTGAGCGCCGGGGTGTGGGTGCGACCCGCGCGCCCTGCCGTTTCGTGGCTGTGGCTCATGTTGGTCTGGCCGCTGGCGGCACTGGCGCATGCGCATCTGCAGCGCTCCGATCCCGCCGACGGCGCGGTCATCAGCAACATGCCGGCGCAATTGACACTGCAGTTTTCCGAGGCGGCGCAGCTCACAGCCTTGACGCTGTCGAAGGCGGGGCAGACCGTGCCGCAGAAACTCGCACCGCTGCCGTCCGCGGCCGCCACGCAACTGCAGGTGACGGCACCGCGCCTCGAGCCCGGCGACTACGAGCTGCGCTATCGCGTCATCAGCGCCGACGGGCACATCATGGCTGGCAAGATCCACTTCACCGTGACGGCTCGCTGAATCTGAGGAGTCGCCGTGGGCACGGACGCCGTCGCGGTCGCTGAACATGCGCTGACATTGCTCTGCATGTACCAGGCGGTCGGCGCGGCATTCTTCGTGGCGCTGTTCGAGGCGCAGGTGCCGCAGGTGTGCGCGCGCGTGCGGCGTCTCGGCATTGCCGTAGCCGCTGGTGCGGCCGTGCTGGTGCTGCTGCAGCTGCCGCTGACCGCCGCGCGCATGGCCGGCGAGTTCGCCGGTGCCGCTGATCCGCATCTGCTCACCCTGGCCGCACATTCGAGCCGCACCGCCGCCGATGCACTCATGCTGGCCGGGCTGTTGCTGCTGTCCATCGGGCACGCGCGCGCCGTGCGGGTTGCATTGCTGGGCGCAGCGCTGAGCGTGTGCGCCCCTGCACTGGCGGGACATACCAGCGTCAACCCGTGGCGGGCGGTGCTGGCGCCGCTGCTGGTGGTGCACGTTTCGATCGGCGCTTTCTGGCTTGGCACGCTCTGGCCGTTGCTACTGACGTTGCAGCGCGAGCCGTCACAGCTCGCGGCCGCGGTGCTGCAACGGTTCTCGCGAATGGCCGGTTGGCTGGTACCCTGTATTGCGCTCGCAGGATTCGGCATGGCCTTCCTGCTGATCGATGACGTGGCGGTGCTGCGACGTCCTTACGGACTCATTCTGTTGGGCAAGCTGATGGTGTTCATGATCCTGATGGCATTGGCCGCCCTGAACCGCTGGCGCTACACGCCGTCGCTGGCGTCGCAACCGCGGCTGGCAGCCCAGGCGCTGCGGCGCTCGCTGATGGCGGAGTACCTGTTGATCGGGGCAGTGCTGGCGATGACCGCCACCCTGACGGCGTTCTTCTCGCCCGAGGACTGACCCGCGTGCGCCTGAAGCTGCTGGCGCTGGCGACAGCAGTGCTGGCGCCGACGCTGCCGGCGCGCCAGTCGCTGTTCCTCTATGCGGCAGTCGCCGGCGAGCCTGCGCTCGGTCCGCCCGCCTTCATGCATCGGTTCTCGGGCGAGGATGATCCGGTGGCGCCACTGACGCATCACTGGCTCGACTCGACTCACATCACCTACGGGGTGGTCACGGCCGGCTAGGTACTGGATCGCATCAAGATCGAGGGCTCCACATTCAACGGCCGCGAGCCCGATCAGGACCGCTACGCGGTCGATTTGCGCGCGTTCGATTCCTGGTCGACACGCCTGTCGTATAACCCGATCCCCGACCTGGCGCTGCAGGTCAGCACTGGCCGACTGGGGCCCGGTGTCATACCTGGTTTTTGCACGCATCCGCCTGTAAAGACATGAGAAAATGAGCAATGCGTCGTGCCGCAACTTTGACGCTGGCCGGCGCTCCGCCTACACTCACCACATGAGCGAAACAGACACGTTGGATGCCCCGGTCGAGGGAGCCGCACTATTGGTATTCACAGACGCGGCCGCCCGCAAGGTCGGAGCGCTGATCGCCGGCGAAGGCAATCCGAACCTGATGTTGCGCGTGTTCGTGCAGGGCGGCGGCTGCTCGGGCCTGCAGTACGGCTTCGAGTTCGACGAGCAGGTGCAGGATGGTGATACCTGCATCGAAAACCAGGGCGTCAAGCTGCTGGTCGATCCGATGAGCTTTCAGTATCTCGGCGGCGCCGAGATCGACTACCGCGAGGGGCTGGAAGGGGCGCAGTTCGTGATCCGCAATCCGAACGCTCAGACCACCTGCGGATGCGGCTCCTCCTTCAGCGCCTGACCGCTTTGGCGGCCTGACGCCGCTATCCGCCAGCCATGTCCGACGTCATTGCGGCGGTCGACCTCGGTTCCAATAGTTTCCACATGGTGGTCGCGCGTTACTCGCTCGGCCAGCTCTCCATCATCGACCGCCTGCGGGAAATGGTGCGGCTGGCGGCGGGTGTCGGCGAGGATGGCCGTCTCGACAAGGCCGTTGCGGCGCGCGCCCTGGCCTGCCTCGAGCGCTTCGGCCAGCGACTGCGCGACATCGAAGCCAGCAACGTGCGCGTGGTTGGCACCAATGCGTTGCGCATCGCGCGCCGCAAGCAGGCGTTCCTGGAGCGTGCGCGAGAGGCGCTGGGATTTCCCATTGAAATCGTGTCCGGCATGGAAGAGGCGCGCCTGATCTACTCGGGGGTGGCGCACAACCTGCCGAATGACTCGGGTCGCCGGCTCGTAGTCGACATCGGTGGCGGCAGTACCGAGATCATCATCGGTGAGCGCTTCGAGCCGCTGGTGCTGGAGAGCCTGCAGATGGGCTGCGTATCGCTGAGCCAGCGTTACTTCGGCGACGGCCGCCTGTCGGAGAAGCGCATCGAGCGCGCGCGGCTGGCGGCGCGCCTGGAGCTCGAGCCCATCCAGGCGACATTCCAGAAGCGCGGCTGGGAGCGCGCGGTAGGCAGCTCGGGCACGGTGCGCGTGATCGCCAACAGTATTCGCGAACTCGATCCCTCGGCCAGCAGCATCACGCCGCAGGGTCTGGAGCAGCTGCTGCAGAAGCTCGCCGACAGCGGCAGCCTGCGCGAACTCGATCTCGACACGGTGTCGGAGGAACGCCGGCCGGTGTTCCCCGGCGGCGTCGTCATCCTGGCCGAAATTGCGGCGGCGCTTGGCATCGAACAGATGCGCTTTGCGGAAGGGGCATTACGCGACGGCCTGCTGTACGACATGGTCGGCCGCATGACGCGCTCGGATCCGCGTGAGCGCACCGTGGCGTCGATGGCGCGCCGCTACCATGTCGACGGTGAGCAGGCCGAGCGGGTCGAAACCACAGCGGTGACGTTGCTGCAGCAGGTGCGGGCCGCGTGGGGACTGGCGGATCCTCTGGCGGAATTGTCGCTGCGCTGGGGCGCAAGGCTGCACGAGATCGGCCTCGACGTGGCACACAACGGCTATCACCGCCATGGAGCCTACCTGCTCGAGAACGCCGATATGCCCGGCTTTGCGCGCGAGGAGCAGTTGCTGCTGGCGCGCCTGGTCGGTTCGCACCGACGCAAGCTGGTGTTTGATCGGCTCGAGGATCTGATTCCGCCGTGGGACAAGCTGACGATCTACCTGATTGTGCTGCTGCGGCTGTCGGTGCTGCTGCACCGTGGCCGCAGCCCCGAGGCGCTGCCCAATATCGAGCTGGCGCCGCGTGGCCGCACGCTCGAACTGCGGTTTCCGGCGCGCTGGCTCAAGGAGCACCCGCTCACCGTGGGCGACCTGCAGCTCGAGACGGAGTTCCTGCAGCCGCACGGGCTGCGGCTGCGGGTGTTCTCAGGTGGACGCGCTGAAGCGGCTGCGGGCCGATAGGCTCGCTGGCGCTAGCCCGCTTCCATCGACGGCGTCATGGGTGTCGGCACGCCGGCATAGCGTTCCAGCAGCGCGGCCTGCGCGTCCACGGATGAGGCGCTGCCCCCGCTGATGCGCGCATAGGTGCCGTCCGGGCGCAGCTCCCAGGCGTTGGTATTGTCCGCCAGGTAGACTTCGAGATCCTTCAGGATCCGGTCGCGCAGCTGCCGCCGCGCCACCGGGAAAGCCACTTCCACGCGCCGGAAGAAATTGCGCTCCATCCAGTCGGCGCTGGCAAGGTAGAGCTCCTGCTCGCCGGCGTTCTCGAACCAGTAGACCCGCGAGTGCTCGAGGAACCGGCCGACCACCGAGCGCACGCTGATGTTGTCGGAAACGCCGGGGATCCCGGGGCGCAGTGCGCACACGCCGCGCACGATCAGATCGATGCGCACACCACTGCGCGAGGCCGCGTACAGCGACTCGATGATCTGCGGCTCGACCAGCGCGTTGAGCTTGACGATGATGCGCGCGGGCTTACCGGCACGCGCGTTCGCACTCTCGCGCTCGATCATGGCCAGCAGCGATTCATGCAGGTTGAACGGCGACTGCAGCAGCCGGCGCAGCTTCGAGGTGCGCGTCAGGCTGGTGAGCTGCAGGAAAATTTCGTGGACGTCGTGACCGATCTCCTCGTCGCAGGTAAACAGGCCGTAATCGGTGTAGAGGCGCGCGGTCCGCGGGTGATAGTTGCCGGTGCCGAGGTGGCAGTAGCGGCGGATGCCCTCCGTCTCCCGACGCACGATCAGCAACATCTTGGCGTGGGTCTTGTAGCCGACCACGCCGTACATGACGTGCGCGCCCGCTTCCTGCAGCCGCGTCGCCAGCTCGATATTGGCCTCTTCATCGAAGCGCGCACGCAGCTCGATGATGACGGTGACGTCCTTGCCGGCCAGCGCCGCAGCCAACAGCGCATCGACGATCGGCGATTGATCGCCGGTGCGGTAGAGCGTCATCTTGATGGCGAGCACGCCCGGGTCGGCAGCGGCCTGACGCAGGATGTCCATGACGGGACCGAAGCTGCGGTACGGGTGGTGCAGCAGCAGGTCGCGCTGGCGTATGACCGAGAACAGGTCGGTGGCGCCGACCAGCCGCGGCGGCAATCCCGGAGTGAACGGTGGGTACTTGAGGTCGGCGCGCTGCGCCAGGCCGTAGATGGCCGAGAAGCGGTTGAGGTTCACCGGCCCCGGCACCTGGTAGCAGTCCAGCGTCGTCAGCGAAAACTGGTGCAGCAGGAATTCGACCATGTCTTGCGGGCAGTCGGCGGCGGTCTCGAGCCGTACTTCCGCGCCGTAGCGACGTTGTGCCAGCTCGCCCTCGAGCGCGCGCCGCAGGTCGTCGACTTCTTCATCGTCGACGAACAGGTCGCTGTTGCGCGTCAGCCGGAACTGGTAGCAGCCCAGAACCTGCACGCCCTCGAACAGGTGCTCGACCATGGCCTCGACGATGGTAGACAGCGCCACGAAACGGCGGCGCGGACCGGTGTCGGGCAGCGCCAGGATCCGCGGCAGTGAACGCGGCGCCTGGACGATGGCGAGCTCGCTGTCGCGCCCATAGGCATCCTTGCCCTCGAGACGCACGATGAAATTGAGGCTCTTGTTCTGAATGCGTGGAAACGGCCGCGCCGGATCCAGACCCAGCGGACTCAGCACCGGCTCGACCTCGGCGCGGAAGTGATGCTCGACCCAGGCGCGGGTCTCCGCGTCCCAATCCTCGGCGTCCAGCACGTCGATGCCCGCATCACGCAGCGCCGGCAGCAGTACATCGTTGAGACAGTTGTACTGATCCCGCACCAGATCCTTGGCACGGCCGTGGATTGCGGCCAGCTGCTCCGCCGGCCCAAGGCCGTCCGCGCCCACCTGGGTCGAGCCCAGCTCGAGCAGCTGCTTGAGGCCGGCGACGCGGATCTCGAAAAACTCGTCGAGATTGCTCGAGGAAATGCAGAGGAAGTTCAGGCGCTCGAGCAGCGGCACGCGCGGATCGAGGCTCTGCGCCAGCACGCGCTGGTTGAACTCCAGCGACGAGATCTCTCTGTTGATGAAGTTCTGCGGCGCGCGCAGCGTGGGGGTAGGCAGAGCTGCACCGGCATGACCGTTGCCGCCCGCAAGGGCGGTGCCCGGCGCGGTGGGCATGCCCTGGGCGGTCGTGGCAGATTCCAGCGTCGAGTCAGCCGCGGCTGCAGCGGCTGCGGCACCCGCAGCCATTGGCGCGGGAGCAGCGGCGGCTTCCGGGGTGGGACGTGAGCTCACGCGTCGTATCATGGCGACCCATTGTAGCTGCCGGGGTTACAGCGCCGTTACATGGAGCGGCCACGGTAGAGGGCTCCGAGCGGGACTTCGTGACGCGCGCCCGTCACCGACGGCAGATTGCCCGGGCCACCCGCCAGGTAGCGGTGTGCCAGCCAGGCGAATCCCGCCCCCTCGACGTGCTCAGGCGCAATGCCGCAATCGGCCGTGGTGCTGACCCGGGTTTGTGGCAGTGCCCGTGCCAACCGCTGCAGCAGATCGACGTTGAACGCACCCCCACCGCAGAGATAGAGATTGCTGAGCCCGTGGCCGGCCCGGTCCCGGACCGCGCGGGCGATGGTCAGCGCGGTCAGCTCGGCGAGCGTGGCCTGGACCTGCTCGGGCGGCAATTTGCGGCCTGCAAGCGCGAGCTGCAACCAGGCATCACTGAAGGTCTCCCGCCCGGTGCTCTTCGGCGGCTGGCGCGCAAAGTACGGCTCGGCCAGCATGCGCGCCAGCAGTTCGGCATCCACCGCACCGCTGGCAGCCCACTTACCGCCGGCGTCGAACGGACGCCCGAGATGTGCCCGCGCCCAGGCATCCAGCAGGCAATTGCCGGGACCGGTATCGAAGCCGATGACGCTGCCGTCACTCGACATCAGCGTGACGTTGGCGATGCCGCCGATGTTGGCCACCGCGCGAGCCTCGTGAGTGGCACCGAAGGCGGCGACGTGAAAGGCCGGCATGAGCGGGGCGCCTTCGCCCCCGGCAGCGAGGTCCCGGCGGCGAAAATCGGCGACCACATCGATGCCGAGGCGCTCGGCAATGACGTTCGGGTCACCTATCTGCAGGGTGAATCCCGCCTCGCCGCCAGGCCGGTGCAACACGGTCTGCCCGTGACTGCCGATGGCACGAACCGACCGGGCCGGGATGTTGGCCTGCTGCAGCAGCCGTGCAGCCGCCTGTGCGAATTCGAGTCCTACTGCCGTATCCAGCCGCCCGTACTCGGTCAGGCCGATCTGCTCGGAATCTTCCGCTGCACGCCGCAGCCTCGCCTGCAGCGGCAGCGGCCAGCCGTGCGACGCAGCCGCCAGCACCTGCATGCGGCTGTCCTCGATCTGCAGCAGCACGGCATCGATGCTGTCCATGCTGGTGCCGGACATCAGCCCTACGTACAAAGC
>JBAUYT010000069.1:0-17615 GCA_049584935.1 Steroidobacteraceae bacterium
GTCCGATGCCAATCAATGCCAATGAGATTGGCTTATCATATTTGTCATCGGTCATCAAACCCCAGTAAAAAACGCCCGTTACGATCACCACGACTTTTGCCGCGAACAGGATCACACAGGGGACGGCTGCGCCAGCGAACGCATTACCGAACACCAGGGGGTAGAGAATCGGCACCAGGAACGCGCCGAGTACCACGGCCGCCAGGCCGCCGCAGGCAAAAGCGAATGCCAGCCGGCGTTGGCGCTCCCAAAGCAGATCCAGCCCGCGCTTCTGCCATTCGATAAAGCGTGGATATAGTACGTTCGGGATGATCAAAAAAAAGGAATTAGCGGCGTTTACAGAAAGGACTGCCGTCCGATATTTGCCCAGCTCCGTTGAAGACGCCAGCCAACCGACCATGGGCTGCTCCATGCTGGAGTAGACGTAGATCGCCAGACTGGATACGTAGAGCCAGCGCGAGCGGCGAATGATCGGCCAGATCACCGCCAGACTGCGCAGGTTGAGCAGGCTTCTGCTGGTGGGAATCAATCGATGCAGCGACAGTCCATAGACGATCGTCAGGGATCCCGTGATGCAGGTTATGATCGTGAGTTCAGCCGTCGCGGGAGCACCGGGGCGCAGAATGGAAACGTAAGCGACACCGGTTAGGAAGGACTGCAGCACATAGATCATCGACTGAAAGTGCTGCTTCTCTGATGCTTGAAAAACCCACGCCGGTTGCAGGACACCAAAGAACAGCAGGGGGATGAAGAGCCAGCCGGAAATCTGATAGTCATGCGGCAGGATTCCCGCAATCATGATCGCGCAAGCAACCAGACCGATTGCGCACGCGCCCAAGAGGCGAAAGGCCATGTAGGCGTAGACCAATTCGGCTCGCATCTCGTCGGACCTGTCGTAAATGAAGTCCCGTATGAGAACCGTGGAGAAAGCCGCACCCAACAATAGTGTCGCCTGCGAGACGATGCTCTGGACCATACCGGACACGCCGAGTTGCTGCGGCCCAAGGCATCGGGCTACCCAGATCGAGGCGATGCCACCGAAGGTCATCGAGACCACGCGTGCTCCGAACATGAGCCCAGCGCGTCCTAAGATCCCCGTCGGTCGCCAACTTCCATTCAATATCGAGATCTCCGCGGATGCCATTACGGTGGCTTCGCACAGCTACTTTGCGTTTTCGAAGCACGTAAGTCCGACCGCGGCACGCCGCAGGGTACGCTTGAGCCGTCGCGCCTCTGGCGGCTCCGGGCCATAAACCGACCATGCCAGCCGGAGCTTACGTCGGAGCTGGCGACGCGCGCGCTGTAGCAAGGCCTCACCGCCGGACGCAGCTTGGTATCGCAGGCGCTCTTCCCCAATTGACGAGGGCTGATGGCACTCGAATACAGGGAAGGGGTACAGGGCGAGATTGAGTACGCCATGCCGCCACGACTGATCCATGTAGACATCGATCGGCGCTTCGACACTGCGGCCTGCCACGAACATTTTAGCTGCGGCGTTCCGCGACATCAGGTATGCCTGTGTGCCCAGCGGAAAGCCGGTGAAGCGGATGAGATGATGGTACCAGCCGAGAAATGGCGATTTTATGTATCGCCACGACGCGGGAACCTTGCCGAAAAGCTTCAGATATTCGATACCCAATCCTTCGAAGCGGATCCGGGTCAACGCCTCGAGAAGGCGCCAGTCGGCAACCACATCATCCTCTAGCACGATCATCTGCTCGAAGGGCGACTCGAGTAGCCAACGCCAGAGCGAATAGTGGCTGGAATAGCAGCCGCGCTCGGCTTCCGTCAGCGAGCGGCCCAGATCTTTGGCGGCGCGACCGGCGTCATATGAGAGTGGTGCACCGAGCTGTCGGTGCGCATCCCAAAACGACCAGGGTAGGTTGCTGGAGGCTGCAGCCTCATGGAATGCCGTGCGCCGCCGCTCAGCGTCCGCGAGACTGATCACCCACACCCTGGTGTGAGCTGTGGCAGCGCTATCCACGGTCCATCTGCGGCGGCGCCCAGACTGCAAGGCCCCCCGGGCGCGAGAATTTTTGGACGAACTCGATTGACGGTACCTCAATGACACGGTGAATCGCGTAGCCCATGAGCACACACGCGACCATTCCCGCGGCCACATAGGCTTCTGGGCTCGGGGGCAGGTTCCAGCGGGCCCAGGTCAGCGCCAGTGCATTCAGCGTAAAGGGATGTGACAGATACAGGGAATACGACGAGTTTCCGCCCAGCTCGAGCATGCGGACGCGCCACACCGGTCCGAGTATGACGCCGCACACCACGAAGCAGCCCGGTATGCCTGCCCAAAAGAGCCGGTCCATATCGTCTAAAGGGCTCAACGCCCACAACAGCAGAAACCCCGCGACGATGAGCGCCCATTGCGAAGTGCGCCCGATGCGGACACCTGCCAGATAGACGTGCGCGATGACGACGCCGGCCAGGAATTCCAGTATGACCGGTCGGGACCAGAACGCCATGGCAGTTGGCGCACCGGGAAATATTGTCCCCAAGGCAACGAGTAGCAGGAACAGTGTCGCGAGCCCCGTCAGGGCAGCGCGCTTGGGGTAGAGCAACGCCACCGCGAAGCACCCATAGAAGAACACCTCGTAGTCGAGGGTCCAGCCGAGACCCAGAATCGGTCGGACCAGTCCATCGCTGCGCTGAGTCGGAAAGAACAGATACGAGGCCAAGACCGACAGCGGTGACGCTTCAGCGTGGCGCACCTGGGCCGGAAAAAGCCACAGCGCCAACAGCATCAGGCTTGTAAACAGCCAATAGAGCGGAACGACGCGCACCAGCCGACGACGAATGAACTCGCCCGAAAATCCGTAGCGGCCGAATTTTTCGTGCGACAGGTAGTACATCACGAAGCCACTGATAATAAAGAAGATGTCGACGCCGCTGCCAAATTCGATGCCGAGCGGGTCGTTCAGGCCCTGTATCGAAGGCAGGTGGCCGTCCCTGGTCTCATGCAGCAGATGACCGAGCAACACCATTAGGGCCGCGATGAAGCGCAGTGCCTGCAGATTGGGCAAGTAACCAGAATCGCTGCGCCGTGCCGGAACCGCGGGCGCTGCAGTTTGGCGCAGTTTCTTGCGCAGCAAAACGCTGGCAACCACGTCCCGGGCCGGGCACTCAATCCAGCGGAACCCCACGTAGGCCAGCAGCAGTGTGAGGGTGATCTTCAGCGAGAGTACCAGCAGAGCATCGGTTGCTGATGGCGATGAGACCAAATGTCGAGCGAGCTGGTTGACCAGGATGAGAGCAAAGCCATGCAGCATGTAGATGGAGTAGGAGATTTCTCCAAGGAAGACCATCACCCTGTTGCCGAACAATCGATCGACGACGGGACCGCCAGCATAAAGCCCTATCATCAGCAGCAGGATGGCGGGCAGTAGTAACACCAGCGCATGCGGGAACAGCAGTGCGAGCGCCAAGCCCATCGCCGCCCCCAGCAAGCATGTCGCGGCGTATCGGGTAGGACCTTTATCGAGCATCAGACGGCCGACCAGGTAGCCACCCAGGAATTCGGGCAGGATGCGCACCGCGCCATCCGTGGTCACATCGACTAGTGCGCCACCGTGCACGAAATAGACGTAGCTGACGAAGCCGATCCACAGGATCGCCGTCAGCGCCAACCCACTACGCCAGGACCAGCGCTGCAGCACCAGACCGCAGAGCGGGAACAGCGCGATGTAGGCCAGCCACTCGGCGCTGACTGACCAGGACGGCGCATTCCAGCTCAAGCGCGGCAGAACGCCCCAGGCATGAATCAGCAGCAGATTGCAGAGCGCCGACCAGGAATCATGGTCCACGGGGTTCTGTGCGGTATAGCCCGAGCGCGCCGCAGCGAGCCACAGAACCACCATCGCCAGAAATGTAAAGAAGTGCAACGGATAGATGCGAGCGAATCGTTTGACCAGAAACTCATAGAACAACGATCGGTTCCACCCCAGTGCGATCTGCGGCAGGTATTTCAGCGACAGGATGAAGCCGCTCAGCACGAAGAAGATGTCGACGCTCACCGCGCCACCGCCCAGGATGGGGCCGAAATGCAGGTGCGGCCCCGTAGGTGCCGACTGAAAGTGCAGCAACGCCACCCAGAGAGCGGCAACTCCGCGGATACCAGTTAGATTACGTATCTGCATCAGCGGACTGATTAGTGCGATCCAGACGGATAAATTGGCACGGTCACCCAGTCGCCGTACCGGCGCTCCCAGAGAACTGGCGTGCCATCATCAGGCAGTTGCGGGTTGACCCACTCGAATTCCGTGCCGACATCGGTGGCGGCGGCGGTGCCCTCCTCCCAGCCGCGCACGTCGGGTTCCAGCTTCCACGCTACTAGCCAATCGCGATCGTGCGCATGGCCGACGACCGCGTAACCGTTGCCGGGGAGCGCATACGAGCGTACCGAGGAACTTTCGGCCAACATCCTGCCCAAGCGGCTTGCTGCTTTGTAAGCAGGCTTCTGGCTCAGATTCGAGCGCAGCAGGCCGAACTGCTGCTCGGACTCGGCATGATTGGTGCCGTCATCGATGAGGTCATACCACCAGATACCCTGGATCCACGGACGGGCCCGCGCCAGCGCGAGAAATCGCACCATGTAGTCAGCGGCTCTGCCTTCCGGCACACCGAAACGCCCCTGATTGGTCGGCCAGCCCATTTCCGTGATCAGGATGGGCTTCTCAGAGCCGGGAGCCAAGCGGCGCATCTCAGTCTCTACCGAATCGAGAATCCGGATGGCAACCTCCGGATTGGAATGCAAATGAAACAACGTGTAACTGTGAACCGAAAATCCATCCAGATACCGCAGCCCGCCGGCGGCAAAGAACTGCTTGCACCAGGTCAGATCGGCCCCTGCGACTGATCCGCCGATGACACGAGCATGCGGGTTGATCGACTTTATCGTGTCGTAGGTGCGTTCCAGCAGCTTGACATAGGCGGTCGCATCGCCGTGGTTCTGCGGCGGGTTGGTGCCGAAGCCGGTGTTCCATTCGTTCCAGACCTCATACTGCTCGACACGATCCTTGAATCGCGTAACCACGAAGCGTACGTAGCGCTGAAACGCCTCGATCGCGTCCGATGAGGTCGGCTGGCTGCCGTGATCGTAAAGGTCATTGCCGAAGTCGAGGATCAACAGCGGCGATCCGCCGGCCTTATGCAGCACGTCGATTGCGCTTTCGAGCTCCCGGTACCGCGCCGGCATCTCAATGTGCCCGCGCTGCTGCTCCATGGGTGACCAGTAGATATCGTCCCGAAACGACGTGAATCCGGCCTGCGCCAGTGCCGGCAGAACCGTTTTGGCATCGCCACGGTTGAGTGCCAGATGTATGCAGGCACCCATTTCAAAGTCGCGCGCATTGGCTGACGGCAAGCATAGAACTGCTGTCAGCAGGATTCCGAGCTGAGACGCGGCATTGGGCCGATTGCGCCCGCCTTGCCTCGAGAACCTAGTATGAGCCGGCAAAGTCACTATACCAACTCTCGATCTTTGCACGGTTGCTGGTTTCCACGCTGCACCGGTACAAGGCTGCCAGCGCCGCATGCGATGATTCGCCGGTCCAGCGACTGAAGAAGCGTTCGGCGGCTTGAATCCCCATCTGCAGCAGCGAGGCATCAGTCGCGGTGCAGATCGCGTCAGCGAGAGCCTCGGCATCGTCCGGCGGGACGAGCAAGCCTGTGTTGCCATGGTCAACCAGCTCGGACAATCCGCCGACGTCGCTGGCGATTATCGGCCGGCCCGCGCGCATGGCTTCAAGTCCCACCAACGGCAGGCCCTCCCATCGTGATGGCATCACCACGACGTCAGTGCTGGCGTAATAGGCTTCGAGCTCCGCCCCGGATTTCCAGCCGACGCAGCGCGCGTTGGCTGGCAGATCGGCCAGTCGCGTGTGTAGCGAATCACCGATGACATAGGCAAAGGCTGCGTCGCCGAGGCTCGTCAGCGCCTCGAACAGCACATCGATCCCCTTCTGCCGATCGAAACGGCCGACGAACAGCAGCCGCCGGGCCCCAGGCGGCCAGCGGATATCGAATGCAGCAGCTGGGCGACTACGAGACAGGCTATTCGGGATGACATGCAGCTTCTGCGCATCGATACCGACCCGCATTGCGGCGCGTCGTTCGTGCCGCGAAACGCACACGATGCCGTCGCACCAGCGCGCGCAGATGCGTTCCAGCGCACGCGTCAGTGACCGTGCCAGCCGTGACTGGTCGCGAAAGAAGGCCCAACCATGCGGACAGTAGAGCACCGGCAGTCGCGGGTAACGCAGCGCAAGCAGTGGCCGCAGCAGCGCGCCGGCAAAAGTTGAGTGCAGGTGGACGATATCGGGGCGTTGCCGACGGATTTGTCCAAGGACAGCGAGTGCGAGACGCACGCCGTTGAGCAGGCGATGGCGGCTCTCGCGAAAGCCAAGGATTGCAACTCCCGCAGCGGCCTGCAGTTCCGGAGCCTGTTCCATGGGGACGACCGCCGCCACGTGCTCCGGGCCGTAGAGCAGTCGCTGCCTTTCGATAATCAGCCGCAGATAGGTACAGATGCCACCCTTGATGACCTCGGCGGCATGCAGTACGTGCAGCGCCCGATAATGCGTGCGCCCGATTGGAATGAACCTGTCAGGCATCCGCCAGACCTGATTCCGCGTGATGTATAACCTCCTCGAGCCGCTGTGCCGCGCGTGCCCAGGTAAACAGGCGAACGCGCTCATGGCCGGCTTGGCGCAACTCGTCGCGCAAGGCAGCTGAGTCGAGGACACGCTGCACCTGGTGCGCGATGTCGGCCGGGTCCGCTGGGTCGCAGTAGAGGGCGGCGTCGCCGCAAATCTCCGGAATGGCCGAATTATCGGAGGCCACCACCGGACAACCGCAATGCATGGCCTCAAGGGGCGGGATGCCGAACCCCTCGTAGAACGATGGATAGACAAAGCAAAGCGCATTTTCGTACAGCGCTCGAAGTTGCCCGTCGGTGACATAGCCCGTCAGCATCAAATTGGATCCGGACAGGTCACACGATGCGAACACGCGATCGTTGCTCCCACCGACTGCGACGACCTTGACGTCGCTGCCGGTGAGCAGGGCCGCAGCTTTTGCAACGCCCGTCAAGTTCTTATTCGGGCTGCGATTGCCCACGGCCAGCACGTAACGCCGACCAAGCAGACCCAACCGCTCCAGCACCGCAGGGTCACTAGGCGTTCGGAGCACATGCTCGCCGCTCTCAGATATGACTTCGATACGCGCGGCCGCGCGGCCACCCACATGCCGCACCAGTTCGGAGGCGGAAAATTTGGAAACAGTGGCAACGACGCCGGCGCGGCGCATCAGCCCCGCAAACAGCATCCGATACCAGCTGCGGTAGGCGAGACTGAAGATCCAGGGATTGGCCATGGTGTTGGCGTCGTGCAGCACGACCAGCTGAAGCCGGTGCGTCAGGGGGCCACTGCTGCACAGGTTCAACATCAGCTCCCGGCGGCAATGCCGAGGCAGATCGAGTTGCTCCCAGGCGTGACCTTTTAGACTCCCGACAATATCCGCCCGAATGCCGAGGCTCCTGGCCACGGCCGCCGGCGCGTTGGCAGGCAGAACGGCGCGAACGACCCGATCCTGGCGCGGCAGCCACTCGCGCAGGATTTCACTCGCGAAGCGATCGACGCCACTTGCATTGCGGGTCAAAAAGCGGGCGTTGATTGCGATCGGCGCACTCATGAAATGGCCACCAGACGGGCCGGGACAGTCATTGGCACAGCCTTAGGTGAAACGCGGTGCTCCGCCGGGCGAGGCAGCGATAACAGCCCGGAGGCGAAGCCGCAGAGTACCCAGGCGTATGGCAGCGCCAGATCCGGAATGCTGAGCGACCAGACGATGGCCATGGCAATTATCGCCAGCGCGAAGGCGCGCCCGTACTGATCGCCACGCTGCAAACAAGCGCGCACCAGCACCCAGAGGAAACCGGCAAAGCAGAAGAGCCCGGGCGCTCCAGTGGTAGACAGCAGCGTCATCGGCAGACCCGAAACGCGGGAACTGCCGACGCCGACCCCCAGACCCCACGACTGGAATACAGTGCGCAGCGCAACCCAGTTGGTACGCGCCCTATCGATGCCGGAGGCGCTGGTCAGCTTCCCGGTCAGGAAGGCGGAGGTAACTTGGCCATCCATGCACAGCAGGTCGACGAGGTAGGCGCCCCCCAGCACCAGCATGAGCAGCAACAGCAGCAACATCAGACGCCGGTCAGTGCGAGCGCCGCCGAGCAGCAGCGCAATGGGGCAGAGCAGCAACAGGCCAGCGTAACCGCTGCTGGAAGTGGAGATGAGCAGACAGAGCAGCAGCGTTCCGCCGATCCAACCGCGGCGCAGACCGAGACCCAACAGGGCAAAGGCGCTCAGGAAATGAAAGCCCAGCAGCGAGGGTTCGAGAAAGGTGGCCGACATGCGACGCATGCCGAAGGCGGTCTGGGTGTAGAGCTGCCCCACGCCCGTGTTCGAATTGATGATTTCATTGGGCCAGGGCAAGCCGAGTTGATAGCCGATGGCCTGGTAAAGCCCGAGTGCGGCTGAACACGCGGCACCGAGGATCAGCCCGCGCACCGCTTGCTCGATGGTGACGAGCCTCGAGGCCACCGTCCAGCGGCAGAGCAGGAACAGCACCAGGTTACAGATCAGGTAGACCGCCTGAACTGAGTTTCGGCCCGACGGATGAACCCGCTCGATGAACAGCGTGTCCAAACCGTAGGCAGGAGGCATCACCTCGACCTGCCCCTCGAAAGCGCGCGGCAGGACGATGGCGCCGAGCACACCGATTGCGGTAAATGCGATCAACCATGGGATGGCGGGCTTGGGCGCCGACGACTTCGGCGCGGACCGGGGGCGCAACGCGTGCAGGACCGCGTGAATCATGCCGACCGCGAGCAGCGCATACGCCGGCATGATGCCGCTGAGGCGACCGCCCGCGTCCACGACAATGGGGGCGGGAGACTGAAGAAAGGCTGCAATCCCGATCGCCACGACCCAGCCGCGCACGCTGACGGCGGCGACGACCAAGAGGACCAGAAATATTGGAGAAAAAGGAGTAAATGGCGCCATCTGCGCGCGTCAATCGCAGAGCACGGTGCCAACAAGCACCGCGGATGCCGGGACCAGAAGCGACTTTGCGTGTTCGATGTCGGCGACCCGCGTAGCATGCCGTCGAATCGACAACAGACACCCACTCGCGCGGTTGGCGATCGTCTGGGTATCGGCGAATTCCAGCATCGCTGCGCTGTCAAAGATCACGACATCATAATTCTGCGCAAACCACTTCATCGCCTGTATGAAGGCGCTTGTCTCGAGCAGCTCCTGTGGATTGGGCGGAATCGGGCCGGCGCAGATCACCGTCAAATGCCCGAACCCATCGACCGGGCAGACGACTTCATCATAGGAGGCGCGGCCGACCAGCAGTGTCGACAGCCCCTTGTCCGGCTCGAGCCCGAACAGACGCTGTTGCCGCGGTTGGCGAAAATTGGCATCGATGAGCAGGGTCTTGATGCCTATTTGCGCGAACGCGATAGCCAAGTTGGCAGCAATCAGGTGAGCGCCTTGGTCGCTACGTGTTGAAGTTACCACTAGGCTTTTGTTCTTCGAGAACCACCGCATTGACATCTGCGTCCGCAACCTGCGAAACGCTTCCGCCGCCGCACCGAACGGGTCGCGCGCCGTCACCAGGCTGCGGCTCAACAGGGAGTCGGAGGTGCGCTGTAACGGATAGTTGAATTGCTCAGAAAGCGCCTGCTGCACATCGTGGCGGTCGACCAGTCCGAGGTTGACGGCGGCATCGCCGAAGCGAATCCTCTGCACGCCCTGCATGGAGACGATGTGCCGAATGTCGGTCTCGGTGAGTTTCCCCGCTCGCAGCAATACCTGCCCTATGTGCATGTCGACCGGCTCGCGTGCCCGGACCAGGCGCGGGGCGGGGGGAATCAGCAGTTCCTCTACCGACATTCAATTCTCCTCGTTTCTCATGCTGGTTCCGGCGCAAGCCCCAACAGAGCGGGTATTTCCGCCAGCACCATTGCATCGCTCTCGACCGGTACATCGGTTGCTGCATGGACGCGACGATCGACGAGCTCCGACATCACGGCTGCGGCGATTGCGAACAACGAACCCAGAATGACGCCGATCAGGGCATAGAGCAGCGGTCGCGGGCGGGACGGCTGCGTGGGTGGCACGGCCCGATTGAGTATGGCCACACCGCTTTGATCCAGTCGGCTTTCCAGCTTTATTGAACCGGCGCGTTGCATCGCTACGTCATAGCTTTTCTGGGCATTCTCCGCGTCCTGAGACAGCATCGAGAGCGTGTCGCGCGCCTGCTGCAACTGCTGGATTCGTGCTCGCTGCGCATCGAGTGTGTGCTGCAGCTCATTGGTGCGCTGCTGCGAAATGTCTGCCTGTTGGCGGATCGAGCCGATGGCCGTATCCAGCTCGGAGCCTACCCGCGCTTCGAGCTCTTTGACCTGGGCAAGCGCGCTCTGGTAGGGAGGTGCATTGACGTCATAGCGCTCAGAGACGTCGGCGAGGCTGGCTTCGGCCCGCGCCAGATCGGTCTTGAGTGTCTGCAAGACGGTGTTGCCGAGAATGTCAGGCAGCTGGGCGAGCTGGCCGCGCGCGCGCGCGTGATCGACCTGCGCCAGGCGCGAGCGGGCATCGGCCAGAGATGACTGCGCCGTCACGAGCTGAGTGCTGATCTCCGCGTACCGGGCGTTCTCGACGTCGAGCCGGGTGTCATGCTCGTCGACCCCAGCCAGACCGGAATGTTGCTTGAAATCGGACAGGCGCTGCTGGGCGATCTCCACCGAAGTGCGCAGATCATGCACTTGGGTCTGGTACCAATCAGACTGGCGCCGCGCCGGGTCCATCTTCAGATCGAGCTCCGCCTGCATATAGGCGGTTGCAAAGGCGTTGGCGCGCTCGGCGGCTTTGGCCGGATCTTCATCCCTGTAATCGATTGTTATGACGCTGCTTTCACGCGAGGGCACGACAGTCAAGTGCTTGCCTAATTGATCCCCAAGCCAGTCACGCAGGGGTGTCCCGACCGGTGCGCGCAGAAATTCCGCGTACAACCTGGGATCGGTCTGCAGTTTGAGCGCATCAACTACGCGCAATGCCACATTGTGGCTGCGGATGATGTCGACCTGTGTGGCGATGATGCTATCGAATGCCTGCTGGGGTACCGCCGCGCCCGATACTGGGTCGACACCCTTACCGTCGGCGACCAGCGAGACTTCGGCCGTATAGGCGCGTGGCGTCCAGACGATCAGCGCCGTGCACACCAGCATCACTAGAGAGAACGCGAGCGCCATCAGGCGACGGCGCGCCCAGAGCAGCTCAAAGAATTGTCGGATAGTCATTGCGGGTCCGTCAGAAGATGGTTTGCTTGACAACGAGGACGTCATTCGGCTCGATCAGATCGGCCGCCGAAACCTGAAACTGATGCTCGACACCCTGCGGATCGCGCCGCTTGAGCACCACCCGCCGATCGGTGCCCTTGGCAGTGAGCCCGCCCCCGGCAGAGATGGCCTGCGCCACGCTCATGCTTCGCTGCAGCGGGTACACGCCGGCCCGCTGCACTTCACCGTAGACGTAGAATTGCGGCGCGCGCGGGACGAACAGCGTGTCGCCGCCATTGACGGCCAGATTCTGACGCGGATCCCCTGCGAACAGCGCCGTGAGGTCGACTCGAGCGCTGCTGCCGTCCCGCCGGACCAGAGTTGCTTCGTCCGCCGCAGCCCCTGAGCCTGCCAGCGCAGGCGTAATGACGGGCCCGCCGGCAGCTGCCAGCAGGTCGAGCACTCGGTGCGCTGTGATCAGCGGGTACTGTCCGGGCTTATTGACCTCTCCCATGACAGAAGCCAGTTGGCTCTGGAATTCAGTTACGAGGACTGAGACCTGCGGATGCCGGATGATGGCGCCTTCCACGAGCTTGCGGGCAATGAGCGTCTCGACCTCGGTACTCGACTTGCCGCCGGCGGCGATCGTATTGAGGTAAGGAAATGAAATATTGCCGCTCTCGCCCACGCGCTCGCTGACAGAGAGCTCCGGGTATCCGGAGACACTAATCTGCAGGAGATCGCCGGCGCCGACCGGGTAGTCCTTCGGCGCCGCCCATGACACCGTGGCGCCCAGGCACAAACAAACCAAGCCGAAGGCTCGCATCAAGCTCATTGCCATCACCTCCTGTCTCAATACGCTGTTCCATCCCGCCATACCAAAGTCACCGTCCTGAGCAGGATCGCCAGATCAAGCATCAGCGACCAGTTGCGCAGATACTCGAGGTCATATCTGATCCGGTTCGACATAGATGACAGGTCATCCCCGCCCCTGAAGCCATTAACCTGCGCGAGTCCGGTGATTCCCGGCTTGACCTTGTGACGGATCATGTAGCCGGGAATGAGCTTGCGATATTGCTCGTTGACGGCAATAGCATGAGGCCTCGGGCCGACCAGGCTCAGCGTGCCTGCGAGCACGTTGAACAGCTGGGGCAGCTCGTCAAGCGAGGTGCGGCGAATGAACGCTCCGAATGCGGTGAGTCGTTCATCGTTGCGCGTGACCTGGGTGTACTGGGCGTCGCCGTCTTCAACCACGCGCAGTGAGCGAAACTTGCAGATCAATATCTCCCGGCCATCGAGACCGTAGCGTCGTTGCCTGAAGATGACGGGCCCTGGAGAGCTGATCCGCACGCCCAAGGCGACGAGCAGCAATACGGGTGAGGACAACACCATCGCGAGACTTGCCAGGACAATGTCGCTCAAGCGCTTGGCAATGCTCCGCGCCCCATAGAACGGCGATTCGCGCACGGCAACAACCGGCATTCCGCCGATGACATCCAGTCGCGCCTGGATCAGATCGCAGCTCATTACGTCCGGTACAAAGTAGATCGATACCGTCGAGTCGTGCAGTGATGCAATCAGTTCGAGCATCCGGGGATCGGGCGACATCGGCAGCGTGATGTAGACGAGCCGGATACCCTCCTGGCGAACGTACTCGGCCAACCCCGTGGGCTGCCCGATGAGCCATTGTCGGCCTGCCAGCGGCAACCGCTCGGGTGCGCGCTCGTCGAAGAATCCGCTCACGGCGATGCGTAGCAGCGAGTCGCTCTCCAGGCGCTGCTTGAGCCGCAATCCAAGCGGTGTTAGCCCGAGAATGGCTGCCTTACGTGGCTCCGCGTGACTGCCGGCGCCGGCGCGAAAGAGCACCTTGTGTGCCAGCAGCTCGCCGGCCCAGAGCGCCATTGGCGTCAGCAGTGCCCAGGTGGCGACCACCCGCCAGTGAATCCAGTCGGAAAGATCAGACGCCCGCAGCAGGACGTAAAGAAAGGCGACTACCAGACTCCAGCGGCCCAGAATTCGCTTCAGCGGCCCAACCGGCGCGAAAGAACTATAGTCCGGGCGCCGATCGGCCGAATCGAGCATATCGGAGGCGACGAGAAAACCAACTACCGCGAGCAGGCAGTAAGGTCCGTTGAGTCTTTCACCAAAGAGGCCGAGTGCGGCGATCAGGCAGGCGACGACGATGACAGGATGCAGCAGCGACTTGACTGCGAAGTTCACGGACGGTTCGGTCGCCGACAGGGCTGCGAATCCGCCGTAGAACTGGAGGCGATCGTGCATCGCTCCATCTGCCATCCCTTCTCTCCTTATTTGTTATGCAACTCGTGACACTCCCTCGCCGTACCCGTTGTACTTGGTCGTTTTAACCCTAGGCACTGGTCAGCTGGCGGCTCAGTAGTCGCTGATTGCGACGTAACTGATGCGTCACCAGCGCTGCGAGCAGCAGCAGCAACAACCCCTTATCTAGAGAGCGGTTGAGCGGCTTGGTGGTCGGAGGTGGATAGGATGGATCCGAAACCTGGGGGCGAGCGCGTGCAAGCGAGCGCTCGTTGAACGCCACACTGGTAAGGCGCTCTTTCAAGGGCGGCTGCAAGAGGACCATGGGCGCCAAGTCAGCAGCGCCAACCACAGGGGTCGAGGTCAAACCATGCGCAAGCGTGCCTAGGGGTGCCGTTGCCAGAACGCCACAAAGAATCAAATTCCTTGCCCGCATAGACTGTTACACTCGAAACCTGGGAATGAAGTTAACATAGCATATGCAAATTACAGTGACAATCAGACAAAGATATCCCACTGAACTCTATGTTTTTATTAGTTTCTGTGGGACAAGATCAATTGAGCTAGGTGCGCACCAAAGGAGTGCATGCGCCATGCTGATTTCAGGCCCTTTGGCCTGGGATTGATGCAACAGTCCGTTCTAGACTCGATCCCTATGTTCGATCAGCGTGTAGCCCGAATTTGGGAATCACTGCGTGCATATGAGAATTCAGAAGCCGCGTTCCCGACGACAACTACAGCGGCGTCACAATGAGGGACGCTTCAATTGCCGGATAGTCGATTCGACAGGGCTTAGAGTCAACCCAAATGATGCACTCAGGAAGCAACGCGTTACTATTTCCCGGAAATCCGCGTTGTGTAGAACATTCGCGCAAACGAGCCTTCCTGGGACCTGTATGACTGGTAGAACTAACGCGCCCGTAGAGCCGTGGCTGCTGCAGTGAACGCTCGAGTTGCGCGAGCTTGATTTCGATTGCTTCAAAGCGCGGCGGGTCCGTGGCATCCGCTGTGGCCACTCATTTTTTAGTTGGCCGCGCACGCGAGGTATACCTGCTTTCTGCGCGTAATCGCGCGCTCCAACAGCGGCTGGAAGAACTCGAGAACCTTGCCTCTCTAGGCGCCCACGCCTTCGAATAAAGCGCGCTGCTCCAGCGCCGCACTACCAAGCCACTCGCGCGGCTCACTCGAGACGGCGGCTTCCCCACCTACGAGCTAGCCTCTGCCTGACCCGAATCTGCGCATCTCCACGCGCGCATGCACCACGTTGTATCGCACGTTGTCATTATCGATGCGGCGTCAACGCGCCCGCGCGCGCTCCGTTTCTATCCATTAAGAGTAGTGCTAACAGCAATCAGCGACACTTGACTTAATATTTTTTTGGCGCTCATGACATAACGTCATATTCGCGTGTTGGCACATACGCTACAGTGTGACCGCCTTCTAACTTACGGACGGTTAAGTGCAGCAAGCCCGCCTAAGTAATGACGGTCAGTCAGGCCGCGGCGTAGAAATTCCCCCGCTCATAGTACAGCTTCGCGCCGGCGTCTCTGCGCTTCCCAGCGCCTCGATCCATCAGAAGAATGTTCAGCTCGGCACCGTCGACTCGCCGGTGCTCGCGCTCTGGAAGCACTGGTCCAAACCGGCTTCGGTCGTCATCTCTCTGCTGCTGGCGGTACTGATCACCAAGCCGGCGTTGCATGGATCGCTGGGCGCGCTGGCAATCTCGGCCGTGCTGGTGGCGCGGCAGGTGTTCAGTCCGCTGCGGCTCAATGCCGGATGCTCAGAAGCAGCGGAGAAATCCCGCTACCTGCGCCTGGCGTTGGAGTACGCGCTCTGGGCGGCATTGCTGCTGTCGCTCGGTATTGCGTTCCGTCTCGGCGCGCTGTTCCCGCACCGCTTGATCTGGACCTGGTTGGCATTGACCCCGGTCTGCCTGATCGTGGCGGACTACAGCAGCACGCGCTCGCTGGCGCGTGCCCATGCCGCCCACGAGCGCCACATCATCATCGGGGCCAACGAGGTGGGCGTGGAACTGGCGCGCCGGATCTCGCAGCACCCGGGCGCGGGTACCTTCCTCGGCTTCTTCGACTTCCGCAGCCCCGAGCGCCTGCCCGAGCAGACCCGGGAGCAGGTGGCGGGCCGCTGCAAGGACGTGGCCGCCTTTGTGCAGCGGCACGCCGTCAACGCCATCTACATCGCGTTGCCCATGAGCAACGCCCCGCGCATCGAGGTCATGCTGCAGGAGTTCCGGGACACCACCGCCTCGATCTACTTTGTGCCGGACTTCCTGGCCTTCGACCTGGTACAGGCGCGTTGCACCGAGATGCACGGCCTGCCGATGCTGGCCATCTGTGATACGCCGTTCTACGGCATGAATGCCGTCAAGAAGCGTGCCATCGACATCCTGCTGTCCGCCGCCACCCTGCTGGTGAGCTGGCCGCTCATGCTGCTGATCGCGCTGGCCGTCAAGCTGAGCTCCCCGGGGCCGGTGCTGTTCAAGCAGCGCCGCTACGGCCTGCACGGGGAAGAGATCAAGGTCTACAAGTTCCGCAGCATGACGGTCTGCGAGGACGGCCCGGTGGTGGTCCAGGCCGAACAGCAGTATGAGCGCACTACGGCCATCGGCCGGTTCCTGCGCCGCACTTCGCTCGATGAGTTGCCGCAACTCTTCAATGTGCTCCAGGGCAAGATGAGTTTCGTTGGGCCGCGTCCGCACGCGGTGGCCCATAACGAGCTCTATAGAAAGCTCATCAGCGGCTACATGATCCGCCACAAGGTGCGTCCCGGCATGACCGGCTGGGCCCAGGTGCATGGACTGCGGGGTGAGACCCGCGCCGTCGAGCAGATGCGCCTGCGCGTGGAGTACGACCTCGAGTACCTGCGCAACTGGTCGCTGTCGCTGGACCTGCGCATCATGTTGAAGACGATCGGCATCGTACTCCTGCACAGCAAGGCGTACTGACTCATCGGCGGCCGGCGCAATGCTCTGCGCCCGGTCACTCACTACCTCTTCGTTCGGACTGGCCGCGCGTCAGCGGCCACACCGCGTCTTCTGCGCCCGCGTCCTACTGCGCGTCACATGCGTGTGATTAAGATGCTTCCAACGATCACTCGCAGGAGGTACGCGATGGATCCCAAGAATCCCAAAGCTCATCCCTGGCAACCCCGCATCGACGAGCAGCGCCCGCTCAACCCCTCCATCCGCACGACCGAGCCCGAGGGCAGTCTCGACGAGCGCACACTCGAACAGATCGAGGAAGAGACCGAAGAAAGCGAGGCGAGGGAAGGCGAAGCCGAGCCCATCAAGATTTCGCACCGCGAGTGACGTATTTTTTGCCCGCCGCGGCATTGGGGCCGCGGCGGGCCCGGACCGGCCGGGGGCATGGCCGGTCTAGCTAAGCTAGCGCCGCCATAGCGGCTGGGGAGCGCCCGGACCAGTGCATGGGTCACTGATCTTGGTTAAGAAGGACGAGGAAGACGAGGCCTGAGGTTAAAATCTGTACCCAGCTCACAACGTCGCGTGCGAGCAACCATCCTCAGTTAAGTAAGATATAGAATCCGGTCGTAGACAGCGGATTGATCAGAAGAAGCTTGAAGCAAATTTAACCAGCTCTTGATCTAGTGCGTGCGCACGGCGCTTGCCGGCGCGCGGGGGTTTCCGGGTCGATGGGTCATCACCAACTAGGTATCACCAACATGCTGAAGCAGATTCCGGCATACGTCATCCTGTGTGTGTGGTTTTTTGCCCTGAGTGCGTGCGGGGGCGGCAGCTCGAGTTCGAGCGTCAGTTCCAGCAGCTCGAGCAGTGGTAGCAGCAGTTCCAGCAGCAGTGGGACAACGGCAAGCTACACCGTTGGCGGCACCATCACCGGTCTGACCGGCACCGGCCTGATACTCAAGGACACCACCAACAGTCACCAGGTCACCGTGGCCGCCCATGCGACCACGTTCACCATTACCCCGGCCATCACCTCCGGCACGCACTATG
>JBAUYT010000070.1:0-3893 GCA_049584935.1 Steroidobacteraceae bacterium
AGCCTCGGAACTGCAGGAAGTCATCGTTACCGGCACGCGTCAGGGCGGCCTGCAGGCCGCAGAGAGCCCGGCGCCGGTGCAGATTCTGAGCGCAGAGGCGTTGCAGGCGGCTGCCGGCAATCCCGACCTCATGAGCACGCTGGCTCAGATCGTCCCGTCGCTGACGATGCAGGCCTTCGGCTTCGATATGGCCGGCCAGACGCTGCTGGCAAAGCTGCGCGGCATGAGCCCGAACCACGTGCTCGTCCTGGTCAACGGCAAGCGCCGTCACACGACCGCAAACATCCAAGTCGATGCCGGCTCGGCCTTTGAGGGCGGCGCCAACGTCGACCTGAACTTCATCCCGGTCGATGCCATCGACCACGTCGAAGTGCTCACGGACGGCGCGGCGGCCCAGTACGGTACCGACGCCATCGCCGGCGTCATCAACATCATCCTGAAGAAGAACACGTCGGGTGGCACCCTCTCGGCCACCACCGGCCGCAACTTCGACAATCAGGGCCTGACCGGCGATGTCAGCGGCAACGCCGGCTTCGGACCCGACGACAACACTTACTTCAACATTACCGGCGAAGTCCACAACCATGGGCACACGAATCACAGCGGCGCGGAGCCAGAGTCGGTCTCAAACCTCACCACCTATCCGAATACGAACCAGACGCAGGTCGCCGGCTATCCCTTCGTAAATTTGATCGAGGGCGATGCCGAAGTTCACACCAAGTTGGCCATGCTCAATGCCGGCGTGGGACTGGCCGGCGGGGCGGAGCTCTACTTCACGGGCAGCTACGGCGACAAGAACGCTGCCTCGTACGAGAATTACCGCAAACCGTCCCGGATCAGTTACACGGATCCGACCACCGGTGTCACCGATTATCCGTTCCTGTTCGGCTTCGATCCCGAAGAAGCCACCCATGAGGTCGACTACCAGGGCACCGCCGGCATCAAGGGCACGACCATGGACTGGAATTGGGACCTGGCGTCGAGCTTCGGACGGGACCATGTCGATCTCTACACGCTCCACTCGATCGGCAACACCTTCCCGGTCAACGGTCTGCCGACCGTATCAAACTTCTACGACGGCTTCCTGCAAGCCTCCCAGTGGACCAATACCGTCGACGTCAACAAGGACTTCGATGTCGGCCTTGCGGGCCCCCTGAACGTCGCCTTCGGTGGCGAATACCGCTTCGAGACTTATCAGACCGGCGCCGGCATTCCGGAGTCCTATCTGAGCGGCGGCGCACAGTCCTATCCGGGATTGGCGCCCACCGACGCCCGCAGCGACAACCGCAAGAATGAAGCTGTCTACATCGATCTGGCCACCAAGCCGATCGAGAACCTGCGCGTCGATATCGCTGGTCGCTATGAGCATTACAGCGACTTCGGCAGTGCCGAGGTCGGCAAATTGACGGCGCGCTATGACTTTACGCAGGCCTTCGCGCTACGCGGCACCGTCGCCAACGGCTTCCGGGCGCCGACCCTGGCCGAGGAGTTCTACTCGTCCACCAACGTCGGCCCGTCGACCGCCACGGTCATACTCCCGCCGAACTCGACCGGTGGCAGGCTGCTAGGACTCGGCAACGGTCTGCAGCCCGAGAAGTCGATGAACTACAGCTTCGGCGCGGTATGGCGACCGTTGCCCTCCGCCAGCGTTACGCTGGACCTGTACCAGATCAGCCTGACCAACCGCATCGTTGCCACGGGCGATATCTATTCGTCCCTCGGTGGCGGCATCCCGACCGCAGCCGCGCCCTTCGTCGATGCCGCTATTGCGGCCAACGGCAACCAGCTCGACCCAGCGGTGCTGGCGTCCGGTAACGTGGCGGTGCAGACCTTTGCCAACGGCATCGACACCCGTACGCGCGGCTTCGACCTCTCGGGCCAGTACGGCGTCGACTACGCCTACGGTCATGTCAATTACGTATTGACCGGCACCTACACCGACACGGCGTTGACCAACTCGCCAAATTCTCTGGCACCGCCGCAGTTCGTGGGACAGCCGTTGTATGACGCGCGCGCCATCTCCGACCTGACCACCACCAACCCGAAGTTCGTGTTCGGCGCTGGCGCCGACTGGACCTACAACAATCTGACCGTCAATCTGCTGGAGAAGCTGTACGGTCCGTCGTCCGAATACGCCAACGACCAGGGCCTCGGCCCCAATGGCGCGAACATCTACTACAAGTCGTCGATTGGCACGATTGCGATTACGAATCTCGATCTCGGCTACAAGATGACCAAGAACTTGAAGATCGACATTGGCGCAATCAACCTGTTCGATCGGTACCCACCGCTGCGTAACAGTACGATGCTCGGGCAGTACCGGGCTGCCAACTACTCCACTGCCGTGCAGATCCAGCCGATCTGGTCACCGTTCGGCATCGACGGTGGTTACTACTACGCCAAGGCCACGTTCAGCTTCTGATCCTCGTTTCGTTCCTTCCACGGGCGGCAGCTTCGGCTGCCGCCCGTTTTCTTTGGCGCGCCGGACTCAGCGTTGCGCGTCGTCCGTGGGCGCCTCCGCCCTACCCGACAGTGCCAGCAGCGGCGCGATGTAGTCCTGATAATGGCGCCAGCGCGCCACCGACGCGCGATTGATCTTCTGCCGCACCTGCCATTTGCTGGCGGTGACGACGCTGCGCTGCGTCTGATGGAAGTCCAGACAGGCGGGATCCCAGGGCAGCTCGATAAACTCGAGCAGCCTGCGCGTCCAGGCCTCCTGCTCGTCGATCAGAGCCTCATACGGCACATCGAGCAGCGTGTCGGCCGGCAAAGCGCTGCGCCAATGCTGCATCAGCCGCTCGTAGGCACGATAGAAATGCACCAGATCGTCCAGGTCGTTGGCATAGGCGATCGTGGCCCTGAAATCCTGGAAGTAATTCGACAGGCAGGTATCGATGGGATCGCGCTGCATATGGATGACCTTCGTCCCCGGCAGCGCGCGCAGCACCAGGCCCAGTTCGAGGAAATTGGTCGGCATCTTGTCGACCACGCGTGGCGCGCCGTTGGACATCCCGGCCAGCAGGCGCTCGTAGTCGGCGCCGAGCCGTTGGATCCGATCTTCGGCGCCCGGTCTCGCGGCGCGCAGCGCCAGCGAGCCGGAGTGCCAGAAGTTCAGCTCACCGGCGCCGAACACGGACGGATGAGAGGCCAGGATCTGCTCGGCCAGCGATGTGCCCGAGCGCGGCATGCCCACGATGAGCACCGCCCGCGTCGTGACGGTCGCCCTGGCAACCGGTACGACCCGGGGATAGCTGGCGATGAGCCCGTCGACCTGGCGGGTCACCTGCTCGGGGTCATAGGGTCGGCTATGCCGCCTCGCCAGCTCGTTGGCGCGCCGGTAGTGGCCGAACGCCTGCGGGTAGTCGCCGATGTCGTCGTGATACTTGCCAATGGCATAACGCAGCGCAATCACTTCTCGCGGCTTGCGCGAGCGCCCGGCCACGCGCTCCGCCTGCTCCAGCCAGGGCGCATCCTCGCGCGTGAATCGGCGCAGGCGCGACAAGCCGACCCAGACGTCGCTGAGATCGCCGTCCAGCGCCAGGGCCTGCTTGAACAGGCCCTCTGCTGCCGCAAACTCTCCGCGATCTGCGTTCATCTCCGCCAGCGTGGCGATCGCCGGCGCATACGCCGGTGACAGCTCCAGCGCCCGGCGACAGAAAGTCTCGGCTTCTGCGGTTCGCCCGAGCAGCCGCAGCGCCACGCCGAGGCTGTTGTTCAGCTCGGCATCATCGGGGCGCAAGCGCAGCGCCTGACGATAGTGCGCCACCGCTTCCTCGAAGTTGACGTTGAGCAGCGCGCCGGCAAGATTTTCGTGCGCCTCGGGCAGGTCCGGGTCGATCTGCAGCGCGCGGTGGCTGGCGGCGATGGATTCGTCCACGCGGCCCATCTCCAGC
>JBAUYT010000071.1:0-7456 GCA_049584935.1 Steroidobacteraceae bacterium
GCCTCGCCCCACTTGGCGACCACCTGCGGCATGAATGCCTTCTGGAAAATACGCCGGTAGCGTGCGTGCTCGGGAGCGTCCATCGTAGAGACGCTGCGCCCGAAGCTGATGCCGAGATTGCGCAGATAGGCTTTGTTGGAGAAAATCGCAGGCTCGGTCAGGCAGCGTTGCACCTCCTCATAGCCGACCACGGTGAAGTGCGGCAGATCACCGAGCGTATGATCCGGCTGCAGACCCATGTAGACGCGGTAATCGATCGCATGCACCGGACCGGCCCTGCGCAGCTCCGCGAGCTTGAGGTACGGATCCGGGCACTCACCGAACATCGCCTCATCGGCTACGAACGGATTGAAATCCGCATCATCGAAATCTTCCAGGCGCAGTACCGCATTCATATGGCTTCTCGATGCTGCCGCCGATCACGGCAGAAAGTCATTGAAGAACTGAACTGCCGCACCGATGGTTTTGGCGCGCCCATCCGGCTTGTAGCAGTCGAGCTGCTCGATCGGGATCGAGACCATGCGCTTGGGCTCGCCCGCTAGACGGTAGGCCGTCTGTATGGGTACCTGCGGGTGGTAGACATCACGGCCTGTGAGCTGAACGATGCAGAAAGCGCGCGGCGCGATCTTGGCGGCGGTGTGCGTGGCGTCGAACTCCATCACCCGCTCGAAGCTCTCGATCGTAATCTCGGGCGCAGCGTGCATCAGAAAGTCACCCGTCTTGGCGTACCAATCAGACACGTCGGCGATCATCACCGGATCGGTCGGCATGGGGGTGAAACCGTCGGCGGCAGGAGTGCCCATGGGCAGCGTTGGGTCCCCGCCTTGCTGCGCTCGGCGCCGGCGGGCTTCGAGCAGATACTGGCGGATGGCCAGGTATTCGCTTTCGCGATTGAGCGAGCGGATCCAGTAGCCGCCGTCCATGATCGGCGCCTGTGCAACGCAGGCCTTGACCCGGATGTCGTGCGCGGCCACATGGGTTACGACCCCGCCGCCGAAGCTCGTTCCCCAGATACCGATGCGCGCCGGATCGATGCCCGGCTGCAGCTCGAGCCAGTCGATCGCCGACTTGAAGTCCTCGGTGCATTGCAGGGGCCACAGGCGGCCTCGTGGCGAGCCGCCACTGGTACCGAAATGCCGATAGTCGATAGCGAGCGCGACATACCCGGCTTCCGCAAACAGCCGGCCCTCTTCCACCAGGCTGCTGCGCGCCACCGTGAAGCCGTGACCCAGCACGACGGCGGCTGTGCGGTCCGCGGGGTCGTATTGCGACGGCAGATACAGGTCGGCTTCGCAGCTGACGCCTTCGGATTTGAAGCGGATGACTGACTTCTGGATCACGACGGCTTGCCACCCCCGCGCGAGCGACTCGGCGCGCGCACTAATCTGACAATAGTGTCTTATTAAATTAGCCGCTTATGGCCTGCAAAGCAAGATTCTGAATGCCGATCGCCAATGTGAACGCAGCCGGTCTAACCCGCCTTCCCGGCCACGGCTATCGAAGCTTCGATCTCCGCCTGCGTCGGGTTGCGGCGCAGCGTCAAACCACCGGACACATGCAGCGTCTGACCGGTCATGTAGCAGCGATCCTGGGCCAGGAATAGCGCCGCGAACGCCACGTCATCGATCGTATTGATGCGTCCGAGCGGATATTCCTTCTCGAAGGCGGCCAGCAGTCCCGGCACCTGGGCCATGCCCTGCAGCATCGGGGTATCCGTCAGGCCCGGAGCAATGGTGTTGATGCGAATGCCCTTGTGGCCATACTCGTTGGCGACCGCGCGCATCACATGGTCCATCCCGGCCTTGGCGCCCATATAGGCCATGTGGCGCTCGAACAGGATCGTCGCCACAGCGCTCGAGAGGTTGATGATCGAGCCGGGTGAGTGGATCTCCCGCACCATGACCTGCAGCCATTGGAATGCGCCCTTGAAGGAGATGTCGAGCATCAGATCGACGTCTTCCCCGCTGTGCTCCTCGAAGGGCTTGAGGATGCCCTTGGCACAGCCATTGACCGCAATGTCGAATTTCCCGTAGCGTCGCTTCGCGAATGCCGTCATGGCCTCGATTTCGTTCTTGCGTGTGATGTCGCACAGCGTCCACGAGCCGCCGATTTCCTCGGCCAGCAGCTTGAGCGCGCTTTCGTGACGTCCGGCAACCACTACCTTGGCGCCTGCCCGCGCGTACTCGCGCGCGATTGCCTGACACATGTTGTCCCTGGCCGCCGCACCGATCACGAGCGCGACCTTGCCGCTCAGTATTGCCACATCCATTTCATTCGCCCTCTGGCTTTCGACAGTCGTAGTCAGCCACGTTCTCAGTTCACCGATCGGCACTGCCCGCCATCAACGCGATAGTTGGCGCCCGTGGTGTAGGCGGACAGCGGACTGACCAGCAGCGCCACGATGCGGCCGATGTCCTCGGGTTGACCGAAGTGATCCGCCGCGATCGGGATTCGTTCGTAAATGAAGCGTCGCTCGATCTCTGCCCAGTCGTCGCTCCAGCCCAGTTGCTTGGCCCAGGCAAGAAAGGCCTGCCTGACCGCAGGGGTCTGGATGGTACCGGGCGCCACGGTGTTGACCGTGATGCCGGTGTGAGCGAGGGATTTTGCGAGCGAGCTCGACAGATTGACCATGGCTGCCTTGGCCGCCTGGTAATCGGCGAGATCGGGCTCGGTCTGGGTGGCCGCGGCACTGGCTATGTTGATGATGCGGCCGAATTTGCGCTCCCTCATGCCCGGCACGAAGCGCTGGATCAGGCGCACGGCTGCGCCGACATTCTGCTCGTAGGTCCAGAGCCAGTCGGACCACGGCGTGTCGAGCCAGGCGGCATTCATCGGACCTGCCTTGCCGTCCGTGCGGTGTGAGCAGGCACGGCCGCCGGCATTGTTGATCAGAATATCGACCCCACCCAGCGCCTGCATCACCAGGTCGCCCGCGGCGGCGCAGCCGCTCTCGGTGGCCAGATCCCCCAGCGCCACCAGCGCCGTTCCGCCGCTGCGCTCAATGTCTGTCGCCACCGCACGGCATCGTGCCGCGTCGCGCCCATGAATGACCACCACGGCACCCTCGCCGGCCAGAGTGCGTGCTATGCCCGCGCCGATTCCGGAATTGCTGCCCGTGACCAGTGCCCGCTTGCCCTGCAGTTGCAGATTCATTGCACTCTCCCGATCATTGCAATCTGACAGTTGTGTCTGATTAAGTCAGCCGCCGGGAGGCTCGCGGTGCAAGGCTCGGCACAGTGGTTGCGGGCGCCATGAAGCGGCGTCGACCGGGGCGCCCCGCCGCGGCGAGCGTCGAGGCGGCGCGCCAGCGGCTGCTGCGCACCGCGCTGGCTGCTTTCCTGCGGCGGGGCTATGGCGGCGCCAGCATCAATGCCATCGCACGGCGGGCCGGCATCAGTCGGGACACGGTTTATCGCCAATATGGCTCCAAGGAGGAGCTGTTTCGCGCCGCCACCGGCTACGGACTGGCGCGGCTGGCCGAGCACCTGCGAATGGCGGTTGCCACACGCGGCAGTGTAGATCAGGTGCTGCTGCGGGCGGCAATCGAGATCAACAGTGACATGTCCGCTCCCGAAGCGGTACCGGTGCTGCGACTGATCATCGCCGAGGCGCACCGCTTCCCCGACGTCGCACATCGCATGTTCGAGGACTCGCGCGTGAGCCTCGCACCGCTGGTGCACTATCTCGAACGGCAACGCGCGTTGGGTGCGCTCGAGATCGAGGACGGATTCGAAGCGGCCTTCATGCTCAGCACGCTGGCTTTCGGCGGCGTCAGGATCTTCCTCGAGCGCTGGCCGCGCAGCTCGCGCCAGAAGCGATGCTGGGCTGCTCAGGTGGTCAAGTATCTGCTGCATGGCTGGACGCCCCCGGTTGCACCTCGGCGCGCCCGGAATTGATACACCGGCTCAAGCTTCGCCGCTGCGCGGAAAGTGCGCCATGATCTGCCCGACGACGGGCGTCGCCGCGTCGAGATAGGTGATGCGAAAGCGCCGCTCCTGAAAACGCCACTCGCCGTCGGCATCGAGCCGTATGTCATCGTAGTAGGTGCCATAGAGATTGAACCCCGGCGCACCCTTGGGACGCAGCAGCTCGTGTACGGTGGAGCGTGCCTCTGCCCGGCGCCCCTCCACGGTGACCACTGGGGCGTGGTTCATCTGTATACACAGCTCCGTGCCGCCGATCGCGCCGGCAATGCCGTCGGCGATCTGGCGCGCGCCCACCAGCCGCATCGCCATCGGCCCGGCTGCCGGTCCGCCCATGTCCCAAACCGCATCGACAGCGAACACGGCCTGCAGCCGTGGCCAGTCGCGCTGATTCACGGCATCGGTGTACCGGTTGAGTAGGTCGAGAATGGCACTGTGAGCAGCGAGTTCAGCCGTAACATTGACGGTACTCATACGGCGCTCACCTCGCGGCCCAGCCGCCATCAACGGGAATCGTGGTGCCGGTCAGGATCGGCGCTTCATCGCAGCACAGCCAGGCGATCGTGGCCGCGGTCTCGGTAGGAAGCGCCAGCCGCGGAACGGCATGCAGCTGCGTGGCGATCGCCGTTCGCTCCTGCTCATTGAGTGCCGCGAGCACGGCGGGCGTTGCCGTCAGGCCGGGCGCGACGACATTGACGCGAATGCCGGCCCGCGCGTACTGCACCGCTGCGAACTCCGACAGATGCACCAATGCCGACTTCGACGCTGCATAGGCGGGCGAAGAGTTCGGCGCCACGCGTAAACCCGCCAGCGAGCTGATATTCACCACGGCACCGCCGCCCTGGCGCACCATCGCCGGAAATACGTGCTTCATGAACAGCCACGGAGCCTTGAGGTTGAGATTGAAGGTCCAGTCCCAATCGCTCTCGGTCTGATCTTCGATCGTGCCGCCGGGGCGACCGGCACCGGCGCAGTTGACCAGGATGTCGATACGGCCGAAGTGCTTGAGCACGCGACGCACGACCCCTTCGATGCACGAGCCGTCGGCCACGTCCGCCTCGATGAACAATGCGGCCGTGCCCGCCTGCTGCAATTGCGCTGTCAATGCCAGGCCGGCCGCACCGTTGATGTCGCAGACGGCGATGCGCGCGCCCTCGCGCGCAAAGATGTCCAGCGTGCAGCGCCCGATGCCGGAGGCACCGCCGGTGATCAGCGCAACCTTGCCCTCGAATCGGCTTGCACTCATGCGATGTTGCCTCGGCCGCTCAGCGCTGCGGGGCTGGGATACGGGCGCACCGGATCGCTGCCGTCCCAGTCCCGATGCGCCTGCTGCATGATGGCAACGGCGCCATACACCCAGTCGGCCAGCTCCAGCAGCTCGGTGAAGACGCCACACTTAGCCGTGGTATCCACGAATACCTGCCGGCCCATACCCGGAAGCGGCCCACCAGCCACGACCGGGCAGCCCTGAGCGGCGTAACGCGCCACGTCTTCATCGAAGTTCCCGCTGGCCTTCCAGAAGTGATGCAGGGCTTCACCGCGCGTCTCGAGAATCTCGTGGAATATCGAAGGCCCTGAACCCAGTGGTTGCGCGAGCTCGATCAGCAGCGGCCCGCAGAACGCCAACCCGATGCGCGATTCGGCCGTCACGGTCCGCCCGCGGTAGTGATGCCCGTCGAGTCGAAAATCGGCGACGAAAAAGGGGCCGGCGCCGTGGAGACTGGTCCAGTCGGCGATGCTGCGATCGCGGTCCCGCGTGACCTGGCAGAGTTGCACGAGTCCATGCAGCATGTGGCGCGCTCAGCCAACCCCGAACCGCTTGCTGTATTGCGCGAAGGCCGCGGCCACATCCTGCGCTTTGAGTCCAAACGGCTCGAGGCTGTAGTGATAGCGTCCATAGCGCTCGGGCCGGTTGCCGGGGTCCGCCAGCCACGCGCGCATGCGCGCCTCGAAAGCGGGCGCGTAGTCGAACCCGGCTTGGGCGTAGACCTCCCGCAGCGTTGCAACCGGATCCTTGGACAGCTGCTCGAATCGCAGGTGAATAACGCGCGGGTCGTCGATGAGCGGTTCGGCCAGCACGCCATCCATTGCCTGGCGCATGCTCGTCAGATAGCCCGCGGCGAACTCGCGCCAGTTGATGCGGCCGTTGGTAAGGGCACCGTACAGCACGGCAGTGATTGCCAGCGTTGAGCTGTGCACCGCCACCGGTTCGCGATGCGGCCAGATACAGACGGCGTCGGGAAAGGCCGCGAACAATTGCTTGAGGTAGAACTGGTGAAAGCAGCCCTTGACCGTCCAGCGCCGCCGCGGCAGATTCCACTGCAGTTGCTGCAGGAACTGTGTCTGGAAGCGGTAGGCGCCGTCCGGATCCTGCGCGCCGGTCATGACCGGAAACGCCGCCACCTGATACAACAGCGTCGGGTAGGTGTTGTGCAGGTCGAGCGTATGGATTTCCTCATCCTCGATGAGCGCCTCGTTGCCGCGATCCCAATATGGGTGCATCGTCAGCATGCCGGGAGCGGTATCGAGGAAGCGCCGCAGATCGCGCAACGCGGACTCGAGTCGGCCCGGCGCCACCGGCATCTCTCCGGGTGGTGGACTCGGGCGATGGCTGTGCCACCACATCGGCGCGCGATTGGCCTCATCCTCGGCCAGCAGCGCATGCAAAAGCGTGGTACCGGTCCGCGAACCACCGATCACGAAGATCGGCCGCTCGATTCGCTCGGCTGCGATGGCCGGAATGCGCCGCCGATCCGCCTCCAGCAGCGTGCGCGTGGTGGCGATCTGCAGCAATTGACGGCGCGTTGCGGTGCGCTCGCCGGCGTCGAGCTGCCCGAATTCATTGAGCCATTGCGTCAGCCGCTCCAGACGTTCGGCAAAGCCGGCCTCCAGCAGGTCGAAATGGCCGGTGGCATAGCCCGCGGCTTCGATGATCTCCCGATGGTCGAGGGCTTCGGTCATCTCGGCTCGGCGGGCGGCTTGAAGGTGGCCGGGTTCATGAATTGACCTCCGTCGGCATAGATCGGGTGGCCCGTGATGAAGCACCCCTCATCGCAGGCCAGCAGCAGCGCCGCACCACCAATATCCTCAATCGGATCGCCGAGCCGTCGTAGCGGCATCATGCCGATGAGCGCATCGACATAGGCCGGATTCTGCGCGCGGTACTGCTGGAACTCGGGCATGTCGACCAGCGCGGGTATGAGCAGGTTGGTCAGTATCTGGTACTGGCCCCACTCGGCCGCGGCCGCGCGCGTCAGGCCCTGCAGGCTGTAGCCGACGGTGACCGCATCGGCGATGTTGCGAAGGCTGGTGTGTCCATAGGGCGCAGCAACGTTGATGATGCGGCCGCCGCCGACCTTGCGCATGTGAGGTACTGCGGCGCGCATCGAGCGCAGCGCGCCGAACAACCCCCGCTCGAGGACGGCACGAAAGTCCTCTTCGTCCTTCTCCAGCAGCGACCGCCACGGCGTGCGGCGCCAGTTGCTGTTGACGAGGATGTCGAGACGCCCGAAGGCTGCCGCGGCCTCGTCGAT
>JBAUYT010000072.1:0-7764 GCA_049584935.1 Steroidobacteraceae bacterium
CCCAGCGCGCGGTTAAGCGCAACAAACTGAGCGGTATTGCTGCCTCTGCTTTTTTTCACGTCCGAAATTCTCCTGTCCACGCTACTTAACGCTAAAGCGGAATATTGCGCACCTAAAACAGATTTCTATGCCGTCTCGCGCGGTTACAACGTAATCGCAACCGCCCGCACGCCCGCGCTCAATTCTCGCCGCGGACCCGCATCACGTTTTGAAGGGCGCGCCGCTTCAATGCGGGGACGGCGTTGACGACGCGCATCACGCCTCGGGTCAGACCCAGCTGCAACCTGCCGATCACCGGCCTGTGAATTAGGTCGGTCGAGCTCATCTGCTTCTTTGACTCCTTGACCGCCTCGGAGCTGTAGCGAAGCATCTCGACTTCGTAGTTGTGGATGGCGTGCACGAGCGGCCTTCGTCCTCGATCGGCCTCGACCAGCAATTGACCGAGCAGCGCGGCATCGCGAAGCGCAGTGTTGGCGCCCGCGCCTCGCCCGGGGGTCATGGTGTGGACGGCGTCGCCGAGCAGAGTGACGTTCGAGCTTTCCCAGGGAGACAGCGGGACGGAAGTTCTGACGCCGAGATAGCTCACCGCCGAAGCCTCGGTCATGCCCATGAGCTCGCGCACGTGCGGATGCCAACTGCGGGTCAGCTCCAGCCCGAGGCGCAGCAACTCTTGTCCATTCAGTGCCGCCGGATCTCTCGGGAAGTTCGGGCGGGCACCCCACAGGCCCCAGCCGATGCTGTCATTGTCGAGCGCCTCGACAAAATCCGGCCACCGCGCGGCGAAGTCTGCGTTGGTCCGATTTGGCGCGAATTCCAGCGAGTGGATGATGGCGCCGAAGCCCTTTGGCGCCATGATCATCGACATGCCGTAGAACATCTTGTCGGACAGCAGTGCCCTGCTCTCGGTGGTCATGGGAAGTTTGCCGCCGAGGGACACAATGCCCGTGTCTTCCAAGCGGGCCTCCGGTAGGCGTTGCTTTCGGACCGCGGAGCTCGTGCCGTCCGCGCCGACCAGGATATCGCCAGTTCTACAGCTTCCGTCTTCGAAACGGGCTGTGACGGTCCCGTTCGGATTGTGCGCATAGTTCACGAGGCCCTTGCCAAAATTTACATAGGCTTCGAGCCCTGTGAGCAGGACTCGCCGTAACGTCTTACGAATGACGTTCTTCTCGCCGTCCATGGCCTCCGCCGCCGCACCCTCCAGTTCGAAGCACAGGACTTCCGAGAGCTGTTCCGTGAACATGGTGAAGCAGCGCGGCGCGCGGGCGCAGGTGGCCGCGAACAGGTTGTAGTTCTCGAGCGGAACGCAGGCCCTGAGCGCCCGGCTGCCTGCCGGACTGATTCCCACACGGTAGCCGCCGGTATCGGCGTTTGGTGCAAGATCGCGTTCAAAGACCGAAACCTGGATGCCGGCTTGCTTGAGCGCGTGAGCCAACGCCAGCCCGCCGGTTCCCGCGCCAATGATCAGGACATGCAAGGTGTCACTCCTCGCTGCTTGTGGGCTCGGAGGAGAACTCAGCCGCGATCTGACGCAGCCAAGCCTCGCTCCAGGTAAGGCGCCCGACGCGCAAATCCTCGATCACCGCATTCACCCAGGACAATTCCGTGGCTTGCACGGCACGGAGGTATTCCGTTTCCAAGAGGAAAAGCCTGGGAACAGCTGCAGCGTGTTTCAGAAGCTCGTGAGTCCGGTGCAGCTCTGCCTCTATGGCTTTTGCTCTCAGCTCGAACTGACGCAACGCGTCGTCCGGCGTGAGCAGGGGGAGGAATGAAATGGCCGCCGGGAACTCGGGATATTCCAACGCCGGGGTCGACAGGATCTGGCGCATCCACTCGAGCGCGACCGTACGGCCGCTCTCGGTAATTTCATAAACCGTACGTTCCGGCCTCTTGTCGTCGCGGATCGTTCTCTGCGCCGAGATCAGGCCGTCCCGATCGAGCCGCTGGATCGTCTGATAAAGGCTGGCACGCTGGGTGACGTTGATCACCTCATCCTTGCCGCGCTCCTTAATAAGACGCTGCATGCGGTAGGGGTGCATCGGCGCCTCGTACAGCATCGCCAGCACCGCAAGGGCGATGGGAGAGCACTTGAAGGAGTTCATAGTCATATCTATACTAGTCATTTAATGACTAGTCAATGAGCGAGACTAGGAGATGAGCGGTCGGTTCTTGAACAAGCCCCTCAGTTGGCGCAGCGACGCTTTCGTGTACCGCGAGGGTTTGTCCTGCACTACTCCGCTGTGTCCGCCAGCGACCGCACCTGGATAGGCGCCGTCGCCGTGACCTCCGCCCGCAACGACTGCGTCATTGCAGGGGTTTCACCTGATCTGCTGCGTCAAGGTGCCAAGCAGGCGCTGACGCGTGGCCTGGTGACGAAGGCGGAGATCGGAGAGGTGCAGAAAGCACTTGAATCCTTTGGTGGACTCCGAGGATGACCCGTGCAGCCCCGCAGCGCCAATTAGGCCGAATTTCGAGCGATGCCCCGATTGCGTAGCGACGCAGCCACAATGACAAACTCGCCCGGAATGCGGTAGATGCGGTCCGGATTCCGCCATGTCCCGATGGCGTCAAGGTAGCGAGCTCGCGCGCGGCAGGTCAGTCCCGGGTGGTTGCTTAGGGCCGGCCTGGCGTCTTGCCTTGCAACACGTATTGCGATGGAGGCTGCCGCTACGGGGATCTCTCTAACGCGACTTGAGGTTCTGGCCAACAGCACTTCCGATGCGCGAGGTCTCCTCGGCATGACGAGCGCTGGTGGTGAACAAATCACGCCGGCACCATGTGAAGTGCAACTTGAAGTAAGAATCGGCGCGGGCAACGTTGCCCACACGCTGCTTCAGGCTGTGGTTGAAGTCAGTTTCCGATGCTCCCCTGTTTCCGCCGCCGTCGAGAGAGCGGTGCCAGTAACTTTGCGCATCCATATTGATCCGAACTGATGGACGCGCTTTCGGAAACACTTCGGGTCGTGCGCCTCTTAGGTGCGATATTTATCCAAGGCCGATTCTGGCGGATGGTGCTTGCCGCCAATTTGCTCTGCCGTAGTAATGCGCCTCTGGCGCAAATTGCCGAGGATGTCGGCTATCAAACCGATACCGCGTTCATCCGCGCCTTTAGGCGCGAATACGGTTTACCTCCGGCAGCATGGCGTCGTCAACAATCGACTCGTCCGCACGTCCCATGATTCACGCTTATCGGACAAAAATCACCTTGGCCGTGTCCAATATTTATTTGCTGCCACCGAACGTAGCGAACGGCCGAAATTGAGACTCTGACCGGTCGATCGTGACAGGCCGCTTTATGGAGGCTGATCAATCAAAGAAGCCTCCGTCGATCATTCCGGCAGATTCATCTTGCGCAGAAATGCGACATAGCGTGAGTCGCGCGCGACGCTTCGGAGAAGCGGATTCCCCTTGATGATGTAAAGATCCTCGTCCTTCTGCGCGTAGGCACGATCCAGCCATGAGAAGGCTGCGTCAGTTTCGCCTCGGATTGCGTGCACGAGGGCGATGCCGCTGGCCCAATCGCCCGCTGCCATCTTAGTCAGTTGAGCGAGTGCCACGTCGGACTCCTTCCTGTGCCCCATGGCGAACTGGACTGCGGATATTCCCGCCAGCCTGCTCTCCTGGTCGGACTCCTGCTGCATCTGCGTGAGAGCGCCCGCGGCGTCACCGCGCAGGAGGAGGACGTGACCCAGGTAGAAGTGCGCAGATTCATAGGTCGGGCTGATCTGCAGCGCACGGCGGAAGGACTCTTCGGCTTCTGGCAAGCGGCCGGACCAGAAAAGGACCCATCCTCGATTGAAGCAAACAGCCGGGCTCAATGGGTCGAGGCTAGCCGCATGGCTTAACTGCGTCTCCGCCTCCTGCAGGCGGCCCAGAGATAATAGAACGAGTGACTTGGACATGCGTCCTACCGTGCTGCGCCGATCGAGTACGATCGCACGATCAGCCTCGCTCAATGCCCCGGACCAGTCCCAGTCGTACTGGGAATGTACTTCCGAAAGCACATGGTGTGGGGCTGACGCCTGCGGGTCGAGCTGGATGGCAAGCTCGGCTGCGTGCCGGGCCTGTTCGTAGCCGATTTGAGGAGAGACATAGCCCCATTGGGGTCGAGCAACCATCACCTCCGCCAAGCCAACCGCCGCGGGGGCAAATGTCCGGTCCAGATCCAGCGCCTGCTGATAGAAATCCGCTGCATCTTCAAAGCCTTCCCTGTCGAAGCGGTCGTACGCCTGCGCGCCGCGCAGATAGAGATCGTATACGGCGGCGTTCTTGGGCATCGATCGGGCCTGATATCCCTGGCCGCCCACTGCGAGTTCGAGCGCACGCACGAGACTGGCTGCGATCGCATCTTGCACCTTGAAGGTGTCCTCAATGCCGCGGTCATAGGTTTCTGACCAGCGCTGCGACCCATCGCGCGTGTCGATGAGCTCGGCCGCGATTCGAAACCGATCCGCTGATTTTCGAACGCTACCTTCCACGACGTAGCGCACATTCAAGGTCGAGCCAATTGTTTTGACGTCCACGTCGCGGCCCTTGAACTGTGCGGCCGACGTTCGGCTGACGACTTTCAGTTGTGGGATTTTCGCCAGTAACCCCGTGACTTCCTCAGCCATCCCAGCGGCGAAATACTCCTGATCATGCTTCTCGCTCAAGTCCGCGAACGGCAGTACCGCGATTGATTTGTCGTTGACCGCTTCCGCCTGCGTGGTAGCCGTGGCGGGCGTCCCAGCGACGGATAAGCTGCGCTTCGACTCGAGGAACTTCTCGGCAAGGAAGTACCCGGTCGCAATGATCAGGAGAGACCCTACGATCCACGGGACGATCGAGCGAGAGGCCGGGGTCATTGTCCGACTCGGTGCAGCGACCCTCGACGCGGTGGGCGGCGGCACAGGCCGCAGGCGCGCCGCAGCGAGTCTGGTGGCATCGGGTGCGAACAGTCGGCGCACATGGTCGACGAAGGCATCGGTATTCACGCCCGGCGGCAGGCGTGTCCACTGAACTTCCCTGAATTTCTCCGGCACCCGGGCTTCCGAATCGGCGGTTCCATCGATGACGATCGGGAGCAGGAAGGATCGGTCCTCGGCCATGTCGAGCGTGCGAGCTACAGCAAGGTTCCACTCGCGCCGGAAGTAACCTTCCTCTCGCGACTGCGTGTTCGCGGAGATGATCGGCACAAACAGGAAACAGCCCTTGATTTGCCGGCGGATCATCGCATCCCAGGCATCGCCGCCACGCAGCTCGCTCAGGTCAAACCACACCTCAATGTCTGCAGCGCGCAGCGCATTACAGAGATTCTGGGCTGCATTCGCGTCCTGCGAAGCGTAGCTCAGGAATACTGCCTTGCCAGAGTCCGTCACGGTAACCTCGTCACGGAGCATGCCTTAAGATTTTTGGGTTCGAGGCGGTCGGCCATGCATCGGGCTCTAAGTTAGTCGCCCTACAGCCTACCGTAGGCCGCGACCGACCGCCCATCGGCAGATGGACGCACGCAATCCTTAGCGCCCCCTCAGGGAGCTGCAATCGACGTCATTGCACGGCATGCCCGCCTGATTCCTTGGCCTACCGTACTTTGCCGCTTGTCTGAGCGTCCGTCCAGTCGGATTCTGCATTTGCCGGTGTGATGCAGTGCGACCGCCGTCCTGTTCAGCGCCTGGGTGTGCTTTTCGTCTCTCGCGAACGCACAGCGGCCGCTAGACGTGGCCGACGCGGCCCGCTGTGGCGCCCGCAAATAAGCGACTCCTAAGGCAACCAGAATGAATACAGAGCAACTCCGACTCCTCGCCACATTGATATCGCTGACGCTGTCGCTGTGCGCCTGCGGTGGCGGCAGCGAAGGCGGCACCAGTCAGTCAACAAGCACATGAAGCACAAATCCACGCAGGACAGGCTTACTCAAGCCGCCGCGGTCACAGCTCGCCGACGACGGCGTTGTATTCTGCGTTGGGAAGTCGAAGCGCCGACATCCTCGTCACGCCCAGATCGCTGCTCTGTACTGTTGAGCGAAAGCCGTTCTTCACTTCCCACGGGTTTCGGTCCAACTGGCATCGTCTGATGACGAAGGCCACAGGGCCCGGCGACAAGGGTAAGGCCACGGCCTTGGCCGAGCGCCTCACCTTCCATGACCTCCGCGCAGAGTCAGCAAGCGTCGATGCCACTTGGGCGGCATTCTGGCTCTCATGCTAACCGGAGAGAGCAGCACGCAACTGCCCACTCCTCCGGTTTGAAACGAACACAAGCTTGCAGTGGGTCATTTCGTATCGGCGGCTCGAATAACGGCCTCCGATTTATCGATGCTTTACGCCCGAGTGTCGACGTCGGCACCGGCAACTCGGCCTGACTTTCCACTTCCCGCAGGGCGCGGTGGCCAGGTCTCCAAGTACAAATCGACCACGCGGTGAAGTTCCTTGCGCGAGCTACCCGCCTTCGCTTGCAGCGCCAATCCTTGGATCATCACGGCGCACAAACGCGCAAGATCGACCGCCGATCCTCGCGGCAACTCCCCGGCTTCAATGGCGCGATTGAATCGCTCCCTAAGAAGCCGCTCCAACGCCACATGCGTGTCTCCGATATGCTCTTTAACCCGGCGCGACATGTTGAAGCAGGTCATTGCTCCCTGCACCCCGAAGCACCCGCCGCCAGGATTCTTTGGGTCTGTGACTTTCTCAACTGTATCTCGCAATAACAATTCCACGCTTTCGCGCGCGGTCGGAGCGGCGGAAAACTCACTCAAGCGCTCACTTCTGGAGTTGGAATAGCGATCTAAGGTCTTGCAGTACAGCTGCTCCTTGTTGCCAAAAGCCGCATACATGCTGGGACGATTAATCCCCATTGCCTTAGTGAGGTCGCTTAAGGACGCGCCGTCATAACCTTTGAGCCAGAAAACGCGCAAAGCGCCGTCCAGCGCTCTATCCATGTCGAACTCGCGCGGACGGCCCGCGGACGCTCTCTTCGTCATATTTTTCATACCGATCAGTACCGTATCCCCATAAAACATAAAGGTCTGCTGTAATTATATACCATTCGGTACACGGATGCCGCTACGTACAAGATCAAGCAGTAAGTACCCGAAGGACTCGGCCACGCAACTATGTACTGAGCGATACAGATTTGACAGCGCTCCAAAGTGAGCCTATATTGAACCGAGCGATACAGAATGGCCCGGTTAGCCGACAAGCTTGCTGGTCCTTGCGAGCAACGATCAGGAGTGCAAAGTCATGGGTAAGTTGAACGGAAAAGTCGCTGTCATCACCGGCGGGACCTCGGGCATGGCGTTGGCAACGGCCCAGCGGTTCGTTGAAGAAGGCGCCTACGTTTTCATCACGGGCCGGAGGCAGGAGGCGCTCGACGAAGCCGTCAAGCTGATTGGCCGGAACGTGACCGGCGTGCGCGGCGACGCCGCAAATCTCGACGACCTCGACCGCCTGTTCGATACGGTCAAGCGGGAAAAGGGCAAGATCGATGTCCTGTTCGCGAGCGCCGGCATGGGCGAAGCCGTCAAACTGGGCGAGATTACCGAGCAGCACTTCGATGCGGCCTTCGGCCTGAATACGCGCGGCACGCTGTTTGCGGTTCAGAAGGCGTTGCCGCTGTTCAACGATGGCGGATCGATCTTCATGACCGGGTCCGTTGCTTCGGTGAAAGGTTTTCCTGGTTTCGGCGTGTATGCGGCGAGCAAGGCGGCATTGCGCTCATTCGCACGCACTTGGCTCAACGAACTGAAGGGCAGGAATATCCGGGTGAACGTGCTGAGCCCGGGGCCGATCGC
>JBAUYT010000073.1:0-3812 GCA_049584935.1 Steroidobacteraceae bacterium
CCGCATAACGAGTCGCAGCCGCACGCCGAGCAGCACGCGGCGCCGGCTCATGCCCCGCCGCCGGCTCATGCCCCGCCGCCGGCGCATGCGCCACCCGCGCATGATGACCACGAGCACGAGCGCGATCACTGACGAGCGGGCAGAGGCGCTGCGCCGAGGAGCGCCCCGGGCAGTTCAGACGCGTCGGGTGTCGGGGCCCTGCAGTCGTCCGATCAGCGACCGCAGGAACACGCGGTTGAAGCGTAGCTGGCAGGACGCGGATACCTGTTCCAGCAGGGTCGAGCTCACCTTCAGCACCGTCACGGCGTCGACTGCCCGTATGGTCGCGGTGCGCTTGGCGCCCTGGACGTAGCTGGTCTCGCCAAAGCATTCGCCGGTCGAGAGAATTCCGATGGACTTGCTGTGCCGCTCGACCGCGCAGTTCCCCGAGACCACCACGTAGAAGCGGTCGTCCATCTCGCCTTCCTTGACGATTTCATCGCCAGGCGCGTAGTCCTGCCAGTGGCTCGCGCGCATGACCTCCCAGATCTCGGCATGCGAGAAGTCATGGAAGAATTTCAGCCGCCGCAACAGGCCAAACTGCTCCTGCTGGCCCATGCGTGATTCTTTCTGCCGCAGCTTCTGGTGTACCCGCGTCAGCTCGGCGGCGAAGTCCAGGCCGGTGGCGTAGCGCCGCTCGGGTTCCTTCTGCATTGCCACGGCCACCACTTTCTCGATCTCCTCGGGGACGTCGTGGCGCAGCGTATGAATCGGGGCGGGGGTCGCATACACGATCTGATGCAGGAGCTTGGCGAGATTGCCGGCGCGAAACGGCCGCACCCCCGTGAGCAGCTCGTACATGACGGCGCCGAGCGAGTACAGGTCCGAGCGATTGCTCAGATCGAGGCTCTGCACCTGCTCGGGCGACATGTAGCTGGGTGAGCCGGCAATGCCCTCGATGCGCGAGATGTCCGAGCCCGCCACCAGCGCGATGCCGAAATCGATGATGCGCACGTCGCTGTCGGTTGTCAGCATGATGTTCGACGGCTTGATGTCCCGATGAATGACGCCGCGACTGTGCGCGTAGTGCAGCGCCTTGGCGCACTTGAACATGATTTCGACCACGTCATCGAGCCGCAGCAGATTGTCCGGTCGGCAGTAGGCCGCCAGCGTCCGCGCACCGTGCACATGCTCGGTGACGATGTAGCAATTGCCGGCTTCTTCACCAGCATCGAAGATCGGCAGGATGTTCGGGTGCTGCAGCATGCCCACCATGTGCGCTTCCGACAGGAACATCTTGCGCGCAATGCGCGCATGCTCGTCATCGCCGCTGGCCTCGATGTGGTAGACCTTGATGGCGACATCGCGACCGTAGTATGGGTCGTGGGAGAGATACACCGTACCGGTGCTGCCGCGACCCACTTCATTGATGATGAAGTACTTGCCGATGCGCTCCGGAATGCTGCGGGCGTTTGCGGTGTTCGATGAGGTGGCTGCCATCGACTCGAGGACTCCGGGGGCCGGCGGGCAGAATAAGCGCGCGTGGCGCGGCTGATCTGTGATCCGCCTCGCGGATCGGTCGGTGGCGCCGAAACGCCACCCGGTATCCGCTCCACCGACGGGCCGGGCGGCAGTTGTACGGGCGAGTATCTCAGTCACGGAAGTGATCAAAACCCAAAGCCGAGAACTGCATCACCGAATTCCCGGATTGGAGTTCGATGCCCCCGCCGGCTTCGATGGCCCCTATGCGGGTGACCGTGGTGGCCGAACGCGTGGCGGCAGCTTCGATGGCGGCGGCGCAGCTCGCCGGGGCGCTGAAGCACAACTCGTAGTCCTCGCCGCCGTCGAGCGCCTGCTGCCAGGCGGCATCGCCGACACTCTGCCGCAACGCCGCTGACAGCGGCAGCGACTCCAGTGAGATGCGCGCCGCACAGCCCGATGCGCGCAGCAGCCGTTGCGCGTCCACGTAGAGACCGTCGGAGACGTCGATGCAGGCGCTGGCGAGTCCCCGCAACGCCACGCCGAGTGCCAGCCGCGGCTGCGGATACTCGAACCGGTGTCGCAAAAAATCGGCCGTGCCAGCCGCCGGCTGCAGTTCGCCCCGCACCACCTTGAGGCCCGCCGCCGCATCGCCGAGGCTGCCGCTGACATAGAGCGCGTGCCCGGGGCGCGCGCCATCCCGTCGCAACGCCTGGCCCTCGGGCACCACCCCAGCCATCTGCACCGTGATGGCGAGCGGTCCGCGGCTGAGGTTGCCGCCGACCAGTGCCACCGCGTGCTGGCGCGCGAGCGCGCCGAATCCGTGCGCGAATGCACCGAGCCACTGCCCGTCGGCCTGCGGCAGATTGAGCGACAGCAGCGCCCAGCGCGCGCTGCCGCCCATGGCGGCGATGTCGCTGAGGTTTACCGCCAGCGCCCTGTGCCCGAGCGAGTCCGCGGGCGCCCCCGGCAGGAAGTGCACGCCCTCGACCAGCGCGTCGGTGGTCAGGACCAGCTCCTCGCCCGGCGCCACTCGCAGCAGCGCCGCATCATCGCCGATGCCCAGCACCACATCCTCGCGCGGCGCGCCCAGTCCGCGGAAGAAGCGCTCGATCAGCTCGGTTTCGGAAATCATCGGCACGCCGCGGACCGCTCAGTGTTCCTGCGGGCGCCAGAGGCGCGCGGCGCGATCGAGTACCCCGTTGACGAATTTGTGTCCGTCGGTGGCGCCAAAGCGGCGCGCCAGCCCCACCGCCTCGTTGATGACCACGCGAAACGGCACGTCGGGGCGATGCTGCAGCTCGTAACTGCCAATCAGCAGCAGCGCGTGCTCGATCGGATCGAGTTCGGCAGGCTTGCGGTCCAGCAGCGGCGCGAGCTCCGCATCCAGTGCATCGCGTTGCTCGCAGATACCACGGATCAGTGCCTGAAAGTACTCGCCATCGGCGCGCGCCATGTCCGGATCGCTTGCAAACTCCTGCTGCAGGTCCTGCCACGGACAGGCATTGAGTTGCCATCGATACAACGCCTGCAGCGCCAGCTTGCGCGCCACCACCCGTGCGCCGGATCCGCGCTCGGGCTTCACGTGATCGATCCCAGTGTCGCACCGATTGCGATGGTGACTGCCATGGCAAGTGCGCTCCACAGGCTGACACGCAGCGCGCCCTTGAGCGGCCTGGCGCCGCCGGCGCGTGCCGAGACCGCGCCGAGGATGGCCAGCGATAGCAGCGAACCGCAGACGATTGCCGGCACGCGCGTGGCAGCCGGCACCACCACCACCAGCAGCAGCGGCCACGTGGCACCGGCGGTAAAACTCGAGGCCGAGGCGGCGGCTGCGGTCAGCGGACGTGCACGCTGCGCGCTCGACAGGCCGAGCTCGTCGCGAGCGTGCGCACCGAGCGCATCGTGCGCCATCAGCTGGATTGCCACCTCGCGCGCCAGCTCCGGCTTCAGGCCGCGCTGTACGTAGATGCCGGCCAGCTCGGCACGCTCGGCCGACTCGTCGCTTTCGAGCTCGCGCCGCTCCCGCTCCAGATCCGAGCGTTCACTGTCTGCCTGCGAGCTGACTGAAACGTATTCGCCGGCGGCCATTGACATGGCACCGGCTACCAGCCCCGCGACACCGGTCTCGACTACCTGGCGGCCGGTGGCATGTGCCGCTGCCACGCCGGTCAGCAGGCTGGCCACCGAGATGATGCCGTCGTTGGCGCCGAGCACGGCGGCCCGCAGCCAGCCGGCGCGGTTGACGTAGTGTCGCTCGAACAAGTGCCGTCGCATGAGACCTCTATCCTTAATTTCAGAGCTTGCGCAGCGGCCGGCCGCCCTGCTGCGCTGCAGGTGCGTCGGGGTAGGCC
>JBAUYT010000074.1:0-19680 GCA_049584935.1 Steroidobacteraceae bacterium
GCGGCTCGATCAAGCGGTTGGGAGAGCTGCAGGAGATGGCGACCTCGGGCGCGCTCGACAAGCGCGGCAAGAAGGAGGCCACACAGCTGCGGCGCGAAATGATCAAGCTCGAGCGCAGCCTCGGCGGCATCAAGAGCATGGAAGCACTGCCCGATGCGCTGTTCGTCATCGATGTCGGTCACGAGCATATCGCCATCCACGAGGCCAGGAAGTTGGGTATCCCGGTGGTGGCGGTGGTCGATACCAATTGCTCGCCCGACGGCATAGATCACATCATCCCAGGCAACGACGACGCCATGCGCGCCATCGCGTTGTACGCGGCCGCGGTTGCCGATGCCGTGCTCGAAGGCAAGTCCTCGGTGCCGCAGGTGGCGGTGGGTGAGGATGAGTTCGTCGAGCTCGACGAGGAAGGCAATCCGCGCCGCAAGACCGGCAAGCCGGGTCGTGCGCGCCCGGCCGCGGCCGTGCGCAAGAAACCACCCGCAAGGCGCCGTCCAGTCGTAGCTCCTGCAGCGGCTCCGGAGGGAGCAAGTGCCGAGGCGACCACCGACGCTACCCTCGACGCGGAGATCGACGAGAGCGTCGAGGCGACCCACCTGGGCCCAGTCGAGGATACCCCCGCAGCGGCGGCGCCGATGAGTCTCAAGCGTCGCGGCAACCCCGGTACAGCGCGCCGGCCGCGCAGTGGCGCCGGTTGAGCAACCGACGCGCTGCGCGAGCGCAGCCTGAGCAACGGATACAGGAATCATGTCCATGAATGTAACCGCCGAAGCCGTCCGAACGCTGCGTGAACGCACCGGTGCCGGCATGATGGAGTGCAAGCGCGCTCTGGTGGAAACCAGCGGCAACCTCGATGCCGCGGCCGAACTCATGCGCAAGCAGGGGCTCGCCAAGGCCGACAAGAAGGCCGCGCGCGTGGCCGCCGAAGGTGTCATCGTGGTGGAGCGCTCGGCCGACGGTCACGCCGCCGCCATGGTCGAGATCAATTGCGAGACCGATTTCGTCGCGCGCGAGCACGACTTTCGCAATTTCGCCGCCGATCTGGCGCGCCTGGCGCTGGCCGGCCGCGTGGTCGACGTGGAAGCGCTGCTGGCAGCCGAGCTCGCCGCCGGCGAGACCGTCGACGCCCGACGCCGCGCACTGGTCGCCAAGATCGGTGAGAACATCAGCGTGCGCCGCAGCGTGGTGCTCGAGACCAATGGCGTGCTGGGCGCGTATGCGCATGGCACCCGGATCGGCGCGCTGGTGGCGCTCGAAGGCGGTACGGCCTCGTTGGCCCACGACTTGGCCATGCACGTGGCGGCCAGTAATCCGCGCTATCTCGCCATTGCCGAGGTGCCCGCCGAGATCGTGGCCAAGGAGCGCGAGATCCTGACGGAGCAGTCCGCCAAGGAGGGCAAGAGCCCTGATATCGTGGCCAAGATGGTCGAAGGCCGGTTGCGTAAGTCGCTGGGCGAGATCGTGCTGCTGGGGCAGCCGTTCGTCAAAGATCCCGAGCAGACTGTCGAGAAGCTGCTCAAGGCCGCGGCGGCCCGGGTGCTGCGCTTCGAGCGATTCGAAGTGGGCGCCGGCATCGAGAAGAAGCAGGCGGACTTCGTCGCCGAAGTCATGGCGCAGGTCAGCGCCGCGACGACCGCCACTGACAACGGTGGTGGTCACGGTGGTGGCGATAATGGTGGTGCGCCCAAAAAGCCGCACTGATCACAGCTGCGCAAACACCCCGCTGCTGGCGGGGTTTTTTTTATGGCAGACTTGAACGGTTTGCCGCGGGCCAACACGGAAACGGCACGATGAACCAAATCCAAGCGCGCTGCAGCCGCATCCTGGTCAAGCTCTCGGGCGAGGCGCTGCTCGGTCGCGCCGACTACGGCATCGATCCGGAAGTGCTCAAGCGAGTCGCCGGCGAGATCCGCGACGTGCAGGCACTCGGTGTCGAGGTCGCCATCGTGGTCGGCGGCGGCAATCTGTTCCGCGGCGCCGGTCTGGCGCGCTCCGGCATGGACCGCGTCACCGCGGACCAGATGGGCATGCTGGCCACGGTCATGAACGCACTGGCACTGCAGGATGCGCTCGAGGCGCAGGGCATGCAGGCACGCGTCATGTCGGCGATCCGCATCAACGAGGTCTGCGAGGATTTCATCCGTCGTCGTGCGCTGCGGCACCTCGAAAAAGGCCGCGCCCTCATCTTTGCAGCCGGCACCGGCAATCCGTTCTTCACCACCGATACCGCCGCGAGCCTGCGCGCCATCGAGATCGAAGCGCAGCTACTGCTCAAGGCCACCAAGGTCAACGGCATCTACTCGGAAGACCCGGTCAAGAATCCCGCCGCCATCCACTACCCGCGATTGACTTACGATCGGGTGCTCGATGAACGTCTCAACGTCATGGATGCCACCGCCATCGTCATGTGCCGGGACTATCGCCTGCCGCTGCGGGTGTTCAATCTGGGCCAACCCGGCGACTTGCTGCGGATCATGCAGGGCGCGGACATCGGAACTCTGGTTACCTACGACTGAAGGCAGCGACCCATGCTCGAGGATCTGAAGAAAGACGCCACCGCACGCATGCAGAAGTGCGTACAAAGTTTCCAGGCGGATCTGAAGAAGCTGCGCACCGGACGTGCGCATCCCAGCCTGGTCGAGCATCTCAAGGTTGACTACTACGGCACCGACGTGCCGCTGCAGCAGGTCGCCAGCATCAGCGTGGAAGACGCGCGCACGCTGGTGGTATCGCCGTGGGAAAAGAACATGGTCGGGCCGATCGAGAAGGCGATCCACAAGTCCGAGCTCGGCCTCACGCCCAACACCGCCGGCACGGTCATCCGGTTGCCGCTGCCGCCGCTGACCGAGGAGCGTCGCCGGGATATCACCAAGATCGTGCGCCAGGACGCCGAGAACGCGCGCGTCAGCGTGCGCAACGTGCGCCGCGACGCCCTCACGGATCTGAAGGAGCTGCTGAAGGAAAAGCTCGTGTCGCAGGACGAGGAGCGTCGCGGACAGGAGGAAATCCAGAAGCTGACCGACCGCTTCGTGGCCGAGATCGATCAGCAGCTGGCGGCGAAAGAAAAGGAAATCCTGCAGGTTTGAACGGCACCCCCACAGCCCACGGAATGAAGCCGCTGCCCAGACACGTCGCCATCGTCATGGACGGTAATGGACGCTGGGCAAGTGCCCGCGGCGATGCGCGTGCCGACGGTCATCGCGCCGGCGTCGAGCCGGTACGCATGGTCATCGAAGAGTGCGTTCGCTTAGGGATTGGGGCGCTGACCCTGTTCGCCTTCAGCAGCGAAAACTGGCGCCGGCCGCGCGAGGAAGTCCTGAGCCTGATGTCGCTGTTCGTCGAATCGCTCGAAGCCGAGATCGCCGAGTTGCACCGTAATGGCGTGCGGCTGCGCTTCATCGGCCGGCGAGACGAGCTCGACGATCGGCTGCGCACCAGCATGGCAAGCTCCGAGCAGATCACTCGGATGAACGATCGGCTGCACTTGCAGATCGCGCTCAGCTACGGCGGTCGCGACGATATAGTCGCGGCGGCGCGCAGCCTGGCGGCGCGGGTCGAACGACACGAGCTGGCGCTGCCGCAGATCGATGAATCCAGTTTCTCATCGGCGCTCGCGCTCGGCGGGCTGCCCGACCCCGATCTGTTCATCCGCACCGGCGGAGAGCAGCGCATCAGCAACTTCCTGCTGTGGAATCTCGCATACACGGAGCTGTACTTCACCGACTGCCTATGGCCGGATTTCGACACCACCTGCCTCGAGGCCGCCCTGCAGCACTTCGCCACGCGTCAACGGCGCTTCGGGCTGACCGGCTCGCAACTCGAACAAGCCGGCGCCACCGCCGATTGAGAGCGTCGAACGATGCTGCGCTCCCGCGTCCTGACCGCTCTGGCCCTGGCAATGCTGCTGATCGGCGCCATTCTCTATTCGCCGCCGCAGCTGACTGTCGCCATCCTGGGGTTGATCCTGGTCATCGGTGCCTGGGAATGGTCGGCATTCCTGGCGGTGGCGGCGTCATGGCGCCTGCTGTACGTATTGCTGCTGATGGTGTGTGGGATGGCCGCGCTGCGCCTGCTGCTGGACCCACCGTGTTTCGCCGGAACCATGATCGTCGCCACGGTATGGTGGCTGCTGGCCCTGCTGTGGGTGGCGACTGCGCCGCAGCGCGTCGGCCGGATACCGGCCGCACTGGCCGGCCTGCTGGCGCTGCTGCCCACGTGGACCGCGCTGGTGCACATGGACATGCATTGGAGCCGCGGTGCGCAGTGGACGCTGTTCATTCTGGCGCTAAGCTTCGCCGCGGACACCGGAGCCTTCTTTGCCGGGCGGCAATTCGGGCGCCTGCCGCTGGCGCCGCGCGTGTCGCCAAAGAAGACCTGGGAGGGCGTCATGGGTGGAATGTTGCTGGCCTTGGCGGTGGGTGCCTTCGGAGCCGTCTGGTTTGGACAGGAACCCATGCGCTTCGTGCCGTTATGCCTGGCCGCGGCGGCTTTCTCGATCGTGGGTGACCTGACTGAAAGCATGCTCAAGCGCCATGTGCGCTTAAAGGACAGCGGCCGCCTGTTCCCCGGCCATGGCGGGGTGCTCGATCGTATCGACAGCGTCACCGCGGCAACTCCGGTCATGACGCTCGGACTGATATGGCTCGGAGTAGGCCTGTGAGCGGCATCGGGATTCTGGTCCTCGGCTCGACCGGCACGGTGGGCGTCAACACACTCGAAGTGCTGGCACTGCATCCGGACCGCTTTTGCGTGTACGCGCTCGCGGCGCGTGGCAATGTCGATCTGATGCTGCAGCAGTGCCTGCGGTTCAGGCCCCAATGGGCGGCGCTCGAATCGGCCCCGGCCGCGCAGCAGCTCGAGCGGCAACTGCGCCAGGCGGGTGCGGCCACGCGCGTGGTCGCAGGCGCGGATGCGATTGCCGCACTGGCAGCGGCCCCCGAGACTCCCTATGTGATGGCGGCGATCAGCGGTGCGGCGGGGCTGGCTTCCTCGCTGGCGGCGGCCGGCGCCGGCAAGCGGCTCATGCTCGCCAATAAGGAGTCGGCGGTTATGGCCGGCGCGCTGCTGATCGCGGCGGTACAGCGTTCCGGTGCGCAGCTGATTCCGATCGACAGCGAACATAACGCCATTTTTCAATGCCTGCCGCCCGGATTCCGCGCGGGCACGGCGCCCGCCGGCGTCCGCCGGTTGCTACTGACCGCCTCCGGCGGCCCGTTCCTCAACTGGTCCGCCGAGGCGGTGGCCAGTGCGACCCCCGCCCAGGCCTGCGCCCACCCGCGCTGGAACATGGGCCGCAAGATCTCGGTCGACTCGGCCACGCTGATGAACAAGGGTCTGGAGCTGATCGAAGCCAGCGTGCTGTTCGGCATGCCGGCACGCCAGATCGACATCGTGGTGCACCCGCAGAGCGTGGTGCATTCGCTGGTCGAATACGAGGACGGTTCGCTGCTGGCGCAGCTGTCTTCACCGGATATGCGCACGCCGATCGCGCAGGCTCTGGCGTGGCCGCAGCGGATGGCGGCCGGTGTAGAATTCCTCGACCTGGTGCGCTCCGCGCGGCTTGACTTCTTGGCTCCGGACTCCCAGCGCTTCCCCTGCCTGCGCCATGCGCAGGAGGCGGCCCGGCTCGGCGGTCTCAGTTGCGCCAGTCTGAACGCGGCCGATGAGATAGCCGTGCAGGCTTTCCTCGACAAGCGGTTGAACTTTGGGGATATTCCCGCAGTCATTGAATCAGTCATGGGAAGGGTAGCAGGGGGAGCGATGACCGGACTCGAAGCGGTAATGGCAGCCGATGGCGAGGCCCGGGCACTGGCGTCCGAGCTCGTCGCCCGCCGCACAGCCGGGCTGAGCGTGCCTTCGTGAGCGTTCTGACGCATCTTGCGGCCTTTATCGTGGCCGTCTGCCTGCTGGTGACGGTGCACGAATTCGGCCATTTCTGGGTGGCACGGCGCCTCGGCTTCAAGGTTTTGCGGTTCTCGGTCGGCTTCGGCAAAACGCTGTGGAGCCGGGTCGCGGGTGCGGACCGGACCGAATACATCATTGCTGCGGTGCCACTTGGCGGCTACGTCAAGATGCTGGACGAACGTGAAGCGCCCGTCGACCCGGCGGAGCAGCACCGGGCCTTCAATCGGCGGCCGCACTGGCAGCGCATCTGCGTACTGCTCGCCGGTCCGGCCTTCAACATCGTCTTTGCAGTGCTGCTGCTGACCGGCATCCTGCTGATGTCCGGGGTCGCGCAGGTGCGCCCGATACTGGGGGACATCGACGCCGATTCGATCGCCGGCCGTGCCGGCCTGCACGCCGGTGACGAGATCAGTGCCATCAGTGGGCGACCGGTCAATTCCCAGCGCGATGCGCTGCTCGACCTGCTCGACGCCGTCAGCGACAGCGCGCCGATCGTCGTGACTGTGCTGGGCAGCGACGGGCGTGCCCGCTCCAGCACCTTGGCCGTAGGCGACGCCGCGCAGCGCCGTCAGCTCACCGAACCGGCGGCGCTGCTGAGCGGCATCGGCATTCGCTTCTATGAGCCGCCGATCGCGCCGCTGCTCGGCACAGTCGAACCGGATGGTCCGGCAGCGCACTCGGGCCTAAAGTCCGGCGACACCATTCAGGCCGTCGACGGGCAGCCGGTGCTCGACTTCCAGGAGCTGCAGAAGCGCATCCAGGCCCACCCGGGACAGACGGTCACGATCCGTTACCGGCGCGGCGGCCAGGAGGGCAGCCTGCAGGTGCCAGTACTGGCCGAGGTGCACGACGGCAAGACCATCGGACGCATCCACGTCACCCCGCCGCCACTGCCGCCGTATCCGGACAGCATGCTGCGGCACGTCAGCCTCTCCTTGCCGGCGGCGTTCGCGCGCGCCAACGTCGAAGCCTGGAATATGAGCGCGCTGCAGGCGCGGCTGTTCTGGCGCATGCTCATCGGTCACGTTTCCATGAAGAACCTGAGCGGTCCGCTCAGCATTGCCGAGTACGCCGGCGATTCCGCCGCTCTCGGCACCGTCTCTTTCATGTCGTTCCTGGTGGTCGTGAGCCTAGCGCTTGGATTCATGAATCTGCTGCCGATACCGATCCTGGATGGTGGGCAGATCGTGTTCCAGACCATCGAGTGGCTCAAGGGCAGCCCGCTGTCGGAGCGCGTGCAGGCAATCGGCCAGCAGCTCGGCATCGCAATATTGGTGTTGTTGATGGGGGTGGCCCTGTTCAACGATATCTCGCGCCAGTTCGGTTGAATCCTCCTTGACCATGTCCAAACGGCGCGCGCAGGCGCGCGCATTTGCGGCCACGTTGATGCTAGCTGCCGCCCCGGGTGCGCTGCTGGCGCAAGAGGCCGTAAGCGAAGAGTTCACCGTCAGCAATATCCGGCTGGAGGGCCTGCAGCGCATCTCCGAAGGTACGGTGTACAACTATCTGCCGGTCAACATCGGCGATCACCTGACGCCGCAGCGGGTGCGCGAGGCCATGCGTGCGCTCTACGCCACCGGATTCTTCCGCGACGTCGAACTGCGGCGGGACGGCAACGTGCTGATCGTCGCCGTGGCCGAGCGGCCGTCGCTCGAGAGCGTTGACATCAAGGGCAACAAGGACATCAAGACCGAGGACCTGCAGAAGTCGCTGCGTAACGTCGGTCTCGCGGCCGGTAAGACCTTCGATCGCTCGACCCTCGATGAGGTGACGCAGTACCTTACCGATCAGTATTACAGCCGCGGCAAGTACGCGGTAAAGATCGACGCCAAGGTCGAGAATCTGCCGGACAACCGCGTGCGCGTCAGCATCGACATCAAGGAAGGCAGTCGCGCCAAGATTCGCCAGATCAACATCGTCGGCAATACGCGCTTCAAGGAAAAGGACATCCTGTCGACGCTGTCGCTGACCACGCCCAACTGGCAGTCCTGGTACAAGCAGAGCGACCGCTATTCGCGCGAGACGCTGCAGGGAGATCTGGAGAAGATCCAGACCTATTACCAGGACCGCGGCTATGCCAACTTCCATATCGACTCGGTGCAGGTGGCGATCGCACCGGACAAGAGCGACATTTTCATAACCGCCAATGTCACCGAGGGCGCGGTCTACAAGCTGGGCGAGATCAAGCTGGCGGGCAACCTGATTGCGCCAGAGGCGGAGCTGCGGCGGTTGCTGCTGGTGGCCCCCGGCCAGACTTATTCGCAGAAAACCATCAGCGCGACCCAGGAGGCCATCAAGAACCGGCTCGGCGCGGAGGGCTTCTATTTCGCCAAAGTCGAGCCCGTACCGCAGATGGATGAGCCCCACAAGATCGTCAACCTGACACTGTTCGTCGATCCCGGCAGTCGCGTGTACGTGCGCCATATCAACTTCACCGGCACCACGCGCAGCGACGACGAAAGCCTGCGGCGGGAGCTGCGCCAGCTCGAAGGCGCATGGCTGTCGAACGTCTCGCTCGAGCGCTCCAAGCAGCGCCTGCAGCGCCTGGCCTTCGTCGAAAGTGTCGAGATGACCACCGAGCAGGTGCCCGGTTCGCCCGACCTGGTCGACGTCAACTTCGCCGTCAAGGAACGGCCCAGCGCGACGATTGGCGGCGGCGTCGGCTACTCGGCGTACCAGGGACTGGTGCTCAACGGCAATCTGAGCGACAGCAACTTCTTCGGCGGCGGCGATTTCGTGGCGCTCAACATTGACGCGGGGGCCTACAACAAGATCTACAGTCTCAGCGAAACCGACCCCTATCGCACAGTCGACGGCCTGTCCCGCACCATCTCGCTCAGCTACCGCGATTCGACCCAGTTCGTGTCGGAATCGTCCGCCTTCAGCAGCAAGAACATCGCGCTGGGCATGACCTATGGCTACCCGATTACCGAGTACCAGGGGGTCAGCGCCGGTGTATCGCTGCAGCGACTCGACCTGCTGACCTTTGCGGCCAGCAGCGCGCAGCAGGCCGTGGACTGGGTGCGCGCCAACGGCCACCCGTACTCGGGTCTGTCGGTGACCACGTCCATCGAGCCGGACGGCACCACGATTGCGACCAGTACCGCGCTGGCCGGTTCGCGTTTCGACACGCTCGAGCTGAGCGCAGGCTGGCAGTATGACTCGCGCAACCGCGCGCTGTTCGCCGACCGCGGTCTGCGCAGCGCGCTGAGCCTCACCTACGTCCCCCCGGGGCTCGGCGTGCGCTACTGGATCGGCAGCTATCAGTTCTCGGGCTACCTGCCGGTATGGAGGAAGTTCGTGCTGTCGGAGCAGCTGCAGTTGGCCTATGGCAAGGGTATCGGCGGTACCACGGGTCTGCCACCGTACAAGCGCTTCTATGCCGGCGGCCCCGATACCGTGCGCGGCTACACCGAGGACACGCTCGGCCCGGTGGATACCAATGGCAACCCGTACGGCGGCAATATGTTGACTGTCTCGCGCACCGAGCTGCTGCTGCCGGTGCCGGAGAAGTGGCAGACCAGCGCCCGCGTCAGCGTCTTCTACGACATGGGCAACGTGTTTTCGAACGACGGCACCAAATTCGTCGGCGAGGACCTCCAGACACCGATCAACTACAATTTCAGCTATCATGCTCTGCGGACTTCGACCGGCCTGTCGGTGCAGTGGCTGGCGCCGTCGCTGGGCATTTTCCGCTTCAGTTACGGCATCGCACTCAATCCGTTCAGAGGCAACAACATCGACTTTCCGGACAACACTGAAGGCTTCCAGTTCTCGGTCGGGCAGTCGTTCTAGTCAGGAGCAGGCATGAGTCTTTCGCGCAGCGTGGTAGTTTCCGCAATCCTGGCCGTGGGTGCAGTGGCCGCTGCAACACCCGCATGGGCCGATCTCAAGATCGGGGTGGTGCAGTACGCACGCCTGATGCAGGAGTCGCCGCAGGCGAAGGCGGCGCAGGATGTGCTGCGCGGCGAGTTCGCCGGCAAGCAGAAGGAGCTGCAGACGCAGCAGGCCGCGCTCAAGGCCAAGGAAGAATCGCTGCAAAAGGACGGCGCCACCATGACGGTGGACCAGCGCACCAAGGTGGAGAAGGATCTGCGCGATGGCAACCGTGAGCTGCAGCAGAAGGTGCAGGAGTACCAGGACGACTTCAACGCGCGCCAGAACGAAGAGCTGTCGAAGCTGCAGAAGGCTCTGGTGGAAGAGGTCCAGACATTCGCCCAGGGCGAGAAATTCGACCTGGTCCTGGCCGATGGCGTCATCTTCGCCTCACCGGCGCTCGACATCACGCCGCAGGTGCTGGCTGCATTGCAGGCACACGGCGTGCGGGCTGCCCCCGCGGCCGGAAGTTCGAGCGGCGCAGGTGCCTCCAGGCCAGCGGCGCCGCCCAAGAGCAAGTAGCGTCGGCGCGCCTGCGCCGCTCACGCTGCCCCCATGAGCGTTGCGCTCGGCGAGCTCGCGGTTCGATTCGGCTGCGAGCTGCGCGGCGACCCCGACGTGCGCGTCGCGTCGATCGCGGCAATCGGTGCCGCAGGCCCGGGCACGCTTAGCTTTCTCGCCAACCCCAAGCTCGCCTCCCAGCTGGCACAGACTCGAGCTTCGGCCGTGGTGCTCGATGCCAAGAGCGCCGCCGCCAGTCCCGCGCCGGTGCTGATCAGCAGCAATCCGCACGCGCTGTTTGCACGGATCGCCACGCTGCTGCATCCGCAGCCGGGGCCGCGCGCCGGCATCCATCCCAGCGCCGTCATCGATCCTGCCGCCCGCATCGATCCCAGCTCCGAGGTGGGTGCGCACGCCGTAGTCGGCGCCGGCGCGGACATCGGCCTGCGCTGCATCATCGGCCCGGCGTGCCTGGTCGGGGCGGACGTGGTCATTGGTCCGGATTGCCGTCTGGTGGCGCGGGTCACCCTGGGCGAGCGGGTGCAGTTGGGGGCGCGCGTGCTGATTCACCCCGGTGCGGTGCTCGGCGCCGATGGCTTCGGCTACGCGCGTGACGGTATGCAGTGGCTCAAGGTGCCGCAGATCGGCACGGTCGTGGTGGGCGACGACGTCGAGATCGGTGCCAATACCACCATCGACCGCGGCGCCATCGGAGACACTGTGATTGCCGAAGGCGTCAAGCTCGACAACCAGATCCAGATTGGCCACAACGTCCAGATCGGTGCGCACACCGCGATCGCCGGCTGCACCGGAGTTTCCGGCAGTACCCGCATCGGCGCGCGCTGCATGATCGCGGGTGCCTGCGGAATCGCGGGCCACCTGGTGATCTGCGATGACGTCGTCATCACCGGCTTTGCGATGGTTTCTGGTTCGATCAGCAAGCCGGGTGTGTATTCGAGTGGCATTCCAATCGAGCCGATGCGACGCTGGAAGCGGGTGGTGTCGCGGCTCAAGCTGCTCGCCGACCGCGACCCCCAATCAGATCACGCCGAATCACCGGGCGATGCCTCAGAGGAACAGGAAGATGAGTGACGTCACCACGCTCGATATCAACGGCATCATGCTGCGCCTGCCGCACCGCTATCCGTTCCTGCTGGTGGACCGGGTGCTGGAGTGCGTCAGCGGCCGCAGCATCCGCGCACTCAAGAACGTCACCTACAACGAGCCGTTCTTCACGGGGCACTTTCCGCATCGGCCGATCATGCCGGGCGTCATCATCATCGAGGCGCTGGCGCAGGTGACCGGGCTGCTGGCGTTCCTGTCAGCGGACGAGCTGCCGGACGATCGCACGCGTTTCTACTTCGTCGGCATCGACAAGGCGCGATTTCGCAAGCCGGTGGAGCCCGGTGACCAGCTGATTCTCGAGTCGCGCTTCGAGCGCAACGTCAAGGGCATCTGGCGCTGCGCCACCTCCGCCTCCGTGGCGGGACAGGAAGTGGCCAACGCCATCATCATGATTGCGCCCGATCTCAAGCGCGAGGTCAGCTTTCAGACCGCGGGTGCCGAGCCGTGATAGACGCCACCGCCATCGTGGCGGCAGACGCGTGTCTGGCGCCCGACGTCGAGGTGGGTCCGTATACGGTCATAGGTCCCAAAGTCACGATCGGTCCGCGTACCTGGATCGGTCCCCATGCCGTCATCAACGGCGAGACCAGCATCGGCGCGGACAACAAGATCTATCAGTTTGCCTCCATCGGTGCCGCACCGCAGGACAAGAAATACGCCGGCGGCGCGACGCGGCTGACGATCGGCGACCGCAACGTGTTTCGCGAGTTCTGCACCATCAACCGCGGCGCGTCGCTCGAGCAGGGATTGACCAGCATCGGCGATGACAATCTCTTCATGGCCTACTCGCACGTCGCGCATGACTGCGCCATCGGCAATCACGTCATCATGGTGAATTACGCTGGCATAGCCGGCCACGTCGAGATCGGGGACTGGGCCATATTGAGTGGCTATACGGGCGTGCACCAGTTCGTGAAGATAGGAGCGCACGCGTTCACCGCGGCGCTGACCGGCGTGTCGCAGGACATTCCACCCTACGTCATGGCGACCGGCTATCCGGCCGAACCGCGCGGCATCAATGTCGAAGGTCTCAAACGGCGCGGCTTCACCGCCGAGCAGATCCGCAATCTGCGGAACGCCTACAAGATCCTCTACCGCAGCGAACTGCCACTCGCCGAGGCCGTACGCAGGCTTTCCGAACTCACACCCACCCAGCCCGAGCTCAATATACTCATCGAGTTCATCGCCGCCTCGGAACGCCGTCTGGCACGCTGATGGACCTCGGGCCGGCACAGACGGCTCGCCGCTTGCGGGTGGCCATAGTCGCCGGAGAAAGCTCGGGCGACACACTCGGTGCGGCGTTGATCGAGGCACTGCGTGAGCGCGCGCCGGCCCTGGAAGCATTCGGTGTGGCGGGACCGAAGATGCGCGCGGCCGGCTGCGAGATGCTGCTGGATGCGCACCAGCTGTCGGTCATGGGGCTGTTCGAGGTGCTGCCGCACCTGCCGCGGCTGCTGCGCCTGCGGGGGCGGGTGGCCCGCGAGATAGCCGCGCGCCGGCCGGACGTGTTCATCGGCGTCGACTATCAGCAGTTCAACCTGGGGTTGGCACAGCGTCTGAAACGGCGCGGGCTGACCACCGTGCAGTACGTCAGTCCGCAGGTCTGGGCGTGGCGGCAGGGTCGGGTGCGCACCATTGGACGGGCGTTCGACCTGGTACTGTGCCTGCTGCCGTTCGAGCCGGACTTCTACCGTGAGCACGCGGTCAGCGCGCGGTTCGTGGGACACCCGCTGGCAGACCAGATTCCGCTGCTGCCAGACCGCGCCGGCGCGCGCGCTGCACTTGGCATTGCCGCCGACGCGCCCGTCGTGGCGCTGCTTCCGGGCAGCCGCCTGGGCGAAGTGCAGCGCCTCGGCGCGCCGTTTCTCGGCGCCGCGGCGTCGCTGGCCGCCGAGCGTCCGCAACTCGTTCTGCTGGCACCGATGGCCGGCAGCGCCGTGCGGCGGGAGTTCGAGCGCCAGCTGGCGCGCCAGCCGCTGGCGCCGCCTGTGCGCATACTCGATGGCCAGGCGCGCCTGGCGCTGACCGCAGCCGACGCCGCGCTGGTAGCCTCCGGCACGGCAACCCTGGAAGCCATGCTGTGTCGCTGTCCTCTGGTCGCCGCCTATCGTGTGGGTCCGCTCACGGCGCTGCTGCTGCGGGCGCTGCGCATGGTGCGGTTGCCGCATTTTGCGTTGCCGAATCTGCTGGCCGGAGAGAAACTCGCGCCCGAGTTCCTGCAGGAGCGCGTGCAGCCTGAACCGATGGCACGCGCGCTCGAGCAGCTGCTCGGGGATGTGCCGCGGCGCGCTTATCTGCAACAGCGCTTCGATGCCATTCATGCCAGCTTGCAGAAAAAAGGCGCGGCACTGGCGGCCGAAGCTGTGCTTCAATTGCTGCGCGAGCGAGGGGAGGTCCGGAACGTTGAGCATGCTGGTGGCGGGCGTTGATGAAGCCGGACGCGGACCGCTCGCCGGCCCGGTGGTGGCTGCCGCGGTGGTGCTCGATCCGCGACGCCCGATTCGCGGCCTGCGCGATTCCAAGCAGCTGACACCCGAACGGCGCGCGGTACTCGCGGCGCGCATTCACGAGCGCGCACTCGGCGTGGCCGTAGCCGTGGCCGATCACGGTGAGATCGACCTGTTCAACATTCTGCAGGCCACGCTGCTGGCCATGAAGTGGGCACTGCTGGATCTGCCGGTGCGACCCAGCCACATCATGATCGACGGTAACTGTGCGCCGCAACTGCATGATTGCTTTTGCGATTGTGGCATCAAGACGATCATCGGCGGGGACGCCAGCGTTGCCTGCATCAGTGCCGCCTCGATCGTCGCCAAAACCCATCGCGACGCCCTCATGCGCAACCTCGACGATGCCTATCCGGGCTATGGGCTAAGGCAGCATTTCGGCTATGCGACGCGTACTCATCTGGCAGCACTGGTGCGCCTGGGTCCCTCGCCGATCCACCGGCGCAGCTTCAACCCGGTGCGCAGCTGGCTGAGCGGTGAGCTGCCGCCGGGACGCTTGCCTCGCGACCTGGTGGTCTGCGAATCTGCAGCGGCTGCCGGACTCGACTGAGCGGGTGCCAGCCATGAAAGCCACCTTTGTGCATCTGCGCCTGCACACCGAGTACTCGCTGATCGACAGCGTGGTGCGCGTCCCCGAGCTGGTCGAGGCGGTAGCCGCCGCGGGCATGCCGGCGGTGGCCGTGACCGACCAGTGCAACCTCTTTGCCATGGTCAAGTTCTACCGCGCGGCACTCGAGCGCGGTGTGCAGCCGATCATCGGTGTCGATCTGCAGCTGCGCGAGCCGGATGAGAAGCAGGGGGCATCGCGCCTGACGCTGCTGTGTCAGGACGATACCGGCTACCGCAATCTCGCGCGGCTGGTGTCGCGCGCCTACCTCGAGGGACGCGGCCGCAGCGCCGTCCCGCTGGTCGATCGGCACTGGTTCGAGACTGGCAATACCTCCGGACTGATCGCGCTGTCTGGTGCTGCCGACGGTGACATCGGCCGCGCGCTACTGCGCGATAAGGAGCTGCCGGCGCAGCTGCTGCTCGACTACTGGCTGGAGTTGTTCCCAGACCGTTTCTACATCGAGCTGCAGCGGCTCGGCCGGCCCGACGAGCAACGCTACCTGCAGGGTGCGATGCAGCTTGCGGCACGCCGCGGTGTACCGCTGGTCGCCACCAACGACGTACGCTTTCTGTCTCCCCGCGACTTCGAGGCGCACGAAGCGCGGGTCTGCATCCATGACGGCACGCAGCTGGCCGATCCGAGCCGGCCGCGGCGCTATCAGCGACTGCAGTACCTGCGTACGCCAGCCGAGATGGCCGAGCTGTTTGCCGATCTGCCCGAAGCGCTCGAGAACTCGGTGGAGATCGCGCGCCGCTGCAGCCTGCGACTGACGCTCGGCCAGGCGCGGCTGCCCGACTATCCGGTGCCGGCGGATACCACACCGAACGAGTTCCTGCGCTCCGAAACTCAACGCGGACTGGCCGCGCGTCTGGCTGGTCTCAAGGTGTCGGAAGATGCTGCCGGGCGCTACTACGACCGGCTGGCGGCCGAGCTCGACGTCATCTGCCAGATGGGGTTTGCCGGCTACTTCCTGATCGTGGCGGACTTCATCCGCTGGGCGCGCGACAACGGCGTGCCGGTGGGACCGGGGCGAGGCTCCGGTGCAGGATCCCTGGTGGCTTACTCGCTCAGGATTACCGACATCGAGCCGCTGCGTTACGACCTGCTGTTCGAGCGCTTCCTCAATCCCGAGCGCGTCTCCATGCCCGACTTCGACGTCGATTTCTGCATGGAGGGACGGGATCGGGTCATCGACTACGTCGCCGCCAAATATGGCCACGACCGCGTCTCGCAGATCATCACCTACGGCACCATGGCGGCCAAGGCCGTGGTGCGGGATGTGGGCCGGGTACTCGGTCATCCGTACGGCTTCGTCGACCGGATCGCCAAGCTGATTCCATTCGAGCTCGGCATCTCGCTCGAGGATGCCATCGCCAAGGAACCGGAGCTCAAGCGTCTGCATTCGCAGGATGAGGAAGTGCGCAGCCTGCTCGACCTGGCGCGCTCGCTCGAGGGTCTGACGCGCAACGCCGGCAAGCATGCCGGCGGAGTTGTCATCGCCCCTTCGGTGCTGACCGACTTCACACCGCTCTACTGCGAAGCCGGCGGCAGCAACGTGATCACTCAGTTTGACAAGGACGACGTCGAGGCCGCCGGCCTGGTGAAGTTCGACTTTCTGGGTCTGCGCACGCTGACCATCATCGACTGGGCCATGGCGACCATCAATGCCGGCCGCCGCCGCAGCGGTGAGACCGCGCTCGAGCTCGGTGCGCTACCGATGGACGACGCCGCCAGCTATTCGCTGCTCAAGTCGTGCCAGACGACCGCGGTGTTCCAGCTCGAATCGCGCGGCATGAAGGACCTGGTGCGCAGGCTGCAGCCGGACTGCTTCGAGGACATCGTGGCGCTGGTGGCATTGTTCCGACCCGGCCCGCTGCAATCGGGCATGGTCGATGACTTCATCAACCGCAAGCACGGCCGCAATGCCACGGCCATCGACTATCTGCATCCCGATCTGAAGAGCGTGCTGGCGCCGACCTATGGCGTAATCCTGTACCAGGAGCAGGTGATGCAGATTGCCCAGGTGCTTGCCGGCTACACGCTCGGCGGCGCCGACCTGCTGCGGCGGGCCATGGGCAAGAAGAAGGCCGAGGAGATGGCCAAGCAGCGTTCGGTGTTCGTCGACGGTGCCCGTGCCCGCGGCGTGGACGAGCGCCTGGCTGCGCATATTTTCGACCTGATGGAAAAGTTCGCCGGCTACGGCTTCAACAAGTCACATTCGGCCGCCTACGCGTTGCTGTCCTACCAGACCGCTTACCTGAAGGCGCACTATCCATCGGCCTTCATGGCCGCAGTGCTGTCGGCCGACATGGACCATACCGACAAGATCGTCACGCTCATCGACGAGTGCGCGCACATTGGCCTGACCGTCACGCCACCCGACATCAACAGCTCGAGTTATGCGTTCGCGATGGCCGACGAGCGCACGATCCGCTACGGGCTCGGTGCCATCAAGGGTGTGGGCCGCGCCGCGGTGGATGCCATTACCGAGGAACGGACCGCGCGTGGAACCTATCGCGATCTCACCGATCTGTGCCGGCGCGTGGATTTGTCGCGGGTCAATCGCCGCGTGTTCGAGGCGCTGATCCGCTGCGGCAGTCTCGACTCCATCCAGCCGAATCGCGCCGCACTCATGACAGCCCTGGATGACGCGTTGCGTTCCGGCGAGCAGCACGCGCATCGAGACGCAACCGGGCAGGTAGACATCTTCGGCCTTGCGAGTCAGGTCGCGCACGAGCTGCCGCCCACGCGCGCGGTGCCGCAATGGAGCGCGTCGCAGCGCCTGGCCGGAGAGCGCGAAACGCTGGGGTTGTACCTGACCGGCCACCCGATTGCGCCCTTCGAGCGCGATCTGCGCAGCTTCGCTTCCGGACGCATCGCCGATTTTGCCGGCGAGCGGCCGAGCGGGCCGATCGATCCGGCACGCGCCTACATGGACGCGCGCACCGTGACCCTGGCCGGATTGGTGCTGGAGGTTCGGCGGCGCGGCCCGCGGGTGAGCTTCATGCTGGACGATCGCAGTGGCCGCATGGAAGTGACCATGTTCGAGGAGGTGTATCAGCGTTTCCGTGACCTCATCGTCAAGGATGCGCTGGTGCAGGTCGAGGGCGGCCTGCGCTTCGACGAATTCTCGGATGCGTGGCGGCTGACTGCCAAGCAGATCACCGCGCTCGAGGCGGTGCGCGAGCGGCTGGCGCGCACGATGCTGCTCACCTGGCCCGTGAGCGCCGGGCCGCCGCAGGTCGAGCGACTCGAAGCGCTGCTGCGGCGTCATCGCGGCGGGCAATGCGGCGTGTTGCTGCGATATCGCGGCCTGGCCGCCACCGGCACGCTCGCTTTTGGCGGCGACTGGAAGGTGCGGCCCACAGCCGACCTGATCGAGCAGCTCGAGGGCCTGCTCGGCGAAGGCGCCGTGCAACTGCGCTATACGGTGGAGACGGCAGCTTCCGAGGCGGTCGGATGAGCCGCCTTGCGATCCGGCCCCGGGCCCCGTAGGCTTCGGGCCGGCACCGAACCTTCAGCCGACCACGTACGATAACCGCGCCGATGGCCGTCAGCTTCCTCGACTTTGAACAACCTATCGCCGAACTTGAGGCCAAGATCGAGGAGCTCGGCCATGTGACCTCCGATTCGGAAGTCAACATCGGCGACGAGATCGCCCGCCTGCGCGCCAAGAGTCGCGCGCTGACGCGCTCGATCTTCTCCAACCTGACGCCCTGGCAGATCACACAGCTGGCGCGCCATCCGCAACGCCCCTACACCCTCGATTACCTGGGCGCCATCTTCAGCGACTTCAACGAGCTGCATGGCGATCGCATGTACGGCGACGACCTCGCGATCGTGGGCGGCCTCGCGCGCCTCGACGGTCACCCGGTGATGGTGATCGGCCATCAGAAGGGCAGGGACACCAAGGAGCGCGTACGACGCAATTACGGCATGCCCAAGCCGGAAGGCTATCGCAAGGCGCTGCGGCTCATGAGGCTGGCCGAGCGCTTCGGCCTGCCGCTGATCACGATGATCGACACCCCGGGGGCCTATCCGGGTGTCGGTTCCGAAGAGCGCGGCCAGAGTGAGGCCATTGCCCGCAATCTGTTCGAGATGGCCACGCTCGAGGTTCCCATCGTCTCGATCGTGATCGGCGAAGGCGGTTCGGGCGGGGCGCTTGCCATCGGCGTCTGCGACCGGTTGCTGATGCTGCAATTCAGCACCTACTCGGTCATCTCACCGGAAGGCTGTGCCTCGATCCTGTGGAAAAGCGCGGACAAGAAAGAGGTCGCGGCCGAGGCGCTCAACCTTACGGCCGATCGTCTGAGTGCGCTGGGGCTCGTGGACGAAGTGCTGTCCGAACCGCTAGGCGGGGCGCACCGCGACTCGGCCGCCATGAGCGCCACGCTCAAGCACGCCATCACGCGCCACCTGCGCGAACTCACCAGCCTGCCCGCGGAGCTGCTGCTCGAGCAGCGTCAAACGCGCATCGCATCCTTCGGCGTCTACAGCGAGGGCGCCGCTTGAGATCGGCCGCCGGGACGGCTGCGCCCTCCCGGTACGGCTACCACCCCGACCACGATGTTCCTGAGCTGCGGCGCTTCGGCAGCCGCTGGCTGCTGGCGCGGATGCGTGCGCTCGCCGGCCCGTTGCGAGGCCAGCGCTTCTGCCTGGCGCTGTCCGGCGGCCTGGATTCGAGTGTGCTGTTGCAGACCCTGGCGCAGCTGCGCGGGCGCGCGGGGTTCCGGCTGCGAGCGTTGCACGTCGATCACGGCCTGCAGCCGGCTTCCGCGCGCTGGGCGGCCGCCGCGCGCACGCGCGCCCGTCGGTTACGCGTGCCATGCACCGTGGTGCGCGTCCAGATCCAGCCGAAGCGCGGCGAGTCGCTCGAGGCGGTCGCGCGTCGGGAGCGCTATGCGGCCCTGCTCGCACGGCTGACGGCCGGCGAGACGTTGCTGACCGCACACCATCTGGATGACCAGCTCGAGACGGTGCTGCTGGCGCTCATGCGCGGCAGCGGTGTGCGCGGCCTGGCAGCGATGGCCCCGACTGCCGTGATGGCTGGCGTGCGCCTGCTGCGGCCGCTGCTGCCGGTGAGCCGGCTGCAACTGGAAGCTTATGCGCGCAACCGCCGCCTCGCCTTCAGTGAGGATCCAAGCAACAGCGATGAGC
>JBAUYT010000075.1:0-3668 GCA_049584935.1 Steroidobacteraceae bacterium
AACATCGAGTCGACGATGCGAATGAAAGCCTCATAGCTGTTAAACAACCCGTGCCGTCCGGTGAGAAGATATCCCTCCAGCCAGCCCTGGCACTGGTGCTCACTCAGCATGGAATCCAGCACGCGCCCCGCAGGCGCCAGAAACTCATCATTGCCGGCCACGCGCGCATCCCACTGGCGGTTGGTGAACTCGAACACCGCGCCAAGGAGATTCGACAGGGTCTCATCAGGCCCGAAGATGCGGAAGTTGCGCTGTAGCTGATTCAGCTCGACCACGTCACGCAGGAAGCTGCCCAACACCAGCGTGTCCTGAGCTTCCACGGCGCCGGGGAAAGTCACCGTCACTGCGTGAGAGCGAAAGTCCGGCATGCGCAGATCGCGCAGCAGTCCACCGCCATTGGTATGCGGATTGGACCCCATACGCCGCTCGCCCTTCGGCGCGAGTTCCGCCAATTCCGGCAGCAATCGGCCATCCCTGTCAAACAGTTCTTCGGGGCGGTAGCTCTTCATCCAGCGTTCCAGTAACGCGACATGTTCGGGATGCTCGGCATCTACCAGCAATGGCACCTGGTGGGCCCGAAACGTGCCCTCGACCGGTACGCCATCGACGAATTTGGGTCCGGTCCAGCCCTTCGGAGAGCGCAACACGATCATCGGCCAGCGCGGTCGGGTGCTGTCATTGTGGCCGCGCGCATGGCCCTGTATGCGCCGGATCTCCTCGACGGCCGTCTCCACGGCGCTGGCCATCAGTTGATGCATCGTCGCCGGGTCATCGCCCTCGACGAAGTATGGTATCCAGCCGCAGCCCCGAATGAACTGCTCCAGCTCCTCGTGCTCGATGCGCGCCAGCACGGTCGGATTGCTGATCTTGTAGCCGTTGAGGTGCAGGATCGGCAACACCGCACCGTCGCTGATCGGGCTCAGCAGCTTGGTGGATTGCCACGCGGTCGCCAGTGGGCCGGTCTCCGCCTCGCCGTCTCCGATCACGCAGGCCACTATCAGCCCAGGATTGTCGAAGGCTGCTCCAAAACCGTGACTGAGCGAATAGCCCAGCTCTCCGCCCTCGTGAATCGAGCCGGGGGTCGTCGGCGCAACGTGGCTGGAAATGCCGCCGGGGAATGAAAACTGCGTGAACAGCTTTTTCAATCCCGCCTCATCCTGAGTTACGTTCGGATATATCTCACTCCAGCTTCCTTCCAGGTAGACATTGCCGACGATTGCCGGGCCGCCGTGACCGGGACCGGCGATATAGAACATGTCCAGATCGAACTGCTTGATCACCCGGTTCAGGTGCACATAGATGAAGTTCTGCCCCGGCGTCGTACCCCAGTGCCCGACCACCAGGGGTTTCACATGCGACAGCTTCAGCGGCTCCTTCAGCAGCGGATTGTCATAGAGATAGATCTGGCCCACCGACAGATAGTTGGCGGCACGCCAATAAGCATTCATCTTATGGAGCAGCTCTGGCGCCAGGGCATCGGCTTTCATGACTGTCACGGGTTCTCCAGTGTTTGTGCTTCCGCTTCTACCGTGCCGCGCGTGCCGGAGTCTGTTCGCAGGCCCACAGAGAGTTGCGTGCGGTGGCGTCCGGACCAGGCGCAGCAATTCAGCGCTTAATCGGACTCCGACGTGTGATTCGGGAGATGCAGATGAATATCGACGCTGTGCTCGCGGCTTTCGTGCTGATCGGGGTCATCGTCATTGCGGTACGCCGAGCGTAATGCGCGGAAGCATCCGCCGCGGCCCGGGCGCGGTCATGTTCGCCACCGAACGGACCTGCCGGATGCTTGCGCGTATTGTCAAGCGCCTGAGTCCAGACTTTATTTACGAACGCTTCTGCCTGCCTGCGAAGTAGTCGGCGAACTCAGTCTTTGACTCATCGGGCGGCAGTGCTGCATCGATGGGTCTTTTCTTCTGGCGGCCGCATTGGAAGGCTTTGATGAGTGCAATTAAGCAGCCGAGGTTGCTCGCTCCGTCTGCCGTACCCAGATCCGAGTTCGACGAATTCCTGTACGCCTCGATTGTGGAAGAGCACAACGGCACATGGTTGAGCGTGCTCTCGGCTCTGGCCCGATCGAACGTCGATCCGTGGGAGGAGGCGGCCCGACTGGCAAGTCTCCCCCGCGACGCCGCAAGACAGTCCTTGACGACACTGATCGCGGGCACACCCGATGGACCTTTGGCCAGGAAGAGTCCGGAGGCGCTGGTGGAGCGCCTGATCAGCTTGCTGCCGAGGTGTACTGCGGCTAGGGGGCCGTCGCCAACTGGCGAGCCCCAGCGACTCGTCGCCCTACCGAACGCCACGGCCACCCCCCGGGCAATCACACTGTATATCGCTGCCGTTATCTTCCTGCTCCTGGTAAACCAATGGCTTGAGGGACACTTGGCGCCGCAGTCGAATCCCCCTGGCGCCGCCTCCGTTACGCCTGCTGCCATATTTACCCAGCCCGCGCCGGCGAAATCCCCGTTGCCAGCGGGGCCGCCTGGTGGATAACGCTTGACACGTGAGGGGCTACCGGAATCTGCGCGTTCAGGCAGTGACGCGATTCCCGAGCATGATTGAGTGCCTGTGTGTACGCTAACGTACTACAAGGGCTTCCGAAGTACCCATGGAAGCCGCGCAGGAGGGACCCGTTGGCCGTGGCGTTCAACCTTGGCGCTAACCGGCTACTCGCAGCGGTGCCCGACCCGGATCAGGCAGCGTGGCTGACGGAATTGGAGCCGATAGATCTGCCTCTTGGCAAGGTGCTGTACGAGCCTGGCGGCAGGCTCCCCCATGTCTACTTCCCGACGACTTCCATAGTGTCATTGCTGTATGTCCTTGAGAACGGGTCATCGGCGGAAATTGCAGTCGTCGGCAACGAAGGCGTCGTCGGGATATCTCTGTTCATGGGGGGAGAGTCCACCCCCAGCCGTGCCGTGGTGCAAGGTGCCGGCAAGGGTCTGCGGGTGAAGTCGCATGTGGTTATGGCCGAGTTCAACCGCGCCGGTCCGGTGCTGCACCTGCTGCTGCGCTACACGCAGGCGCTTATTACCCAGATGGCACAGACCGCGGTATGCAATCGTCACCACTCATTGGATCAGCAACTGTGCCGCTGGTTGTTGCTCAGCTTGGACCGGTTGAATTCAAGTCAGCTGGTGATGACCCAGGAACTGATTGCCAATATGCTCGGCGTGCGCCGCGAGGGCGTCACTGAGGCAGCCGGGAATCTGCACAAGGCCGGACTTATCAAGTATCGACGCGGCCGGATCACAGTGCTGGATCGGACGATGCTCGAACGGCGCAGCTGTGAATGTTATGCCGTGGTAAAGAAGGAATACGACAGACTGCTCCCTGCCAAGATGGCAACCTGATCGCTGCCTGCTCACCGGACGTCCCCAGCGGCGTTCGACGCAGCGGGCCAAATGCGCCCCCTTCTGTTTGCTTCCGCACGGAAGAGCCGTGAATTCCTCCGTAGTCTTCGACTGACGGACAATCAAGGACAATTCTGTGGAGACGCAACGGCAGCGTTACCGCGGCGAGCAACGGGCTTGGGCGCAGCAGCGAATTTGTGGTGCGTCTTCCGCTGCATGCCTGAGCGCTTCAAGCGGCAATCGGCAACTTAGGAGACTCCGCCGCCTTGAGCCCTTCATCGGACCTGGACTGCTCAATGCTAGCGAGCGTGAGAG
>JBAUYT010000076.1:0-1989 GCA_049584935.1 Steroidobacteraceae bacterium
CGGCTCTCCCAATAGCGATGCCACGCAATGCCTCGATTGAACCATTGCGATCCAGTTAAACGTATGCAGCCGACTTTAAAAGGCACGACGAAGGTACCCGCCTGGTTGCCGAATACATTCAGGCGTCGGCTCGCGTCGGACGACGCTTTCCGGGGATCTCGGTTTTTGTGCCCACGCCCCAAAGTGAGCGGGATCGAAGCATCTTCGGTCGCTTTGCCAAGTTTCACCAATACCTCGACCGCCTCGTCGATCCAGCCGCCGTCACGCGCTGGCCGCTTCCCGCCATGCGCCGTACTATGCCAGGACCGCTATGCGGTTACCTGATGGGCGTTGCCGCCGCCTCACTCGGAAAGCCTCTGTCCACCGTGGAGGCTGTACGCGACTCCCGGGGGCGATGCGAATGGCGAAGCGCTGACCCAAGATGCCGTCGTGAAATGGATGCTGGATGCGTATGGCTGTGAGTTCGCGCCGTCGCCTCAATACCGCGAACAGTTGGAGCGCGCGGTCAAGAACGCGTATAGCTCCGTCGTCAACGTGCCTCCTCAGCGCGGGAGGTTCAAGCCGCTAAACATGCACCTGGAGGCAATGAATAGTCTCCGCGATGTCGATGAGCCCGCCTTCATTCGGATTGCCAACTCAGACGAAGCCAAAGCACTCAAGAGGTTGATCGATGGCTAATCTCCCGAATGCACCTGAGCAAAACGACGGCGAGCAGAGTTCGGAACGCTCGCTCAAGATGCAGCGCGGGGTGTCGCAACTTCTCTTTAACTACCTGCCTTACCGGACCGTAGATTGGGAGGATGGTCTCGCCATCGTACAGTTCGGAAATGTGCGGCTTTCAAGTGTGTGGGAAGAAGATCGAAAGACAACCCTACTCAGAGAGATCGGAGAGGCCTTCAATCGCTGGCAAGCTCGCGGCGGACGTATCGATCCCGCGTTCCCCCCGGTCCACGAGGGTGAACGATTCACTGTGGGTGCTCCCGCCGAAATCGACGCGTCGGTCATGCAAGCCGCACTGATTTGTCAGCGGTGCGGCCAAATTCTTTTTCAAAAACAATACGGTGGACCCGGTGCAGTTCGCTGTACCAATCCTGAGTGCAATAGCCCGCGTGTCCACCAAATCCCCTTCGTGTTCGTGCATGGCTGTGGTGAACTGGTACCCATTACCGAGTGGATTCCCGTGACCAAACAGAACGCCGACGGCGGGCCTGATCAAGTCGTGGCAACTACAATTCAAGACCATCCTACCCGGCGCGAGGTCTTTGGATGATGTGCGTGAGTTCGTCACGTCTCGAATTGAGTTCCTGGTCACCTATGTGTAGACCGACTCCTCGGCCCCTGGTGCTGCGGTTTCGCGCAGGCGCCGCCGTAAAGGTGTTTCGACCTCAGCGGGCGCATTGCGGATATACGTGAACGCGGCTTCGGATAGCCGGGTCCACTGTGCCTTATTGTGCCTTATTGTGCCTTATGACCCCGAATCTGCAAGGATCTAGCAATCTTCGGTTTCGTTTGTTTTCGACCAGTTAGGATCTATCGGGATGTACGAGGATGTCCTGGTTCGGATTCAGGTTCTAGTTCTCGCAAGGGAGTGGAGGTTCAAGTCCTCTCATCCGCACCAATAAAATCGCCTGATGACCGGTGGAAACGTCACGCCTTGCTGGTCATTCATGCCGCAGTGCCATGAGTGGGTCAACGCGGGTGGCCCTCTGCGCGGGAATAAGACACGCCAATAGCGCCACCGCTACAAGCAGCGCCGTGAGCACGCCAAACGTGATCGGGTCGGTAGGTTTGATCTCGAAGAGCATGGTCTGCAGGAATCGCGTCAACATCGCCGAACCGATCAGCCCAGCCGCCACTCCGAACACCACCATCCGCGCCCCCTCGCCCAGCACGATTTTCAGGATGTCGCCGCGCTGCGCGCCGAGCGCCATACGAAGGCCGATTTCACCGATACGCCGGCTAAAGGTATAAGCCATGACTCCGTAGATA
>JBAUYT010000077.1:0-44459 GCA_049584935.1 Steroidobacteraceae bacterium
CGATCAACGTGCTCGGCGATACGCGCGGCGGGCAGCACTGCGACGGCCGGGTGCAAATGCCCGAGGAGTTTCGCCAGGCCTACGCCAAGTTCGTGGCCGCGGGCTGGCCGCAGCTCAGCGCCCGGTCGGACCGCGGCGGCCAGGGTGCGCCGCTGGTGCTGGCGGTAGCGGCCGAGGAAATCTGGTTCGGCTGCAACCTGGCCTTCATGCTCTGTCCGCAACTCTCGCGCGGCGCGCTCGACGCGCTCGAGCTGGTGGCGACTCCGGCCTTGCAGCAGCTGCTGCTGCCCAAGCTCATCAGCGGTGAATGGACCGGCACGATGAACCTGACCGAGCCGCAGGCCGGCTCGGATCTGGCGCTCATCCGCACGCGCGCGCACGCGGAGGGCGATCACTATCGGATCAGCGGCCAGAAGATCTTCATCACCTACGGCGATCACGATATGGCCGAAAACATCGTGCATCTGCTGCTGGCACGCATCGACGGCGCACCGCCCGGTGTGAAGGGCATATCGATGTTCGCGATCCCCAAGCGCATGATCAATCCGGACGGCAGCCTGGGTGCTGCCAACGACCTGCGCTGCGTATCGATCGAGCACAAGATGGGCATTCACGCCAGCCCGACTTGCGTAATGGCCTACGGTGACGCGGGCGGCGCCATCGGTTACATCGTCGGCGAGCCGCATCGCGGGCTCGAATATATGTTCATCATGATGAATTCGGCGCGGCTGTCGGTCGGCGTGCAGGGCATCGGCCTGTCCGAGCTGGCGCTGCAGCAGGCTACCGCGTGGGCACACAGCCGAGTGCAGGGCCGACCCATCGTGCCGCGCAGAACGGCCGGCATAGAGACGGCGGAGGGCGCGCCCACGGCCTCGGCCATCGTGCATCACCCGGACGTTGCGCGCATGCTGCTGACGATCCGCGCCAACGTCGAGGCCATGCGCGCGCTGGCGCTCTACGCCGCGCTGACCTTCGACAGGGTTCGCGCCGAGTCCGACGAGAGACGCCGCGCGGCCGCACTGGCGCGCGGTGAGCTGCTCATTCCCATCGTCAAGGGCTGGAGCACGGATCAGGGCGCGGCGCTGGCATCGATGGCGATGCAGATTCACGGCGGCATGGGATTCATCGAGGAAACCGGGGTCGCACAGACGCTGCGCGACGTGCGCATTACCTCCATCTACGAAGGCACCACTGGTATTCAGGCCAATGACCTGCTCGGACGCAAGGTCGGCCGCGACCGCGGCCAGACTCTGACGGCACTGCTATCGGACCTGATGCGAGAGATCAACGATCTCAGGGGCAGTGATCCGTCACTGCGCAGTGTGCGCAATGCGGCCATCGAAGCGCTCACGGTGTTACGCGATGCCACCATTGCACTGCTGCACCACTATGGCGAAGAGCCGGCACGGGCCTATGCCGTGTCGGTGCCCTACCTGCATCTTTGTGGCCGCGTGCTCGGGGGCGCGCTCATGGCGCGCAGCGCCGCGATCGCCTCGCGCCGGCTTACCGAAGGCGGCGGGGATGCCAGGTTCTATCGCGCCAAGCTGCAGAGCGCGCGGTTCTACGCCGAGCACCTGCTGCCAGAGAGCCTGAGTCTGGCGCGCACCGTCAAATCCGGCGGCGCCAGCGTGGTCGAGGCGGACAGCGAGCTGATATAGGCTGCTCGCGGCCGCGGTTGTCAACGAGTCGGTTGCCGCTTGCAACCATTTGGTTGACACCGCCCGCGTGGCGAGCTGTCGGCAACTGTCAACCATTTGGTTGCACGCGGCAACCGGTTGGTTGACAGTTCACAAACATCGAGCCGCGCAGTGATGTCAACCAAATGGTTGCCAGGGTCTCATTCCGACTCGGTTCGCACGCCTGGCCGGTGCGCCGGAGGCCGATGCTGGTAGCGGTCGGAGCGGATGTCGTCGCTGCTGGAGCGCAGACGCGATTCGCCGGACATCAGGATGGGCACCATGTTGGCCAGCAGGAACTCGATGAACTGACGTACGGCCGCCGAGCTGCTGTTCGACTCAGCGTAGACGGCGGCCAGTTCGAGCGGCTCGTCGACCGCCCACTCCGACAGCACGCGTTCGAGCTTGCCCATCGCCAGGCCCTGCCGGCACAGGAATTCGGGCAGCACGCCGATCCCTAAGCCGGCAGCGGTACTCGAATGGACCAGGGCCGGGTCGCTGACCGTGAGCGCGGGACGCAGGCGGACATGCTGATGCTCGTTGCCACGCTGGAGGCCGAGCGCCGGGGCGGCGGCCCGTGAATCGAGCGCGCGCAGCACCGTGTGGGCGTTCAGGTCGGACGGCGCGCGCGGGTGGCCGTGCCGTTCGAGGTAGGCCGGCGTCGCACACAGCAGCAGTGGCGGGCTGCCCAGGGAAGTCTGCATCAGTGCCACATGTGGCAGCGGTGCATTGCAGATGAGCACGTCCCAACTCGGGTCAGGCGCCTCCGGCAATGTGTCGGTCAGCGACACCTGCAGTTCGATATGGCTGAAGTGCTCGAGAAACCGCGGCACCAACGGTGTCACCAGCAGGCGGCCGTAGCCGGCGTCCACGAGCACGCGCAGCGGCTGATTTGCGGAGACTGGGGCAAAGCGCATACGCACGGCTTCGACTTCCTGGAGGACGCGCTGGCAGTGTGGTTGCAGCAGCACGCCGGCGGGCGTGAGGGCCACCCGTCGAGTGGTACGCGTCAGCAGGCGAGCCCCGAGGCGCTTTTCCAGGCTGGCGATGGCCCGGCTGACCGCAACTTTCGGTACCCCCAAGGCTCGTGCTGCGGCTGTGAACGAGCCGAGCTCGGCCACATGGGCAAAGGCGGCCATCTCGGACGCAAGCCACATATTGTCTCCTTAGAGGCTTCGACTGTGGTCCCAATACACAAATTGTACCACAGAGGGGACAATGGTGCAGTGGCGGGGGCGCGCCGTAGGGTGCGCCCGGGCCCTGCGCCGCGCTACTAGACCGGGTTCTCGAGGCTGAAGGACGCGGATTCGTCGTTGTAGGCGAACACTTCGCCGTAGCGCGCAAGGCTGACGATGGCGCGCAGGGTCTGCTCGGCGTCGTCCTCGCCCATGAAGTCCTCGAGCTCGTCGATGAAGCGGCTCTTGCGTGCGGCATGCGAGGTGCGCTCGTCGAGTACGCGGCGAATATGTGCGGCCAGCGGCACATAGGTCAGCAGATGGCGTGCGAACAGCCGCTTGCGCTCATCCACGGCGAGGTTGGCGAAGGACATGCCGGCCTCGGTCAGCTTGATGTCGCCGCCTTCGACCTCGGCGAAGCGCATGAGCTGCAGGGTCTCGGCCACGGGGAACAGCTCGTCGATCTCGAGCTGCAGTTCGGAGGCGATCTTGGGCAGGTCGGCGGTGCCGTTGTAGGGCGGCGCCGCCACGGTCTCCATGAGGCCGGACAGCAGGTTCGAGGACACGCGGGGTAGCACGCTGCCAATGCCAAGGCCCGGAAAGCGCTCAGTACGATTGCTCGTGGCGCCATCGGCCGTGGGCGCGGCGCCCCCCTTGCGGCGCGAGGTCATCTCGACGTAGATGCGCTCGACCAGTTCGCGGAAGTTGGGATCTAGGCGCTTGCGTGGCTGCGGCAGGGTGACGTGGATCTCGCTGAGGATCCGGCCGGGGTTGCTGCCGAACACGAGGATGCGGTCGCACATGAGCACCGCCTCCTCGATGTTGTGCGTCACCAGCACGACTCCCTTGATCGGTGCGCGGCCTTCGGACCAGAGATCGAGGAAGTCGGTGCGCAGGGTCTCGGCCGTGAGCACGTCCAGCGCTGAGAACGGCTCGTCCATGAGCAGGACGTCCGGGTGTACCACCAGTGCGCGGGCAAAGCCGACGCGCTGGCGCATGCCACCGGAGAGCTCGCGCGGGTAGGCGGACTCGAATCCGTCCAGGCCGATCAGGTCGATGGCTGCCAGCGAGCGCTTGCGGATCTCGGCCTTGGGCATGCGCTGTGCTTCGAGCCCTAGGGCCACGTTCTCGAACACCGTCAGCCAGGGAAACAGCGCGAAGCTTTGGAACACCATGGCGATGCCGGCGGCCGGGCCATGGATCGGCTGTCCGTGAAAGGAGAGCGAGCCGGCGCTGGGATCGGCGAGACCTGCGATCAGCCGCAGCAGCGTCGACTTGCCGGAGCCGGAGCGGCCCAGCAGCCCGACGATCTGTCCCGGCTCGAGCTTGAGATTGACGCCCTCGAGCACCAGCAGATCGCTGCCGTCGGGCTTGGGGAACGCCTTGCGCACGTTGTCGACCGTCAGCAGGGGCTCAGCCGGATGACTCATGACGGAATTCATGCGGGAGTCCTCGTGCACCGGGTGACGGGCTTCATCATGTGAGCCGGAACTTGCGTTCGGCGTAGTAGTACAACGGCCGCCAGAACGCGCGGTTGATTGCGACCACGAACAGGCTCATGGCGGTGATGCCTAAGATAATACGGTGGAAGTCTCCGGCCGTGGTCGCCTGGTCGATGTAGGCACCAATGCCATGAGCCTTGACCTCGACATCGTGCCAGCTGACCAGCTCCGCGACGATGGCCGCATTCCACGAGCCTCCCGAAGCGGTGATGGCGCCGGTAACGTAGAACGGCAGTACCCCCGGCAGGGCGACCTTGCGCCACCAGAGCCAGCCGCGGATGCCGAAATTCTCGGAGGCATAGCGCAGCTCCTGCGGCATCGCCGACGCACCGGCAATGACGTTGAACAGGATGTACCACTGCGTGCCCAGGATCATCAGCGGGCTCAGCCAGATGTCGGGATTGAGCTTCCAGCTGACGATGCCGAACACGGCCAGCGGGAACAGCAGATTGGCCGGGAACGCGGCGAGGAACTGCGCCACCGGCTGCACGATCTGGGTGGCCCGTGGCCGCAGACCGACCCAGATGCCGACCGGCACCCACAGCAGGCTCGCCAGTGCGATGAGCACGATGACGCGGATCATCGTGATGGCGGAGAGCTCGCAGACCTTGATGGCTTCGGCCAGGGTGGTTTCCCCCACCAGCATGACGGCGATGCGCCAGAGCGCGAGCCCCACCAGGATCACCAGCGCCGCGAACCAGGCGATGTCGGTGCCGCGCGTGTTGCCGGCACGTGCCAGTTTCATCAGCGACCACGGCCGCGGTGTCCTGCGGCCGGTCCAGCGTACGGCGCTGAAGAACAGCGTGCGCAGGCCGGCGATGACGCGCGAGTGCTGCATCATGGTCAGCGCCCAGGAGTGTGGCACGCGGCTGCCCTGCTCCTGGTCAATGCGGAAGCGGTCTCCCCAGACCACCAGCGGCCGGAAGATCAGCTGGTCGTAGATCAGGATGACGACCAGCATGGTGAGGATGGCCCAGCCGATCGCGCGCAGGTTGCCCTGGGCATTGGCAACCGCAATGTAGGAACCGATGCCGGGCAGCATCACGTTGGTCTTGCCGACCGTGAAGGCCTCGGACGCCACCACGAAGAACCAGCTCCCCGACATCGACATCATCATGTTCCAGAGCAGCGCCGGCATGGCGAACGGCACCTCGAGCTGCCAGAAGCGCATCCACGGCGACAGCCGGAACGAACCGCAGGCCTCGCACAGCTCGTCGGGCAGCGTGCGCAGTGACTGGTAGAAACTGAAAGCCATGTTCCAGGCCTGGCTGGTGAAGATCACGAACACCGCGGCGAACTCCGCCCCGAGCACGCGCCCCGGCACCAGCGACATGAAGAACACCAGCGTCACCGACAGAAATCCGAGGATCGGCACCGACTGCAGGATGTCGAGCAGCGGCACCAGCACCTTTTCCGCGCGCGGGCTCTTCGCCGCCCAGGTCGCATAGGTAAATGTGAACAGCAGCGACACGATCAGCGCCGTGAACATGCGCAGCGTGGTACGCGCCGCGTACACCGGCAGATGGACGGGATCGAGCGACAGCGTCTCGCCGGTAATTTTCGACACCGGCGCCAGCAGCCCGCGGCTGGCCTCGGCGAAGAAGGTCAGGACGCCGATGACGACGATAATGGCAATGACATCCCAACGCGAGGCGAGGTCGCGTACAAAAGCGAACGGATCGGTTCGAGTTGTTGCCGGGTCGGTCATCGGTCGCGCAGTGTTGCACAGCCGTCTTACAAATTCTGCACGGCGCCGCTGCCCGATGACCCGCTCAGCGCGGGGTCGGCCAGTACAGTGGCGGCGGTGTATTCAGCCGCGCGAAATAGCGGCGGCGGTCGGCCGTGCTCAGGCGCTGCCAGTCGATCTTGCGGGAGAAGCTGCGGCGCATCTCGCTGTCGGTGACATAAGCGTGCCGGCCGCGGCTGGCGAACAGACGCTGCGGCAGGCGGCGCGTGCGGCCGGTGGCAAGCAGGTCCGTGATGGCGTTGGCGATCTGCTCGCTGCGCGGCAGCTCGCTGTGCTCGCAGCGCAGGTAATAATTGCGCACGCCGGGCAGTGAGGCACGCAGAGTGGCCACCGTGCCGTCGCCGGCCGTGCTGATCTCATAGCGGAACTGGCCGCGGCGCCGCTCGAGGCCGGTGACGGTGCGCTGGCCGGTGCCGATGATGGATGCAAAGCGATCATCGGCGGGCGCGAGCTGCGCGCGCCAGGCACGCAGGCTGGCCAGCTGCGCCGCGTTGGGCTGCGTGCCGCGACTGGGCCACGCGTGCGGGTCGAACAGGTCGATGCCGCCGGCTTCCTCCGGCAGCAGCTGGTAGAGGCTGGCGAAGGTGCTGAAGATGTGGTGGCTCAACTGCCGCGCGTCATGACGGCGGTCGACCGCGGCCAGCCGGAACACCACCGGGTAGGTGGCGCGCAGCGTCTGCACGGCCGCAAGCGAACCGCCGTGCGGGGTGCCGACGCCGATCACGCGCACGACCCGGCGGTTCGTGGCCGGAGTGGCCGCCAGATGTGCGAGCGCCGTGCGGGCGAGCAGCCCCCCCATGCTGTGACCAATCAGCGCCAGTCGCGGGCTGGCATCGCTGGTCAGCCGCGCCGCGAGCGCGGCGCCGAGCGTGCGCAGGTCCTGCCGCCAGTCATAGTCGTGCAGCACCACTTCGAAGCCGCGCGCCTGCAGCCGCAGCTTCAGCGCCAGGTAGCTGTAGGCAATGCCGCCCAATGGCTGGATTCGCTGGCTGGCGCCGCGGCGCAGTTCGGACAGGCGGCCGCGCGCGATGTCGGTGGGATCGAGCCAGAGCAGGTCGGGTGGCAGGCCGTGGGTGCGCGGGTAGCCAAGCTGCGAACCCATGATTCCGGGCAGCAGGTAGATCTTCGGCAGCGTCCGGCGCCGGCGGGTTCGCGCGCCGGCCTCGGCCAGCGAACGCAGCAGCGAGTACTCCGCGGGACCGAGGAAGGCGGCGAGTTCGCGCCGATGCGCACCGGTGCGCAGCGCCTGCTCGAGCTGGCCCGCCGGCCAGCACATGCGGTCATAGACCGAAATCTCGGCGAGATCGTGGGCGCGATGGGTCACGCGGAGCGGCTCACGGGGACGAACTCAGCTGAGCCCGCTGTGACGGGCAATCTGGTCGCATACCGCCTGGATGGCCGCGCCACGCGCGCTGCTCTTGCGCCACACGGCGCCGATGCGACGGCTCGGGACCGGGCGTGCGAACGGCCGCGTGGTCATGCCGCGCGCGTTGCCGTAGGCGCCGCGGCTGGCGAGCGCCGGCAGCAGCGTGACGCCGACGCCGGCAGCGACCATCTGCCGCAGCGTCTCGATGCTGGTGGCGCGGAAGTCCTGCTTTTCGTGGACGCCGGTGCGGGCGCAGACCGCCAGGGCCTGGTCGCGCAGGCAGTGGCCGTCCTCGAGCAGCAGCAGGGTTTCGTCGTTGAGATCGTCGGTTCTTATCTGCGCCCGGCGGGCGAGCCGGTGCGTGTCGGGCAGCGCCAGCACGAACGGTTCCGCGTAGAGCTCGCGCGTCATCAGGGCCTCATCCTGCACCGGCAACGCCAGAATGCCGACGTCGATCTCGCCATTATGCAGCCGCTCGAGCATGGGTTCTGTGCGGTACTCGTACAGCATGAGCTCGAGCCGCGGCAGGGCCTTGCGGATCCTGAGCGCCACCTGCGGCAGCAGGTACGGGCCCACCGTCGGCAGCAGTGCCAGGCGCAGCACACCTGCCAGCGGGTCGCGCCGGTTCTGCGACACCGTAACGATGGCCTCGGCGGTCTGCAGCATCTCGCGTGCGCGCTGCGCGACCTCTTCGCCCGCCGGGGTCAGGGCCACGCGCCGCGGCTGCCGTTCGATCAGCTGCACGCCGAGGCTGTCTTCCAGCTTGCGCAGCTGCGCCGACAGCGTCGGTTGGCTGACGAAGCATTTGGCGGCGGCGCGGCCGAAATGGCGGGCATCGGCCACCGCCACCAGGTAGCGCAGGTCCTTGAGCTTTAATTCCACGGTTTCAGTCCCATATACGCTGTCTATCGATCTTATAGGATCAATCGATTGGACCGCCAGTGCAATTGCGGCCAGGATGGCCGCAGCCACTCGATCAAAGGCGAAGGAGATTAGACATGTTAGGCATTGGTGAAAAGTTTCCGGCGTATGCGCTGACCGGCGTCGTCTCGAACGATCCGAACAACGCGTTCAAGGATTTCAAGCAGAGCGATCAGGCCGGCAAGTGGCAGATCGTGTTCTTCTGGCCCAAGGATTTCACGTTCGTCTGCCCGACCGAGATCGCGGCCTTCGGCAAGCTCAGCCGCGAGTTCAGCGACCGTGGTGCGCAGGTATTCGGCGTCAGCACCGACAGCGAGTACGTGCACCTGGCGTGGCGCCGAGACAAGGAGGAGCTGCGCAACCTGCCGTTCCCGATGCTGTCGGACATCAAGCGCGAGCTCAGCAGCGCGCTCGGCATCCTCGACAAGGATGCGGGCGTGGCGCAGCGTGCCACCTACGTCGTCGATCCGGAAGGCATCATCCGCTTCGTCTATGTCACCGATCTGTCTGTGGGCCGCAATCCGCAGGAAGTGCTGCGGGTGCTGGATGCGCTGCAGACCGACGAGCTGTGCCCGTGCAACTGGCAGAAGGGCCAGGACACGCTGAAGGCGGCCTGAGCCATGGACAGCACGACACTCGATACGGTGCGCGATTCGATCCCGGACTACGCCCGCGACCTCAAGCTCAATCTCGGCAGCGTGCTCACCCCCACGGGCGCGCCGGGCCTGAGCGAGCGGCAGATCTGGGCGGTGGCGCTGGCTGCGGCGATTGCCTCGCGCAATAACGCGTTCACGCGCGTCATCGAGGCCGCGGCGGGCGCGCAGCTGGATGCAGCGCACCTGCAGGCGGCTCGCGCCGCGGCCGCCATCATGGGCATGAACAATATCTACTATCGGTTCCTGCACCTGGTGGAGGACGCGGAGTACCAGACCCTGCCGGCGCGGCTGCGCATGAACGTCATCGGCAATCCCGGCATCGACAAGCTCGACTTCGAGCTGTTGTCGCTGGCGGTGTCAGCCATCAATGGCTGCGGCCTGTGCGTGAGCTCGCACGAAAAGAAACTGCGCGCGCATGGCATCACGCGCGAGCAGATCCAGAGCGCGGTGCGGATCGCATCGGTCATCCATGCGGTGGCCGGTGTGCTCGAGTACAGCGCGGGTCGGGCTGGCACGGTGGCGGAGGCGGCCGCGGCGTAATATCGCGGCATGTCGAAGCCGATCGCTGTGGCGGGCAGGTGCGCGCGGGCGTGCCTGCCCGCTTTTCTTTGGCTGGTCGGTGCCGCCACGGCGAACACCCTCGCCGCGGCACGCACGCTGACCGATGATGATGGCCACACGCTGACCGTAACGGCCGCGTCGCCACGCATCGTCAGCCTGGCACCGGGTGCGACGGCGATGCTGTTCGCGGCCGGTGCGGGCGCGCAGATCGTCGGTACCAGCGGTTACTCGGATGAGCCGGCCGCGGCGCAGCGTATCGAGCGCGTCGGCGACAGCCAGAACTTCGATGTCGAGCGGATTCTCTACCTGCATCCGGACGTGGTGGTGGTCTGGGGCGGCGGCACGGCCGCGGCGCAGATCGACAAGATCGAGCGGGTGGGCCTGCCCGTGTATCGCCACAGGATCCGCCGGCTGGCGGATATTGCGGAGAGCCTGCGGCGACTGGGGGAGCTGGCGGGCACACAGGCCGCAGCGCAGGCAGCCGCAGCGGAGTACGCGCGGCGGATCGCGGCGGTCGAGCAGCGCTACGCGCATGCGGATCGCGGCACGATTCTGATCCAGATCTGGGACCGGCCGATCTACACGGTCGGCCGTTCGGAGCTGATGTCGGACGTGGTTCGCATCTGCGGCTATAAGAATGTCTTCTCGGATCTCGACGATCCGGGACCGGCGGTGTCGCTCGAATCGGTACTGGCGCGGGACCCGGACCTGATTCTGGCGGTCGGTGACAGCCGCCGCAGCGCCGATGAGTGGATCGGCCGCTGGCATGCGTACCCGACGCTTAAGGCCGTGCGCAACGGGCGGCTGGTGGCGTGGAGCGACGTGCGCCTGTCACGCCTGGGACCGAGCATGGTGGATGCCACCGAGGCGCTGTGCGCTGCGCTGGATGGTCCGAGCTGAGTGCTGCGCGTCAGCGGTCGACCAGCGCCATCATCTCCGCGTTGTAGCGCGGGCCCGAGACGCCATCGCGCGGCAGCGCCTGGTCGAGCGCGGCGAGTTCGGCGGCTGAGAGTGCGATCGCCGCGGCGCCGACATTCTCCTCGAGATAGCGGCGCCGCTTGGTGCCTGGAATCGGCACCACATCCGGCCCCTGGTGCAGCAGCCAGGCCAGCGCGATCTGCCCCGGCGTGACGCTCTTCTGGCCGGCGATCTGACGCACGGCGTCCGCCATGCGCATGTTGGCGTCGAAGTTGGCGCCTTGCAGCCGCGGGTCGCGATGACGGATGTCGCTGCTGGGATAGCTTTCGGCGCGCTGCGCCGTGCCGGTCAGAAAGCCGCGGCCGAGCGGGCTGAACGGCACCAGGCCGATGCCGAGCTGGCGCAGCAGCGGCATGATGCGCGGCTCGAGGTTGCGCTCGAACAGCGAGTACTCGCTCTGCAGCGCTGCGATCGGATGTACGGCGTGCGCGCGGCGGATGGTGTCCTCGCCGGCTTCCGAGAGGCCGAGGTGGCGGATCTTGCCGGCCGCGACCAGTGCCGCCATGGCGCCGACCACGTCTTCGATCGGCACCTTGCGATCGACGCGATGTTGATAGAGCAGATCGATGTAGTCGGTCTGCAGGCGCTTGAGGGATGCTTCCACGACCTGTCGAATGTGCTCGGGACGGCTGTCGGTTGCCGAAATTTTGCCGTCCCTGATGTCGAAGCCGAACTTGGTGGCGATGACGACGCCGCTGCGGCGCCCCTTGAGTGCGCGGCCGACGAGTTGCTCGTTCTTGAAGGGACCGTAGACTTCGGCGGTATCGAAGAAGGTGACGCCAAGCTCGAGCGCGCGGTTGATGGTGGCCAGCGACTCGGTGTCGTCGGGTGTGCCATAGGCATGGCTCATGCCCATGCAGCCGAGACCGAGCGCGGAAACGGTCAGGCCCTGGCGGCCCAGCGTGCGTGAGTTCATGCCGCGCGGACTCCCCGGCGCTATGGCCGCTCCATGAGCTCGATACGGTTGCCGAACGGGTCGGTAATGAACGCGCGCTGGCAGCCGCCGAACGCCGGCGCATCGACTGCCTGCAAGCCCAGCTGCCGGCTGCGCTCGACGATGCTCTTCATGTCGGTGACCAGCAGGCCCGGATGCGCCTTGGTGGCGGCGTGGAAGGCGGGATCGACGCCGAGGTGGATCTTCACCAGGTCACTCTCGAACCAGCAGCCGCCGCGGCCGGCCACGTCCGGCTTGGGCTTTTCGGGTACGCCGAGCACGTCCCGGTAGAAAGCGCGGGCCCGGTCCTCGCCGCCGGCGGGCATGGCGAGCTGGACGTGATCGACGCCGACGACGGGCATGACGGTCTCCAATGGCGCGGCCGACCCGGCAATTATAGCCGCGCCGGCCCGCGTTTCTTGACGCCGCGTCGTACCGCTCGCCATACTGTGCCGTCATGGCAGTCAATGTTCTCAATTGCACCGCGCCGACGCGCTGGTGGTGGCGCCGCTCCAGGGGAGTGGGTGCTGGACGTTGCTGCACGCTGTAGTCGCTACCAACCGGGCAGAATCAAACCAGAACCCATCTCCGGAACACTCCGGGATGGGTTTTTTGTTTTATGAAGTTGACATTTGATATTGCGGGGGACCTGGATACGCCGGTATCGGCGTTCGCCAAGCTGGCGCCGTTCGAGCCGCGCTTTTTGCTGGAGAGCGTCGAGGGCGGGGAGCGCCTGGCGCGCTATTCCTTCATCGGTTTTGGCGACGCGTTACAGGTGCGTCTGGACGACACGGGGTTCCACATCGGCGCCGAGCGGCGCGGGATTCCGAGCCATTCGGGCGAGCTGCTCGACGGCCTGCGCGCGGCGCTGAAGCAGGTGCCGGTGCCGCGCTCGAGCTTTGCCCAGGTGCCGCTGGCGGGCGGACTGGTGGGGTTTACGGCCTACGACGTGGTGCGTTTCTTCGAGCGTCTGCCGGCGCGTCTGCCGGCGCTCAAGGGAGTGCCGCTGCTGCACTACGTGGCGCCGCGCTCGCTGCTGGTGTTCGATCACGTCAGCCGGGGCATCGCCTTGCTGCATGCGGGCAGCGATTCGGAGCGCGAAAGCCTGCGGCGCGAGGTTATGGCGGCGCTACGCGGGGGCGTGCCGCCCATCGCTGCGTCGCACGGTTTCACGGTGCCCGAGCCGGCGCTCGCGCGCGGCGACTACCTGGCTGGCGTGCGACGCGCGCAGGAGTACATCGCCGCGGGCGATGTCTACCAGCTGGTGCTGGCGTCGCGATTTTCGGGGCGGCATGGACTCGACCCGTTCCAGGCCTATCGCGCGCTGCGGCTGATCAACCCGTCGCCTTACATGTATTTCTGTCGCCTGGGCGATATGACCGTGGTCGGCTCCTCGCCCGAGGCGCTGGTCAAGCTCAATGGCCGCGAGGCGCAACTGCGGCCGATCGCCGGCACGCGCCCGCGCGATGAGGACAGCGTACGCGACCTTCAACTGGAGACCGAGCTGCGCGCCGACGCCAAGGAGAATGCCGAGCACGTCATGCTGGTGGACCTGGCGCGCAACGACCTGGGGCGCGTGGCGCGCGCGGGCAGCGTGCGCGTGGAACCGTATCGCTCGATCGAGCGCTACAGCCACGTCATGCACATCGTCAGCGGCGTCAGCGGCCAGCTCGCCGATCAGCGCGACGCCTTCGATCTGTTCGCGGCCACGTTTCCCGCCGGCACCCTGGTCGGCGCACCGAAGGTGCGGGCGATGGAGATCATTGAGGAACTCGAGCCGGTGCGGCGCGGGCTCTATGGTGGCACGGTCGGCTACTTCGGCGCGCGCGGGGCGATGGACCAGGCGATTACGATCCGCACGCTGGTGTTCCACGGCGATGAGTACAGTTACCAGGCCGGGGCCGGTGTCGTCGCCGACAGCCAGCCGGCAGCGGAGCACGACGAGGTGCTGGCCAAGAGCGCGGCGCTGCTGCGCGCGCTGAAGCTGGCGGAGGCGGGACTGTGAGCGCGCGGTTGCTGCTGATCGACAACTACGATTCCTTTACCTACAACCTGGTGCAGGCGTTCCTGGTGCTGGGCGCGGACGTGCGCGTGTATCGCAACGACGCCATCACGGTGGAGCAGGCGCAGGAGCTGGAACCGACGCACCTGTGCATCTCGCCCGGGCCCGGCACGCCGGCGCAGGCGGGCGTATCGATGGCGATGATCCGCGCGTTTGCGGGGCACATTCCGGTGTTCGGGGTCTGCCTCGGACACCAGTCGATCGTCGAAGTGTTCGGCGGCCACGTGGTGCGCGCGTCGCGGCTCATGCATGGCAAGACCTCGCAGATCGAACACGACGCACACGGCCTGTTCGTCGAGGTGCCACAGGGCATCGAGGTGGGTCGATACCACTCGCTGATCGCGGAACCCGAGACCATGCCGCCGGTGCTGTCGGTGACGGCGCGCACCGCGGAGGGCGAGATCATGGGCGTGCGCCACAGCGATTACATGATCGAGGGCGTGCAGTTTCACCCCGAGAGCGTGCTGACACCCGACGGGCCGCTCATGATGCGGAACTTCCTGCGCTGGGACAGCGGTGTGCGCGATCCTGAGGGCGATGGCCATGAATGAAACGCCGGCACCGCGCGCGCTACTCGAGCGGCTGCTCGACGGCGTTTCCCTGAGTGAGCCGGAGGCGGCCCAGCTGCTGGGCACGCTCACCGACTCGCAGTTGCCGCCGGCCATGGCGGGCGCGTTGCTGGCGGCGTTGCGCGCCAAGGGCGTGACCGCCGACGAGCTGCGCGGCTTTGCCGGGCGCATGCGCGCGCTGGCCAAACGCCCGGCGTTACCGGCACTGACCGACGCGGTCGACATCGTCGGTACCGGCGGCGACCGTTCCGGCAGCCTCAATCTCTCGACCGGCTCGGCGCTGCTGGCGGCCGCATGCGGCCTGCCGGTGTTCAAGCATGGCAACCGCTCGATCTCGAGTCGCGCCGGCAGCGCCGACGTGCTCGAGGCGCTGGGATTACCGCTGCCACTGGATGAGCAGGCCGCCGGCCGCTGTTTCAGCGAGCTGGGATTCACCTTTCTGTTTGCACCCTACTATCACGTCGCCACCAAGAGCATCGCGCCGGTGCGCGCGGCGCTGGGGGTGAGGACGGTATTCAACATCCTAGGTCCGCTGAGCAATCCGGCCGAGCCGCCCTACATGGTCGTGGGTGCGTTCGATGCCGCCACGGCCGAGCTTTTGGCGCAGGCGCTGCGGGGCACTCACGTCAGGCGCGCGTTCGTCATCCACGGCGCCGAGGGTTGGGACGAGCCGACTCCGGTAGGGGAGTTCACGTTGTTCGATGTCGGCGCGGCCGGCGTGCGGCGCGAGCGGCGCCACCCGGCCAGCTATGGCCTCGCCACCTGTGAATCGCGCGAGCTCGCGGGAGCCGATGCCGCCTACAACGCGCGCGAGCTGCGCCGGGTGCTGTGCGGCGAGCCAGGTCGGGCGCGCAACGATCCGCATCGCGATGCATTGCTGCTCGGTGCTGCGCTGGCACTCGAAGTGACAGGCTATGAGCCGACACCGCAGGCTGCGATGGCTCGTGCGGCGGCGGCCATCGACAGCGGCGCCACGCGCGCGCTGCTGGCGCGGCTGGAACGCTTCGGTACCGACGAGTCGCGGCGCGCGGTGGCTTCGTGAGCGCGGCCCCTCGGGATCTGGATTTCCTGGCGGGCATGGCGCAGGCGAGCCGCGCCCGCGTGGCGCGCGCGCGTGCGCAGCGCAACGACCAGGCAATGCAGGCACTGGCGCGAGCTCAGCCCGAACCGCCGGCGCTGCGGCTGTCTGCGGAGGGTTTCGACCTCGTCGCCGAGGTCAAGCGGCGCTCGCCCGCCGTGGGCCAGCTCGATGCGGCTGGCGAGGATATCGGCGCGCGCGCGCGCGACTACGCGCGCGCGGGAGCCGCGGCCATTTCGGTGCTGACCGAACCGACACGCTTCGACGGTGAACTGGAACACCTGGCGCAGGTCGTGGTAGCGCTCGAAGGACGGGTGCCGGCCATGCGCAAGGACTTCCTGGTCGACCCGTACCAGGTGTACGAGGCGCGTGCGGCCGGGGCCGGCGGGGTACTCGTGATCCTGCGCATGCTCGAGCCGCCGGCGGTGACCGCGCTGCTGGATGCGGCCGCGCGGAGCAGGATGTTCGTGCTGCTGGAGGCATTCGACGAAGCCGATCTCGAGTTCGCCGCGGCGCTGGTCGCGGAGTATGCGGTACGCCTGCCGCTGCTCGCCGGTGTCAACTGCCGCGACTTGACGACGCTGCAGGTGGTGCCAGGACGGCTGGAGGCACTGGCGCCGCGACTGCCGAAGAACGTGCCGGGCGTGGCCGAGAGCGGCGTCGAGAACGGTGCGGACGCGCAGCGGCTCGCGGCCGCGGGCTATCGGCTGGCGCTGGTCGGCAGCGCACTCATGCGCGCCGGTGACCGCGTGAGCCTGGCGCGGGAGCTGCTGCAGGCCGGCCGTCAGGGGCGCCGATGTGGATAAAGATCTGTGGCATGACCAGCGCGGTGGCGGTGGCGACGGCGCTGGAGCAGGGCGTGGATGCATTGGGATTCGTATTTGCGCCGTCGGTGCGCCAGCTCGATCCGGCACGGGCATCGGCGCTGGCGGCGCCTGCGCGCGGCCGCGTGGCCTGCGTGGCGGTGACGCTGCACCCGACGCAGGCGCATCTGGATGCGATCCTGAGCGGGTTCCGGCCCGACGTGCTGCAGACCGACCGGGCGGACCTGGTGGGGCTGCGGTTGCCAGCAGGCCTGGCGCTGCTGCCGGTGCTGCGCGCAGGCGAGCCGGAGGCAGATGCGTTGCCTGGCACCTTGCCGCCGCGCATCCTGTTCGAGGGGCCGCGCAGCGGTTTAGGGTTGGCAACCGACTGGCGCCGGGCGGCGCGGCTGGCGGAGCGCACGGCGCTGGTGCTGGCGGGTGGACTGACAGCAGCCAATGTCGCGGCGGCCATTGCGGCGGTGCGGCCCTTCGGCGTGGATGTATCGAGCGGCGTCGAGGCGGCGCCGGGACAAAAGGATCCATTGCGGATCGTGCAATTCGTTCAGGCCGCGCGTGCGGCCGTGGCAGGTACCTGACATGAACATCGAAACCGAGACTGAGCGCGCCGATGCGCTCACGGCGCTGCTGAGCGGTCGCTTTCCCGACGAGCGCGGCCGCTATGGCCCGTTCGGCGGCCGCTACGTTCCGGAGACGCTGATTCCCGCGCACGAGCGGCTCGAGCGCGGCGTGCGCCGGTGGCTCGCAGACCGCGAATTCAAGGCCGAGCTCGAACGCGAGCTGCACGACTGGGTCGGTCGTCCGACCGCGCTGAGCCCGGCGCCGCACCTGTCGCGGCGCTGGGGCGCGCGCGTCTGGCTCAAGCGCGAGGATCTGGCGCACACGGGCGCGCACAAGATCAACAATGCCATCGGCCAGGCATTATTGGCGCGCAGGCTGGGTGCGCGCCGCATCGTGGCCGAGACCGGTGCCGGCCAGCATGGCGTTGCCAGCGCGGCGGCATGTGCGCGCGTCGGCCTGCCGTGCACGGTGTACATGGGCGAGCTCGACATGGAGCGTCAGGCGCCCAACGTCGGGCGCATGAAGCTGCTCGGCGCCAAGGTGGTGCCGGTCACCAGTGGCGACCGCACACTGCGTGCCGCGATCGACGAGGCACTGCGGGACTGGGTCGGCGACCCGAACGGCACTTATTACCTGCTCGGCTCGGCCGTGGGCGGGCATCCATATCCCTACCTGGTACGTGAGCTGCAGTCCGTCATCGGCCGCGAGGCGCGCGAGCAGATTCAGGAGAAGGCCGGAGGTCTGCCGGACGCGGTGTTCGCCTGTGTCGGGGGCGGTTCGAACGCAATCGGCCTGTTTCACCCATTCCTCGGCGACGCTTCGGTCGAGATCCTGGGTGTCGAGGCCGGAGGCCGTGGCGCGGGCCTTGGCGACAATGCCGCCAGCTTAGGCTCAGGTAGGCCCGGCGTATTGCACGGCAGTTACTCGTACCTGCTGCAGAACGACGACGGTCAGATCCAGGAGACGCATTCGATCTCGGCCGGGCTCGACTATCCGGGTGTGGGCCCGGAACATTCGCTGCTGCTGGCGCTCGGGCGCGTGAAGTATGTCTCGGCCAACGATGCCGAATCGCTCGAGGCGGTCAAGGAGTGCTGCGAGTGCGAGGGCATCCTGCCGGCGCTCGAGAGCGCACACGCGCTGGCGGCGGCGAAGCGCTGGGCGGCCGAGCATCCGGCCGGCAAGATCTTGATCGGCTTGTCCGGTCGCGGAGACAAGGACATGCCGACCCTGTCGCAGACTCTGCTGGCGCCGGGAGCCGAGAATGCGCCGTCGGCGTCGGGTAAGTGGCGCGCGCCGGGTCTGGCGGCCGCGACTGCCAAACATAGCTGAGCCACGCACATGAACGAGCCTGCCAAAGCCACACCGACCGAACGCATCAGCACGGCGCTGCGCAGTGCCGCCAAGCTCGGCCAGCCCGCGCTGGTGGCCTTTCTGACCGCCGGCTATCCCGACCGCGCCAAGTTCCGCGAACATCTGGCGGACGTGGCCTCGGCAGCCGACGTGGTCGAGATCGGCGTGCCGTTCTCCGATCCGATGGCCGACGGCGTCACCATTCAACGCTCGAGCGAGGGCGCGCTGCGCGCTGGCGTCAACCTGACCTGGATCCTCGAGGAGCTGCAGCTCATGGCGCCGGTGAAGGCGCCGCTGCTGATGATGAGCTACCTCAATCCGCTGCTGGCCTTCGGCCTGGAGCGCCTGGCGCGGCGCGCGGTCGGCGCCGGCATCTGCGGTTTCATCGTGCCGGATCTGCCGTACGACGAAAGCGACGAGCTGCGGCAGGTGCTGGCGCCGCACAACATTGCGCTGGTGCAGATGGTGACGCCGGTGACACCGAGCGAGCGCCTGACCAAGCTCGCGACCGCCAGCCAGGGCTTCGTCTATGCCGTCACGGTCACGGGCACCACCGGCAAGAACGCGGCCGCGCAGGAGGATTTGACCGCCTATCTCGAACGCGTGCGCGCCGCCGCCACGGTGCCGGTCTGCGCTGGCTTCGGCATCCGTAGTCGTGAGCAGGTCGAGCGGCTGCGCGGCCAGGTCGATGGTGTCATCGTCGGCTCGGCGCTGGTCGAGGTGCTCGAGCGCGGCGAGTCGGCACGCGAGTTTCTGGCCTCGCTGCGGCCGCCGCGGCGATGACGCGCGCAGCGGCCGCACTTAACCACAGCGACAACAGCCACAGAACTCACGATGCAGCGCTGCCGCTGCTGCTCGGCCTGCTGTCGACGATCGGCGCGTTCTCGATCGACGCCTTCTTTCCGTCGTTGCGCGCCATTGCGCAGGAGTTCCACATCACGGCCTGGCAGGCACAGCAGACGCTGACCGCCTACATGCTGCCGTACGCCGTGATCTCACTGCTGCACGGTTCGCTGTCGGATGCACTGGGCAGACGCCGCCCGATCCTGGTGGCATTGGCTCTATACGCGGCAGCCTCGCTCGGCTGCGCGGCGGCACCGAACTTCGGGGCGCTGCTGCTGTTTCGCGCCTTACAGGGGCTGGTTGCCGGTGCCGGTCAGATCATAGGCCGCGCGATCGTTCGCGATCACTATCACGGTCCCGAGGCGCAGCGCCTCATGAGCCTGATCACGCTCATATTTGGACTGGGTCCCGCCGCGGCACCGATCATCGGCGGCTGGGTCCATGCGCTGCTCGGCTGGCGAGCCGTGTTCGGTACCATGGCGGTGCTCGGGCTGTCGATGCTGATATTCACCGCGCGGCGGCTGCCGGAGACGCATCCACCCGAGCATCGCACGCCGCTGCATCTGGGGCGGCTGGCACAACACAGCCGCGCCGTGATCAGCAACGTCGAGTTCCTGCTGCTGGCATCGGGCAGCGCGCTGAGCTTCGCTTCGCTGCAGGTCTACCTGGGCGCGGCACCCGCCATCGTGCTCGATCACTGGCACCTGGACGAGACCAAGTTCGCGGCCCTCAACCTGCCCATTATCGGCGGCTACATGATCGGCGCCGTGCTGTCGGGCCGGCTGGCCGGGCGTATACCGCCGCAGCGCCAGGCGACCATCGGCTTCCGGCTGCTGCTTGTCATGAATGCGGCCATGCTGGTGCTGCAGTGGGCGGTGCCGGGGCTGCCGATTAGCGTGCAGCAGCTGTTGCTGGCCGGCACGGGTTTTGGGTTGCAGCTCATGTTTCCGATCATCACTCTGCGGGTGCTCGACCTGTTTCCGAACACGCGCGGGGCTGCCGCATCCATGCAGTCATTCCTGGCCCTGATAACGGGCGCGGCCGTCATGGGCTTCTGTGCGCCGCTACTGGCCGGGTCGATGCGACATATCGCTACTGTGGCGCTTGGCTTTGCGTGCGCCGGATCCTTGCTGTGGTGGCTGGCACAGCGTTACCGTGTGGCTCACCGGCCGCAGCCGCAGGCGCCTCGGGAGGCGACATGCCGACATTGACTGTCGATGGACGATTCTGCGGGCCGCCGGGCTACGCCAATGGCGGCTATCTCTCCGGGCTCATGGCGCAGCACACCGCGCAGCGGGTGCGCATCCGGCTGGAGCAGCCGATCCCACTGAACACCGACATGGAGCTGACGCGCCTCGAGGACGGCGGCCTCGAGCTGACCCATGAGGGCATGCGGCTGGCGCGCGCGATTCCGTCCGAGCTCAAGCTCGACGTGCCCGCACCGCCGAGCTATGTCGAAGCGCTGGAGGCCTCGCGCCACTTTTCCGGTTTTGCCCGGCACCTGTTTCCACGCTGCTTCGTCTGCGGCACCGAGCGCGCGCGCGGCGACGGCCTGCGCGTATTCGCGGGCCGTTGGAGCGCGGCTAATTTGGTAGCCGCGCCCTGGAGCGCGGACGAATCGCTGTCGGACGGCGAGGGCAAGGTGCGGCCGGTGTTCATCAGCGCCGCCCTCGACTGTCCCGGTGCATTTGCGGCGCGCGACGACATGGCGCCGATGATGCTGGGCGAGTTCACCGCGCACATCGATCGTTGCGTGCACATCGAGGAGCCCTGCGTCGTGGTCGGCTGGCGCATCGCCATCAGCGGCCGCAAGTACGAGGTCGGCACGGCGCTGTTCGACGAGGACGGCGAGCTGTGCGCGCGCGCCAAGGCGGTCTGGGTGGAGCTGCGGCAGGAAAGCAGCAGCTAGCCGACCCGCGACAGCCATACTGCGAACCAAACTGCGAGGCCCGCGACCCCCGCGACGACGCCGAGCCAGTGCGGGCTGAGCCGCATGCCGAGCCAGAGTACGCCGCCCAGCATGAGCGCAGCGCCGATGACGATGCGGTCGCCGCGGCGCGCCTGGTCGGCGGTTTCCTGCCGGAGCTGGTCGAGGGCGCGCGTGTCCACCGGCAGCATCAGCTTGCGGTCCTGGGCCTGCTCGACCAGCCGCTTGGCCAGCGGCGGCAGTGCCTTGATGATCTCGAGCGCGTCGGGCCAGCCATTGCGCAGGTCACGGATGATGTTGCGCGGGCTCATGCGGTCCCGCATCCATTTGCGCAGCACCGGGCTGGCGGTGTGCCAGATGTCGAGTTCGGGGTAGAGCTGCCTGCCCAGGCCCTCGACGTTCAGCAGCGTCTTCTGCAGCAGCAGCAGCTGCGGCTGGATCTGGCCGTCGAAGCGCCGCAACGCTTCGAACAGGCGCAGCAGCACGGTGCCGAAAGAGATCTCCTTGAGCGGGCGGTCGAAGATGGGCTCACAGATGGTGCGTACGGCCGATTCCATCTGGTCGATGCGGGTGTCGGCCGGCACCCAGCCGGACTGCACGTGCAGGGTGGCGACCCGGCGATAGTCGCGATTGAACACGGCCAGGAAATTCTCGGCCAGGTAGGTCTGGTCGCGCTGATCGAGCGTGCCGACGATGCCGAAATCCACCGCGGCGTAGCGCGGCCGCGCGGGGTCGTCGACCAGCACGAAGATGTTGCCGGGGTGCATGTCGGCATGGAAGAAGTTGTGCCGGAAAACCTGCGTGAAGAAGATCTCGACGCCGTTCTCGGCCAGCCGCCTGAAATCCGTGCCGAGCTCGCGCAGCCGCGCCAGGTCGCCAATCGGGATGCCGCGGATCCGCTCGAGCACCAGCACGCCGGCGCGGCAATAGTCCCAGTACACTTCCGGCACGTACAACAGCGCGGAGCCAGCGAAATTGCGCTTGAGCTGCGAGGCGTTGGCCGCCTCGCGCAGCAGATCGAGCTCGTCGAGCACGGTGCGTTCGTACTCTCGCACGATCTCGCGCGGCTTGAGCCGGCGGCTCTCGGCCCACCAGCGTTCGGCCATGCCGGCGAGCGTGTACATGACTTCGATGTCGAGCGCGATGACGCTGCGCATGCCCGGCCGCAGCACCTTGACGATGACCTCGCGACCATCGGCCAACTTGGCGGTGTGCACCTGGGCAATCGAGGCGGCCGCGAGAGGCTCCTGGTCGAAGGCCTGCAGGTAGGACTCGAGTGGCGCTCGGTAGGCCTGCTCGATGATGGCACGCGCCACCTCGCCCGGGAACGGCGGCACCTTGTCCTGCAGCTTGGCGAGCTCGTCGGCGATGTCGTCGGGCAGCAGGTCGCGACGGGTGGAGAGCGTCTGGCCGAACTTGACGAAGATCGGACCCAGCTCCTCGAGCGCCAGGCGCAGGTGCTCGCCGCGCGTCAGCGGCGATTGCCGCTGGAACCAGGTCCACGGCGAAATGAAGAAAATGAACCGCAGTGGCCGGTACAAGTGGGTGGCGGCGACGAAGTCGTCGAGCCGATGCCGTACCAGTACGCGCTGAATCTGGATCAGCCGTCGCAGCACGCGTAGTTGCATCAAGCCGGACCCCGGACACCGGCGGACAGGCGCGGATGGTTTTCGAGCTGCGCGGTGCGCGCGTCGATGCGGTCGAGCTGTTCGCGCAATTCGTCGACGCCGCGCAGGAAGTGCTCGGCTTCGGCGCGCGACACCAGTTCGCCACGTTCGTGCGCCAGGTACTCGGCCAGGTTCTGCACCGAGGTCCAGGCGGCAGCGCGGGTCCAGTGAGCCAGGCCGTGCAGTCCGCGCATGAAGACATGCGCGAGACTGCGGCCGAACACGCCGCCCAGCAGGTGTTCGAGATCGGGCCGCAGCAGCAGGGATAGTTCGCGGAAGCGCTCGGCGACTTCGGTGTTGCCGCTGATCTGCACGTCGCCGCGATTGATGACCGCCTGCGGATCCGGGCCGCTCAGCGCCAGTAGCGACAGCGGCGAGCCGCGCACGGTGGCGTCCGGTGGTACGTCGGGGATCGAGGCCGGTGTCGGCTCGCGCAGGAACTCGAAGCGCAGATCGCTGCCGGTGGATTCGAGCAATGCGGCGAATGGGGTTCCCTGCGCAACGATGGCGACGCGATGTCCGGCAAGCGCCTCGAGCAGTTCGCGGGTGCGGATCGATTCGGCGCGCGCGCGCGCGACCGCGGCTTTGAGCGCGCGCTCGATGAGGCCATCGGCGATGGGCGGCATGTCAGACCCGGTAGCCGCGATGCACGGCCACGACTCCGCCCATGAGGTTGTGATAGCGGCAGGATTCGAGACCGGCGCTGCGCATCATGCCGAGCAGCGCCTCCTGGTCGGGGTGGCGCCGGATCGATTCGGCGAGGTAGCGGTAGCTGTCGGCATCGCCGGCAACCACGCGGCCGAGCCAGGGCAGCACGTTGAACGAATAGGCATCGTAGAGCCGGCTCAGCACCGGAATCACGGGGGTCGAGAATTCGAGCACCAGCAACTGGCCACCGGTCTTGAGTACGCGCCGCATGGAAGCCAGCGCGGCTGGCTTGTCGGTGACGTTGCGCAGGCCAAAGCCGATGGTGATGCAATCGAAGCTCTCATCGGCAAACGGCAGGCACTCGGCGTCGGCCTGCACGTACACCAGCATCGAGGTCATGGCGCGGTCGATCATGCGGTCGCGCCCGTGCTCGAGCATGCGCGCGTTGATGTCGGCGAGCACCACCAGGCCCGTGCGGCCGGCCTGGCGTGCGAGTCCGGCAGCGAGATCGCCGGTGCCGCCGGCGATGTCGAGCGCGCGACCGCCGCTCTTGAGCCCGGTCAACGACAGCGTGAATTGTTTCCACAGCCGATGGGCGCCGCCGGACATCAGATCGTTCATGAGGTCGTAGCGATCGGCGACCGAATCGAACACGCCGCGAACACGCCGCGCCTTGTCCCTGAGGGGCACCTGTTCGAAGCCGAAATCGGTGGTGTCGCGCTGGTCGCGTGTCATGATGAATGCATTCTATTATGTAGTTTCGAGTCTCAAGCGGCCGACCTGGCCGCATCCGCCTTGATTCCGGCGGGCTTGATAGTACGTAGTCGCGACAGTTGCGTACGGAAAGGACAAGTTTGGTCCCTTATGCGGCCCGAGTGTTGCGGCCAGCCAACCGAAATTGCTGGCATTTCGTCATCATTTCGCACAGAATCCGGCCGCGGTTGTGGCCCAAAAGGCGCAACCGAGTGGGGGTCTTGTGAAGATTTGGCCGGGTGACAACGCCCGGCCTTTCTTTTTTACGAGCCGTCTTTTCGAGCCATGCTCTCGATGATGATGGAAGTTCCACTCGCATCGCCTTTCCGATCACGGTTTCTTCAACGGCGCCGCTTGCGCTGCCGGCGTCGCCGCTGCGCGGCGCGCAAGGTAGTTGGACCATCTGGCAGTGCGCTCGGCACCCAGTTCATACAGATATTTCCAGGTATACAGGCCGGTGCTGTGGCCGTCGTCGAACAACAGCCGCACGGCATAGTGGCCGATCGGCTCCACCGACTGGATGCCCACATTCTCCTTGCCCAGCACCAGCGCCATCTGGCCGCCGCCGTGCCCCTGCACTTCGGCCGAGGGCGAATGCACCCGCAGATATTCGAACGGCAGCTCGAAACGGCGTCCGTCCGCGAACGCTACTTCGAGCACGCGACTTCTGGTTCGCAGCCTGATTTCCGTCGCTGTGATGGTGGACTCATTTGTCATGGCGGCGCTCGCATCCCCGCGGTCGATTTGTTATACAGGACGCTCAGATGACCGGCGATTCAGCCACACCGACCGACACCTCGCAGCCCGATTATTACCACCGCGTCGTCGATTGTCAGTGGGCCTGCCCCGCGCACACCGACGTGCCCGAATACATCCGGTTGATTGCGCAAGGGCGCTACACCGATGCCTATCTGCTGAACCGGCAGTCGAATGTATTTCCGGGCATCCTCGGGCGCGTCTGCGACCGGCCCTGCGAGCCGGCCTGCCGTCGCGGCCGCGTCGAGGACAAGCCGGTGGCCATCTGCCGCCTCAAGCGCGTCGCCGCGGATCTCAAGGGTGAGCTGACCGGCCGGCTGCCGCGCGCCCCCGAGCGGCCGAACGGCAAGCGCATCGCCTGCATCGGCGCCGGGCCGGCATCGCTGACCGTTGCCAACGACCTGGCGCCGCTCGGCTACCAGGTGACCATCTTCGAACAGCATGGTACGCCGGGCGGACTCATGCGCACCAACATCCCGTCGTTCCGGCTGCCGCACACGGTGCTCGACGAGGAGATCGGCATGATTCTCGACATGGGCGTGGAGCTCAGGCTCAACACGCCCGTGCCCAGCCTCAAGGCGCTGCTCGAAAGCGGCGGCTACGACGCGGTGTTCGTCGGCTCGGGCGCACCCAAGGGCAAGGAGCTCGAACTGCCCGGGCGCCACGATACCGAGCGCGTCCACATCGGCATCGCCTGGCTCGAGTCGGTCGCATTCGGGCACATCGGCTCGATCGGCGAAAACGTGCTCATCATCGGCGTCGGCAACACCGCCATGGACTGCTGCCGCAGCTCGCTGCGTCTTGGGGCAAAGAGCGTCAAGGTTATGGCGCGCAAGCCGCGCGGCTTCTTCAAAGCCTCGGAGTGGGAACTCGAGGATGCCGAGGAGGAGAGTGTGGAGATCATCGTCAACCACGCGCCCCGCGCCTTCGTCATCGACAACGGCAAGCTCGTAGGCATGCGCTTCGACCGCATGGAATACGAAATGGTCGACGGCGACATCAAGTCGGAGCGCGTGGTGGGCGAGCGCGTGATTCCCTGCGACGACGTCATTCTGGCGATCGGCCAGGAAAACGCGTTTCCGTGGATCGAGCGGGACCTGGGGCTGAAGTTCGATCGCGCCGATCGGCCGCAGGTCGACCCGAAAACCTTCCAGTCGTCGCTGCCGAAGGTGTTCTTCGGCGGCGATGCCGCGCAGGGACCGAAGAACATCATCTGGGCGGTCGAGCAGGCGCACCAGGCCGCCATCTCGATGAACCTCTATTGTTTCGGCGAGTCGCTGGAGCAGCGGCCACTCAGCGGCATGAAGCTCTCGAGCCGCAAGATGGGCATGCACGAGTGGTCCTACAAGAACGACTATGCACCGCTCGAGCGGCGCTTGATGCCGCACGTCTCGCTCAAGGACCGCTTCAAGAAGCTCAACATCGAAGTCGAGCTCGGCTTCACGCCGGAGCAGACGCTGCAGGAGGCAGCGCGCTGCCTGAACTGCGACATCCAGACCGTGTTCGAGGCCAAGCTCTGCATCGAGTGCGACGCCTGCATCGACATCTGCCCGGTGGACTGCCTGACGATCACGTCGGTGGGCACCGAGGCGGAGCTGCGTGCGCGCATGCGGGTACCGCCGCTGGAGCCGACACAGCCGCTGTTCCATTCGGCGCGGCTCAAGCAGACCGGACGCGTGATGGTGAAGGACGAAAATCTGTGCGTGCACTGCGGCCTGTGTGCCGAGCGCTGTCCCACGGCCGCCTGGGACATGCAGAAGTCGACGATCCACTGGCCGCACGCCGCTGACGGGAGCCCGGTATGGCCGAACGCAAAGCGCAAGACCGCGTAAACGATTTCGTCATCAAGATCGGCACCGTCAACGGCACCGGCTCGGCCAGTGCCAACGGCCTGCTGATGAAGGCGATATTCCGCAGCGGCGTGCCGGTGGTGGGCAAGAACTACTTTCCATCGAACATCCAGGGGCTGCCCACCTGGTACGAGATCCGCGTCACGCGCGACGATCATCGCGCGCGCGAGGGCCGGGTCGACCTGATGCTGGCGCTCAACGTCGAGACCTATGCGCGCGATCTGCAGGAGGTCGCGTCCGGCGGCTACCTGCTGTACGACTCGACCTGGCCGCGGCCGGCGCTGCTCAAGCGCGACGACGTCACCGTGCTCGGCGTACCGCTGGCGAAGCTCTGCAACGAGAATTTCCAGGGTGTGCGCACGCGCATCCTGATGAAGAACATCTGCTACGCCGGCGTGCTGGCGGCGCTGTGCGAGATCGACCTGGAAATCATCCGCGGCCTGCTGGCGGAGACCTATGCCAAAAAACCGCAGCTGGTGGACGCCAACATGAAGGCGATCCAGCTCGGCTACGACTACGCGCGCGCGAACTTTTCCTGTCCGTTGCCGCTGCGGGTGGAAAAGATGGACGCCACCCGCGGCCACATCGTCATCGACGGCAACACCGCAGCAGCGCTCGGCTGCGTGTATGCGGGCGCTACCGTGGGTGCCTGGTACCCGATCACGCCGTCGACCTCGCTCATGGATGCGTTCAAGTCGTTCTGCGACAAACTGCGCATCGACGAGGCCACCGGCCGCAAGAACTACATCATGATCCAGGCCGAGGACGAGCTGGCTTCCATCGGCATGGTCATCGGCGCCAACTGGAACGGGGCGCGTGCCTTCACCGCCACCTCGGGCCCCGGTATCTCGCTGATGCAGGAGTTTTTGGGGCTGGCCTATTACGCCGAAGTGCCGAGCGTGATCTTCGACGTGCAGCGCGTCGGGCCATCCACCGGCATGCCGACGCGCACGCAGCAGGCCGACCTCAAATCGGCGGCCTATGCATCGCATGGCGACACGCGCCAGGTGTGCCTGTATCCGGCCGATCCGAGCGAGTGCTTCGAGTTTGCAGTGAAGGCCTTCGACCTGGCGGATCGCCTGCAGACGCCGGTGCTGGTGCTGTCGGACCTCGACATCGGCATGAACGACTGGATGTGCCCGGATTTCAAATGGGATCCGGCCTATATGCCCGATCGTGGCAAGATGCTCACGCCCGAGCAGGTGGCCAAGCTCGATCGCTTCTGGCGCTACTACGACTTCGACCAGGACGGCATTCCGCAGCGCACGCTGCCCGGCGTCGACCGCAAGGGTGCCTACTTCACGCGCGGCTCGGGCCACAACCAATACGGCGCCTACACCGAGGATTCGAAGGAGTACCAGATCGTGGTCGACCGGCTGCGTAAGAAGTGGATGACGGCCGCGCGGCTGGTGCCGAAGCCGGTCATTCATCGCGCGCAGCAGCCGACCGAGATCGCCATCGTGTCGATCGGCAGCGGCGACGGCGCGGTGCACGAGGCGCAGCTGCGATTGCGTGCCAACGGCATTCACGCCGACTACATGCGCATCCGCGCATTTCCGTTCAATGAGGAAGTGGACCAATTCCTGCAGAGCCACAAGATCAACTTCGTGGTCGAGCAGAACCGCGACGCGCAGCTGCGGTCGATGCTGATCATGGAGACCAGCGTGCTGAAGACGCGCCTGCGCTCGATCCTGCATTACAACGGCATGCCGATTCCGGCCAGCTACGTGTTCGACGGGGTCATGTCGGTCATCGAACCGCAGCGGCCGATCGCGCAGCGCGTGGTGTAAAGGGAGACGATCATGACATTTCTGGCCAAACCGAAAGTCGCCTATCCCGAGCTGCCGCGCAACGTGCTCGGCCTGACCCGCCGTGACTACGAAGGCGCCAATTCGACGTTGTGCGCGGGTTGCGGCCACGATTCGGTCACCGCGGCGCTGGTCGAGGCCTGCTGGGCCAATGCGGTCGAGCCGCAGAACCTGATCAAGCTGTCGGGCATCGGCTGCTCGTCCAAGACCACGGCCTACTTCGTCAGCGGCTCGCACGGCTTCAACTCGGTGCACGGCCGCATGCCCTCGATCGCCACCGGTGCGAACGCCGCCAACCGCAAGCTCTACTACATAGGTGTCTCGGGCGATGGCGACACGTTGTCGATCGGGCTCGGCCAGTTCTGCCATGCGATCCGCCGCAACATCCGCATGGTCTACATCATCGAGAACAACGGCGTTTACGGCCTGACCAAGGGGCAGTTTTCGGCCTCGGCCGATCTTGGCAGCAAGGCCAAGAAGGGCGAGGCCAATACGCAGCCGCCCATCGACCCGGTGCAGCTCGCCATCACGCTCGGCGCCACGTTCGTGGCGCGCAGCTTCTCGGGCGACAAGGCACAGCTGGTGCCGCTGATCCAGGCGGCCATGCACCACGACGGCTTCGCACTCATCGATGTGCTGTCACCCTGCGTGACCTTCAACGACCACGAGGGCTCGACGCGCAGCTATGCCTATACGCGGGAGCACTACGAGGAGGTAGTGCACGCGGACTTCGTGCCTCCGGCCGGCGAGATTGCGGTCAGCTACGCGGAGGGTGAGACGCAGCCGGTGACGATGCACGATGGCAGCCAGATTCTGCTGCGCAAGCTCGACGCCGCCTACGATCCGACCGACCGCGGCGTGGCGCTCGAAGCCATCCAGCAGCGTATCCGCCATAACGAATATCTGACCGGGCTGCTCTATATCTCCAACGGCCAGGCCGAGTTCCACGCGCAGAATGCCACCCCTGAGGCGCCGCTCAACTCGCTGCCCTACGAGCGCCTGCGGCCCACAGCCGGCGCGCTCGACAAGATACTGGCGCGCTACCGCTGAGCCCTTGGCTGCGGGCATTAGCATGGCAGGCGTCGGCACTTTCCCCGTCGAAGGCGGCTGCGACTGCCGCACGGTGCGCTATGCGATGCAGAGTGCACCAATGTTCGTGCACTGCTGCCATTGCCGCTGGTGTCAGCGGGAGACCGGAACGGCGTTCGCCCTCAATGCCATGATCGAAGCGGACCGCGTCAGCCTGCTGGCGGGGACACCAGAGGTGGTACATACGCCGTCCAACAGCGGCAAGGGGCAGCTGATCTCCCGCTGTCCCAGCTGCCGGATCGCGCTCTGGAGCAACTACGGCGGTGCCGGCAAGGCAGTGCACTTCGTGCGCGTCGGCACGCTCGACGACCCCGACCGGTTTCCGCCCGATATCCACATCTTCACCAGCACCAAGCAGCCCTGGGTCATCCTGCCGACGAATGTGCCGGCAATGCCCGAGTACTATGATCGGCGGCAGCATTGGCCGGCAGCCAGTCTGGAACGGCGCGACGCGCTGCTCGCCAAGGGACCGCCACCGCGCTGGTGATCTGTGACGGCGCGCCGCTGACAAGCCGCGCGCGCAGTGCAACACTGCGCGTATGCAACGTTCTATCCGGATATGCCTGCTGGCGCTGCTCGTGACCGTGGCAGGGGTGCTCGCCTGGGGGACGTGCAGATGCTGGCCGCGCACCATCACGATCGACGGTTTCGGCAGGGTGCGCATGTTCCGGCCGTGGCTGCACCAGCGCGGCTTCGTCTACGTGCTCTCGGGCGCAGACGGGTGGACGGCGGCGGATGCCTGGGTTGCGCTGAACTACGCCGCACGTGACAACTACGTCATCGGCATCGATACGCCGGCGGCGCTGGACTACATCAATCGCACCCACCAGGGCTGCTTGTTCATGGACGGACTGTTCGAGGACTACAGTCGGGTGCAGCAACGTACCGCCGAGACTCCGCACTTCTACCCACCGACGGTACTCGGCCGGGGCACCGGCGCCTCGCTGGTGTATCTGGCGCAGATAGGTGCGCCGGCGTTGGCGTTGGGCGCCACCGTCATGCTCGATCCCGAGCCGCGATTGACGCTCACCCCGCCCATCTGCGAGCACCCGGCCACGCAGTATCCGGACGGCGTGCAGCAGATCAATCCCGACGCCTTCGGCCCCAATGTGCCTGCCCGGCTCTGGCTAACTGCCCAGGCCAGCGAGGCCATGCGTCGGTTTGCGGCGCAGATTCCGGGGCACCCGGCGGCGGCGGCTCCGAAGCACGGCTCACTGCGCAGCATCTACGAGTCGGCGCTGGACGACATCGACTCCGAGCAGCAGCGCAGCGGCGTGGCGGATCTGCCGCTGGTCGAGGTGATTGCGCCCGACCGCAGGGGCAAGATGTTTGCGATCCTGTATTCGGGCGATGGCGGCTGGCGGGACCTGGATCGCAGCCTGGCCGGGCTGCTGGCAGCGCGGGGCATCAGCGTGGTCGGGATCGACGTGCTGCGCTATTACTGGCGCACCAAATCGCCCGAGGTCGCGGCGCACGACCTCGACCGCATCATGAAGCACTACGAGCAGCACTGGGGTGACGAGCAGGTGATCCTGATCGGCTTCTCGTTCGGCGCCAATGTCATACCGTTCATGGTCAATCGCCTGCCGGGGGACCAGCGCGCCAGGATCAAGCTGATCACGCTGCTCTCGCCCGAGCGCACCACGGCGTTCCAGGTTTCACCCGCGGGATGGATGGGGAAGGCGCCGGACGCCACCATCCCGATCGAACCCGAGCTCAAGCAGCTGTCAACCATTCCGCTGCAGTGCGTTTATGGACAGGATGAGGGTGACGACAGTCTCTGCACCACCGACACAGCGAAGCGCTTCGAGGTCATCCGCAAGTCCGGCGGCCATCACTTCGACAACAAGTACGATGAGCTGGCAGATTCCATTGTCACGGCCGCGGGCCCGGCGCAGTAGCGCCTTGGCCGCGACATCACTTCGGCACCACCCCAGAGCACGTGGCCTGAGCGTTCTGGGCCTGATGCTGCTGGGGGTGTCGTCGTGCCTGTTCAGCGTCCCGGCGGGCGCGGTCGTCCCCGCGGATCGCTGGCACTGGATCCGGATCCACGGCCATCGAATGTACTACGCGGCGGTTGGCAGCGGCCGCACATTGGTGCTGCTGCACGGCGGCGGGGATTCCGGCGAGCATTCGTTCGAGCAGCAGATCCAAATGCTGTCCGTGCATCATCGCATCATCGCTCCCGACCAGGTGGGGCAGGGCCATACGCCCGACGTGCCCGGGCCGCTGAGCTATACCCACATGATGGAAGACACGGTGGCCGTCATACGGGTGCTGCGGCTGCACAATGTCGACGTCATCGGCTTCAGCGACGGCGGCATCATCGGGCTCATGCTAGCGGCGCGCTATCCGCAGCTGGTGCGGCGTCTGATCATCAGTGGGGTCAACATCGCGCCGGAAGGTCTTACCGATGAGCAGCGCGAGGAGCTGCGCGCATCGCAGGCGCCCACGCCGAAGACCATCGATGACAAGCTGGCGCAACTCTGGCTGACATCTCCAACCAAGGACGAGCTCAGCCTCGGAATTCTGGCGACGATCCACATACCCGTGCTGGTGATCTCCGGAGACCGGGATGCGATCCGGCTCGAGCACACGCTCGAGATATATCATGCCCTGCCCGATTCCGAACTCTGCGTTTTACCCGGCACCGATCATGGAACCTTCTCCGGTCGGCCCGAATGGCTGAATCCAATCATCACCGATTTCCTCGATCGTGCCGACGAGCATTGAGACTGGCTGCTGCCGGCGCGCACGCACGCAGCGAATTCGGCGAATGACACACCACTGTCGCAATTCATAGACTCATTAAGAAGTGTGAACAACCCATGACATCGCGGAACTAAGCTTTGCGCGTATCGTCAGTCTGAAAGCAGCACGAACGAACAAAGGAGACTCCGCGTGTCCACTCTGCTCGTACCTGAGAATGATCTGCAGGGCGCCGCCGTCGCGCGCCAACGTACCCAACGCAGCAAGTCGCGCCGGCTGCGCGCGACCGATCCCGCAGTGCGCGCAATGACCGATTTTTTTCGCGATCCGCCGCAGACGGTATCGGAGGACTGCGATCTGGACTCGGCCATGGACGACATGTTCCGGCTGGGCGTACGCGCATTTCTGGTCGTGCGCGATCTGACGGTCATCGGCCTGGTGACCGCGGAAGACATCCGCCAGGCGCGCCGTGCCGACGGCACGCGGGTGCAGGAAGTCATGACCGAAGCGTCCGATATGCCGGCGATCGACTGGCAGACTCTGCGTGAGGCGACAGTGCGGGATCTGCTCGAGATCTTCGAGGGCGCCAACGTTCATCACCTGGTCGTGCTCGAAACCGAAAGTAGCCAACGTCTGACTGTACGTGGGCTGGTGCACCGCGGCCGCATCGAACGTCGGATGCGCCTGGCGGACGCCGGGCTCTAAGATGTGCGGGTGCTCGCCGGCCGCCTGCACTGGGTGGCGCGCGGTGGCAACGGACGTGGACGGGCGCCGCTGGCGCGATTGTAATTCGACGGCGGCACGCCGACCCTGACCGACCTTGATGCAACCACTTGGGTTACGCCCGCAACCATTTGGTTGACACCAATGCGAGGCCGGTAGGTCGCCAACTGTCAACGTATTGGTTGCCGCCGGCAACCAACTCGTTGACAGTTCAGCAACCTCGCCTTGCGCGACAGCGTCAACCATCTGGTTGCCGCCGGCAACCACTCTGTTGCCAGCGCGCATCGGCAGGCGAGCTACCGCCGAGACCGTTCAATGTGGCCCTTGCGCGGGCGCCTCGCGAGCCTTGTCCTGGGCGGTCTGGTGCGCGTGGTCGCGCGACTGGCCAAACACGCGCGTGATCTCGCGATTGAAAGCTGGCAGGTCATCGGGCTTGCGGCTCGTGACCAGCTGTCCATCGACCACCACCTGCTCGTCGACCCACTTGGCGCCGGCATTCTCGAGATCCTTTCTGAGGGACGGCCAGGAGGTCATCCGATGACCGCGCGCCGCGCCGGCCTCGATCAGCGCCCACGGCGCATGACAGATGACACCGACCGGCTTGCCGGCGTCAAAGAAGGCTTTGACGAAGGCTACTGCCTTGGGTTGCAGCCGTAATGCATCCGCGTTGATGACGCCGCCCGGCAGCACCAGCGCGCCATAGTCGTCGGGGTTGGCTTCATCGAGCGTGTGGTCGACGCTGACCTCATCGCCCCATTGCTTCATCTTCCATCCCCGCACTTTGCCGGCCTTTGGGGCGATGATTTCGGTGTCGGCACCGGCTTCGTCGAGCGCCTTGCGGGGCTCGGTCAGCTCGGATTGCTCGAAGCCGTCGGTGGCGAGCACTGCCACCTTGAGTCCGATCAGCGATTGAGATGTCTGTGATTGCGATGTCTGTGATTGCGATGTCTGTGATTGCGATGCCATTGCAACTCCTGCGGTTTGTTGACGAGCCTCCGATTCTCGGTCGCCGCGACAGCGGTTGTTGCGGTCACCATTCCGATGTCGGGATCGGACAGGACTGACGGCCGGCTGCTACACTGCGGCGGCCACGGCCAACGAAGGGAGACTCAGAATGGGCGGGCTCAAAATACTGGCTCTGCTGCTGATCGCCGGCGGGGTGCTGGGTCTGGTGTATCACCACTTCAGTTATACCAAGGACTCGCACGAAACCCGGATCGGACCGGTAGAGCTGTCCGTGGCCAAGAAGGAAACCGTTGACGTGCCGGAGTGGGTAGCCATAGGTGCAATCGTTGCCGGCGCGGCGCTGCTATTCGTGGGAGGCGGCGCTAAGCGCTAGAGCGGGCGTCGGCGCGGACGCTGGCGTGCGGCGCTGCGGCGGCATAGACTGCGCCCGCGCCGCAATCGGGCGCCTAACGGGAGGCAGGCAGTGGGAAAGGGTGATCGCAAGACGCGTCGCGGCAAGATCTATCGCGGCTCGTTCGGCAAGAGCCGGCCGAAGGATCCGGCCGCCAAGAAGAAGACTGGCACCCGGACCGGCGCCAGCTCCTCGCGCAAATAGACTCTGCGCTTGACCGCCGGTCCGCCCGGACCGCCGGTTACAGGCCCCGTTATAGAATATAGCGGCTCAGGTCCTCGTCCTTCGCCAACGAGCCGAGGTGCTCATCGACGTACTGCGCGTCGACCTTGAGCGCCGACTGCGGCCGTTCGCTGGCTTCGAACGATATCGATTCGAGCAGCCGTTCCATGACTGTGTGCAGGCGCCGCGCGCCGATATTCTCGGTGCGCGTGTTGACCTGGTGTGCGATCTCGGCGATGCGGCGCACACCGTCGGTGGTGAATTCGAGCGCCACCTGCTCCGTGTCCAGCAGCGCGCGGTACTGCGCCGTCAGCGAGGCGTCGGGCTCGGTCAGAATGCGCACGAAGTCATCCACCGACAGCGAGTCCAGTTCCACGCGGATCGGGAAGCGGCCCTGCAGTTCCGGGATCAGGTCCGCGGGCTTGGACATGTGAAACGCGCCCGAGGCAATGAACAGCACGTGGTCGGTCTTGAGCGAACCGTACTTGGTGTTGACGGTACAGCCCTCGACCAGCGGCAGCAGGTCGCGCTGCACGCCTTCGCGTGAGACGTCGGCGCCGACGGTTTCCTGGCGGCGCGCGATCTTGTCGATCTCGTCAATGAAGACGATGCCGTTCTGCTCGGCATTGGTCAGCGCGCGCGCCTTCAGCTCTTCCTCGTTGATGAGCTTGGCAGCCTCTTCCTCGATCATGAGCTTGAGGGCCTCCTCGACCTTGACGCGCCGGGTGCGCGTGCGGTTGCCGCCGAGATTCGATAACACCGATTGCAGCTGCTGCTGCATTTCCTCCATGCCGGGCGGCGCCATGATATCGACGCCACCGTTGAGCGAGCGCACTTCGATCTCGACCTCGCGCTCGTTGATCTCGCCGCGGGTCAGCATGTCGCGGAGCTTGTTGCGCGTGTCGGAGTCGCGCGGCTGAACTGGCTCGTCAGTCGAGAAGCCCATGCGGTGCTGGGCCCGCGGCAGCAGCGCATCGAGCACGCGCTCGACCGCGGCGGCGCGCGCACCATCGCGCACGCGCGCGAGTTCCCCCTCGCGCGTCATCTTGACGGCGACATCCGCCAGGTCCTTGATGATTGAATCGACCTCGCGGCCGACGTAGCCGACCTCGGTGAACTTGGTCGCCTCCACCTTGACGAATGGCGCCTGCGCCAGGCGCGCTAGGCGGCGCGCGATCTCGGTTTTGCCGACGCCGGTCGGTCCGATCATCAGTATGTTCTTGGGCGTGATCTCCTGTCGCAGCGGGTCGCCAACCTGCATGCGGCGCCAGCGATTGCGCAGCGCAATGGCGACCGCCCGCTTGGCCGCACCCTGCCCGACGATGTGCTTGTCGAGCTCCTGCACGATGGCCTGTGGCGTCACGGCCGCAGCTCCTCGATGACGAGATTCCGGTTGGTGTAGATGCAGATGTCGGCGGCGATGCCGAGCGAGCGTTCGACGATGGCGCGCGCGTCGAGCTCGGTGTTTTCCGTGAGCGCGCGCGCAGCGGCCTGCGCGAACGGGCCACCGGAACCGATGGCGACTGCCTCGTACTCCGGCTCGATGACATCGCCATTGCCAGAGACCACGAACAGGTTCTGCGGATCTCCAACCAGCAGCAGCGCTTCGAGCCGCCGCAGATAACGATCGGCGCGCCAGTCCTTGGCGAGTTCGATGGCGGCGCGCGTGAGGTTGCCGTACTTCTCGAGCTTGCCTTCGAAGCGCTCGAACAGCGTGAAGGCGTCGGCGGTACCGCCGGCGAATCCGGCCAGCACCTTGCCGTTGGACAGCCGCCGTACCTTGCGCGCGTTGCCCTTCATGACGGTGTTGCCGAGCGTGACCTGCCCGTCACCGCCAAGCGCGATGGTGCCGCCGCGGCGGACGGCGAGAATGGTTGTGGCATGGGGATCGAAATGATTTTTATTCATGTTGCTTAACTCACCCGCGGCGTTTGGCACGCGGATGAGCCTGGTCATAGGTGCGGGCGAGATGCTGGAAATCAAGATGCGTGTACACCTGAGTCGTAGAGATGTTCGCGTGGCCCAGAAGTTCCTGCACGCCGCGCAAATCACGACTGGATTCAAGCAGATGGGTTGCAAACGAGTGCCGGAACAGGTGCGGATGTACGTGCTGCGGCAGGCCCTGCGCGCGAGCCCTTGCGGCCACCCGCAGCTGTACTGCGCGCGGTGTGAGAGCCCGGCCGTTGCGGCCGACGAACAGCGCCTCACAGTCAAGCTTCGCCAGGCCAGCGCGTTCGACCAGCCAGTGGCGCAGCGCCAGAACGGCCTTTCTGCCAAGCAGGATGACGCGTTCGCGGCTGCCCTTGCCGAGTACGCGACCCTGCCCGGCCTTCAGGTCCAGATCCTTGAGTGTGAGCCCGGTCAGCTCCGACAGCCGCAGGCCAGCCGAATAGAACACTTCCATCAGCGCCAGATCCCGCACCTCGAGGGCGTTGGCCGGTTTGAAATCGAGCAGCCGCGCCATCTGGTCGACATCGAGCGTGTGCGGCAGCCGCTTGCGCGTCTTGGGTGAGGGCACATCCACCGCCGGATTGCGCTTGAGTGCCCCCTCACGCTGCAGGAAAGTGAAGAACGCACGCACCGCTGCCAGCCGGCGCTGGATGCTGCGACCCTTGAGGCCGCGTGCGTGAGTGCGCGCGGCGTAGGTACGTATGTGCTGGTGGTCGAGCGCGCCCCAGCTGTCGATGCCGTTCTGATCGCACCACTGCGACAGCGTCGCCAGGTCGTGCGAGTAAGCCGCCACGGTGTGCGCCGACAGGCGGCGCTCGATGCCCAGGTGGCGCTCGAAACGCTCGAGCCACTGCTGGGCACTGGCCTGCACGGATGCTCTCGGCGGCGGTGCCGCCCCTAGGTCCGGGGGCGCGCCAGCGCGTCGCTGATGAGCTCGCCCATGCGCGACAGGAACTCGATGCTCATGCCGGGATGGAAGCGGTCCCGATCGACGCTGCCGAGTGCCAGCAAGCCCGGCGCCGGAGTGCCGGACAACGGGATCAGGGCCACCGAGCCGATGTCGATGGCATCCGAGCCGAACAGGAATTCTCGCTGACTATCCCGGATCTGGCCGCAGCGCGGCTTGGCCGCGGTGAACAGGCTCTCGAAACTGCGGTAGTTGGCGTCTTCGGCGGAGACCGAACGCACGAACCGATCGGCATCCGGCACCAGCGGCTCACCCGGAACCGCGAGCACCAGGACTGCGTGAAAAGTGTCGAAGTCCTCGCGCAGGCTGGCTTCGATCTCGGCGATGGCGTCGGCGCGCGAAGCCGTCTTGAGCAGCCGGCGCGTAAAGCGATGGATCTTCTCAGCCAGCACGTTGTTGGCGCGCGCGACCCGAACGAAGTCGGCGAGTTTCTGTTCCTGTTGCTCGTACTTTTCCCGCAGCACTTCGACCTGGCGCTCGATCAGCGACACGGTCGAGGCATTGCGCGGGTGCTGCACGCGCATGCGCGCCAGCAGCTGCGGATGGCGTTCGAAGAAGTCGACGTTGTGCTGCAGGTACTGGGCGACGTTCTGCTCTTCCGCGGAAGGCTCGGCCGCAAGGCCGCGTACCTGGTTACTCGTCATCGCTTCTCCCCTGTGTCAGATGTCCACGCGTCCCTCGTAGGAGCGCTCGGCCGGTCCGGTGAGCCACACCGATTGCCCCGGTCCTCCCCAGTGTACGCTCAACGCGCCGCCCGGCACACGCACCTCTACATCCCGGCCCAGCAGTCCGAGATGGTGACCCACCACCGCGGCGGCGCACGCTCCCGTGCCGCAGGCGCGCGTCTCGCCGGCGCCGCGCTCGTAGACGCGCAGACGGATGTGCCCGGTATCGATGACCTGCATGAAGCCGACGTTGACCGCCCGCGGAAACATCGGATTCGATTGCAGCGCCCGGCCGATGCGCTCGACCGGTGCGTCGTCGACGGTCTCGACGTGCAGCACCGCGTGCGGGTTGCCGATCGAGACCGCGCCGATTTCGACGTGATCACCACCGGCACTGAGCGTATAGCTGGCGTTCTGCGCCGGCACGTCGAATGGCAGGCTGCGGGGGTCGAAATTTGGTACTCCCAGGTCGATCGACACCATGTCCCGGCCGATGACGCGCGCGCGCATGAGGCCGGCGTTGCAGTCGATTGCGGCGGTGTCGCCGTTGAGCCGGCCACGACGGTGCAGCAGCGCGGCTATGCAGCGCGCGCCGTTGCCGGATTGTTCGGCCTCGCCGCCGTCGGCGTTGAAGATGCGATAGAAGGCGTCGGTGCCGTGGCGTCGCGGCGGCTGCAGCACCACTGCCTGATCGAAGCCGACACCGGTATGACGATCCGACAGCGCCTGCCACTGTTCGCGCGTCGGCAGGGCGGAATCGGCCGGCAGATCGAAGAGCATGAAGTCGTTGCCGAGCCCGTGCATCTTGGTGAACTCGATCTGCATCGGCCAAGCATAACTCACAGGCAGCCGGTGGCGCGCACGCGCACGGGTCGCTGCGATGCTGTCAGTCAGGCGAGGGGTGCTTGGTGCTTAGCTGCCGCAGGCCGACTGCATGGCCTGTCGCAGCGAGACGCGCTGCTGCTCGGCTTCATCGTCGGTCAAATAGTCGCGCTCGCCATTGGGGCCGGTGCGATAGATGCGGCGCGCGGCCAGTGACGCCTGGTAGTCGTCGGTGGCCTTCTTGCACTGATCGGCGCGGGTCTGTTCGACATCCTGCTGCACTGCTTTCTGCGCGTTCTGCTTGTCGATGTCGGCCTGCGGCGAGATGGTGCTGCTGGCTGGTGCCGGGGGTTGGTTGCGCGCGGCGGCCGCGGCATTGCTCGCGGGCGCAGAGTTCAGGGAGGATGTGCCCGTGTCGCCGCCACGCTGTACGTGCACGAGTTCCGCGCCGGGTGTCGGGGTGTCGCTGTACTGGACATGTCCCTGGGCGTCGACCGAGCGATAGACATCGGCACGCGCCGCAGTGGCGGCGGCGGCGGCGGTCAGCGACATAATCAAGGCGGCGATGGCGGTATGGCGCATCGGAACGTCTCCCTGGGAGCCGTTAGTATCGGGCCATACTCTAACGCCGTGGGGTGACCGGCGTCACATTCATACCGCTGCCGGGGCTATTCGATGCTCTCGCCGTGCTGGGTGATGTCCAATCCCTCGCGCTCCTCGTCCGGCGGTACGCGCAGGCCCACGGTGAGGTCGACCAGCTTGAGGATGAGCATACTCATGATGAAGCCGTAGATCAGCGTGGTGGCGACGCCCTTCAGCTGGATCAGCACCGAGCCGTCGACGCCGCTGATCTGTTTGCTGACCAGGGCACCGGTCAGCAGGGCGCCGACGATGCCGCCGATGCAGTGCACGCCGAAGGCGTCGAGCGAGTCGTCGTAGCCGAACATGCGTTTGACCGAGGTGGCGCTGATGTAGCACACCACCCCTGCCACCAGGCCGATGAGCACGGCGGCCGAAGGGCTGACGTAGCCCGAGGCCGGTGTGATGGCGACCAGGCCCGCCACCGCGCCCGAGGCAATGCCGAGCACGCTCGGTTTGCCGTGCGTGGCCCACTCGGTGGACATCCAGGCCAGCGCCGCGGCTGCGGTTGCCATCTGCGTCGCCGCAAAGGCCATGCCGGCACGACCATCGGCCGCGACCGCCGAGCCGGCATTGAAGCCGAACCAGCCAACCCACAGCAGCGAGGCGCCGATGACGGTGTAAGTCAGATTGTGCGGCGCCATAGATTCGCGCCCGAGGCCCTGCCGCTTGCCGAGCATGATGGCGGCGGCCAGACCGGCGATGCCGGCGTTGATGTGCACTACGGTACCGCCGGCAAAGTCGAGCACGCCCGCCTGGTTGAGCCAGCCGGAGGGCTCCCAGACCCAGTGCGCAATCGGGCAGTAGACCGCCAGCAGCCAGATGCCCATGAACCAGAGCATGGCCGAAAATTTCATGCGCTCGGCAAACGAGCCGCAGATGAGCGCCGGCGTGATGATCGCGAATGTGAGCTGGAACATCGCATAGACGGTCTCCGGGATGGTCGTGCCCAGGTGCGAGACCGACAGCTTGCCGGCGTCGTGCAGGTAGACGACGCCGTTCAGGAAGGAGTGGCCGAGGCCGCCGATGAGGCGCGTGGTAGCGGGCGGTCCCGGCGTAAAGGCCAGCGAGTAGCCAACCAGCCACCACAGGATGGTCACCAGGCAGGTGATGGCGAAGCTCTGCACAAGCGTAGCCAGCACGTTCTTCTTGCGCACCATGCCGGCGTAGAACAGCGCCAGGCCCGGCACGGTCATCATCAGCACCAGCGCCGAGGAGGTCAGCATCCAGGCGGTATCGCCGGCGCTGATCTTGTCGAAGGCGACCACGATCGGCTCGGTCGGAGCGGCGGCGGCCGCCAGCGGCGCCGCAGGCGACGCGAGCCCGGCTTCCTCGGCGGCGCCGGTCCGCGGCAGCAGTAGCGCCGCGCCCAGCAACACCACCGCGGTCAGCAGCAGCAGCCCGTCCCGCACGCGCCGGCGCCAGCGGGCGCCACTGTCGTCAATGAGTGCCAGGGTCGATGATGCTCGCATGCGCTTGGGTCCCTTGTAATTCTCAGGTCGCCGCGGAGCCGGTTTCGCCGGTGCGGATCCGGATGGTCTGTTCGAGCTCGCCGACCAGGATGCGACCGTCGCCGGCGCGACCGGTGCGGGAAATGTTGGCGATGGCCTCGAGCACCGGCTCGACGATGGAGTCGTCGACCGCTATCTCCACTTTGGCACGCGGCCCGAACTGGGCCTCGTAGACCTCCGTCACCGTAACGCCTTGTACCCCCAGCTGGGCGATTGCCTGCCGCAACTCGTCCAGCTTGAAAGGCCGCACGACCGCGGTAATCATTTTCATGAGGTGCATTTCGTAATGATCAGGCCTTGAACACCGGGAGTCGCGGGGCCGTCGACGCGCGTAATCTTAGCTTTGGCCGTCAACCGCGCTGCTGCCTTGGTGCAGAAAGCATGCCACGGAAGATGTCGCGCAAAACCGCGCGCTTGTTTCGCCGCTGCAGTGCGTTTGATCCAATTTGGACACGCCACATTTCAGTGATGTGCGATTTTGGTGCAGAGCGTGAGGAGAGAATCAAATGGAAAACCCAAGAGTCGATGATATCGCACGGCGGTTGTTCGAGGGACTGCCGGAATCGGTGCAGCAGCTTAGGCGGGACATCGAGGGCAACTTTCGCGCCGTACTGCGCTCGAGCCTGTCCAAGCTCGACCTGACCACGCGGGACGAGTTCGAAGTGCAGTCGCGGGTGCTCGAGCGCACGCGTGCCGCGGTGACCGCGCTCGAACAGCGCATCGCCACCCTGGAGCAGCGCATCGCCGAGCTCGAGTCCTCGCCGGCGTCGCCCGCGGCGCGATGACCCCCGACCGCACCCGCTGCGCGCGCGTGCTGAGCCGCGCGCAGCTGGGTTTGGGCGCTCCGCAGGTGCAGGTGGAGGCGCAGGTCGGCCGCGGCCTGCCGAACTTCAACATCGTGGGGCTCCCGGCGCCGGTGGTGCGCGAGAGCCGCGAGCGGGTCCGCGCCGCCATCATCAGCTCGGGCTTCGAGTATCCGGTCGGGCGCATCACGCTCAACCTGGCGCCGGTGGAGCTGTCGAAGCAGGGCGGCCGGTTCGACCTGCCGATTGCGCTGGCGGTGCTGGCTGCCTCGGGGCAGCTACGCGTGCCGCGCAGCGGCATCGAGTGCTATGGCGAGCTCGGGCTGGGCGGGGAACTCAGGCCCGTGGGGGGATTGTTCCTGGCGGCGCTGCACGCACAGCTCGCCGGGCACTCGGTCATCGTGCCCACGGCCAATTGCGCCGAAGTGCTCCTGAGTGGACATGCGGGTGTGTCCGGCGCCGACACGCTGCGCGAGGCGGCGGAGCATTTTGGCTGCCGCCCAAGGGCACGGGCAAAGGACAGCAGACAGGCAGCGGCCCGCGCGGATGCCGGCGCCATGCCAGCGGCCCCCGAGACTGCACCGGTCATCGACGCGCCGCGGCTGTCGCTGGCCGAAGTGGTAGGGCAGATCCACGTCAAGCGGGCGCTGATCGTGGCCGCGGCTGGGGGACACAGCGTTTTGATGATCGGGCCGCCCGGCAGCGGCAAGAGCATGCTGGCGCAGCGGTTGCCGGAGCTGCTGCCGCCGCTGTCAGCCGGTGAGGCACTCGAAGTGGCGAGCATCGCCTCCACCGCCGGCATCCAGCTGCAGGCGCTCCGCTTCCTGCGACGGCCGTTCCGCGCGCCGCATCATTCGGCCTCGACGCAGGCCATCGTTGGCGGCGGCCCGCAGATCCGCCCCGGCGAGATCACGCTGGCGCATCACGGCGTTCTCTTCCTCGACGAGCTGCCGGAATTCGACCGGCGCGTGCTCGAGTCTCTGCGCGAGCCGCTGGAGACCGGCGCCATCACCATCGCGCGCGCCGCGGCCCGGCTCGAGATGCCGGCGCGCTTCCAACTCATCGCCGCCATGAACCCCTGTCCCTGCGGCTACTTCGGCGATGCCGCCGGTCGCTGCCACTGTGGCAGACGCAGTATCGAACTCTACCGCCAGCGTATCTCCGGGCCGCTGCTCGATCGGATCGACATCCGCGTGGAGGTGCCGCGCATGGCCAGCGCGGAGTTCCTGGCGCCGCTGGCCGGGCGGGGTGAGCGCGCCGATCACCAGGCTGCTGGCGCCGGCGCGTGCGCGGTGCCGGAAGACCCGGCCGAGGCGCTGGCACTGGTGCAGCGTGCGCAGCAGTGGCGTTTGTCGCGATCGGGCTGCCTGTCGGCGCGGCTGGATGCGGCACAGCTGCAGCGCTGCTGTGCGCTGACGCACGGCTTGCGCGTCATGCTCGAGCACAGTGCCGAGGAGCTGACACTGTCCGGGCGTGGAATGCACCGACTGCTGACCCTGGCGCGAACCATCGCCGACCTAGCCAATAGCGAGCACATCGAGCCGCCGCACCTGACCGAGGCGGTGGAACTGCGACCGCCGATCGAGTCCGCGACCTGCGCCGGCGGCACGCTCTAGTCGCGTGCCCTACTGGGCCAACGACACCATGTAGTCGACGCCCTGCTTGATGAGGTCATCGGGTAGATCGGTGCGGCCGCCCTTGGCGGGCATGACGCCGGTCTTGCCGTTGTAGCCATTGAGCGCGTGCTGGTACAGCGTGGCCTTGCCCTCTGCGATGCGCGGTGCCCACGCGGCCTTGTCGCCCGCCTTGGGAGCGCCCGCCAGTCCGGGGCCGTGACAGACGCTGCAGACCGACTCGAACAAGGCCTTGCCGTCCTTCGGTACCGGCAACGCCGTGGCCGCGGCACCTGCGGGCGCCTTGATGGCGAGTGCGGAATTATCCTGCCCCGCAACCGCTTCCTGGCCGACGGGCGCGACGCGCGCCAGTACGCTGTCAACGTAGGCCGGATCCGCGTAGGCATCCTTGACTTCGGTGTTGGCTGCCACCTGGCGCGCGAGGAACAGCAGCGCAAGTGCCACGGCCACGAGGATGCCGATGACCAGACTGAATACGTTTACGAACTGGGCGTCGTTACTGTTCACGGGCATTGAGAGACCGCCTGTCAGCCAAAGCAGGCCCGCATGATAAACGTCCGGCCGTTGGCCGCGCTACAGTGCTCGTCGAAAGGTCAGATTGATGCGGCAGCGGCCCGTATCGGGGTGCATGCCGTCGGACAGCGGCTGGATGCCGTGGAAGGCGAGGCGCTGCGAGCCGCCCCAGACCACGACGTCGCCATGAAAGAGTGCCACGCGCTGCACCGGGTCGTCGCGATGCTCGCCTCCGAACAGAAACACGGCCGGCAGCCCGAGCGACACCGATACCACCGGCGCGGAGTAGTCGCGCTCATTGCGATCCTGGTGCAGCGTCAGCCGCGCGCCTGGCTCATAGCGGTTCACCAGGCAGGCATCGGGCTCGAAGCGGGCGAAGCCGGCGCGGGCCGCGGCGCTGGCCGCAAGCTTCGACCAGCCGCAGGGCATGGCCGGCCAGGGGCGGCCGCTGCAGGGATCGACGCTCTGGTAGCGGTAGCCGGCGCGATCGGACACCCAGCCGGTCCGGCCGCAGTTGGTCATTGCGACCGACATGCGCTGGCCTCCAGGCGTCTGCATGTGCCGCCATGAGCTCGTCAACAGCAGATCCTCGACCTGCGCGCACAGCGCCGCGGCTGCGGCGGCCGCGAACTGCGGCAGCAGCACC
>JBAUYT010000078.1:0-2051 GCA_049584935.1 Steroidobacteraceae bacterium
GTTACGATCGACGGTATCGCTCGCAAGGTCGGACGGGCCCGCAGCAGCCTGTATCGGCGCTGGCCGAGCAAGCGCCACCTTGTCGCCTATGCGGTGGTGAATGAAATGGGCGAAAATCCGGCTGCCGACACCGGCGGCTTGAGAGGAGATCTCGAGGCGGCCGTGGGTACCCTATCGCGTGCATTTTCCGGACCGTTGGGGCGCGCACTGGCAGGCCTCGCCGCCGATATGGCACAAGATACGGCCCTTGCTTCGATCATTCAGCAGGAAGTGCTGACTCCGCGTCGCAAATCGATGCGCGAGGCGCTCGCTAGGGCGCACATTCGAGGCGAGGTGCGGCCGGACTTCGAGGTGGAATTGGTATTGGATATGCTTACAGGCCCGTTCTATTTCCGGACGCTGTTTGGGCACGCGGCCATCACCAGTGCTATGGCGCAGCTTGTCGTGGAGTACGTAATTCGAGTGGTGCAGCCGACTGAGCGTTCAGGGCGATGACCGCAGACAATGACAGGTACCCTGCGTCCCAAAGCTGTTGAACAGCGATACGCTGTCGCTCGAGTATTGCCTGGGGCCTGTCATTTTATGATCTGCATTTGGAGTAATTGATGTCCGCCACCGCGAAACCTCGTCGCCGCCGACTTTCCCCTGCCGGCCTAGGGCCACGAACAGCCCTGCCGAGGAAAGTCAGATCTTCCGTGGCAAGGGCGGCGCTCGAACTGCAAACGTTGCAGGCTTTTCGTACGATTTTTGGCTCGGCGCGCATTCACGACGCCGAAGTTCGACGCACTGCAAGTATTTCCGGGTCTCTGCTTTGGGCACTCTCGGAGATTGCGCAGTCCACCGGGATGAGCGTCAATGCACTTTCCAAGCGCATGGCGCTGCATCAATCCACGGCGAGTAACCTAGTGAATACTCTTGTGGAGCGAAAGTTGATCCGCCGCATTCGGGATGGGAGCGATCAGCGTGTAGTCCAACTGCATGTTTCCACACATGGAAAGCGAATGCTTGATCGCGCGCCCGGCCCATCTGCGGGACTGCTGGTGGATGCCTTGCGGCATCTCAAGGCCACCGAGCTCGCCAGATTGCGCAAAGATCTGTACATGCTGGTCGCGGTCATGAAGCGTCCTGCGACGGCGGCGGCAGGACAAACGCTACTCGGCGAATGAGCATGTCGAGGAAGGCGTTAGCCGATTACCGGACTGCTGCCCCTGCGAGTTTCGAGCCGCTGGCGCCAGACAGCATCCACTGAACCGGTCTCTAGGAATTGGGGGCGCCAGGGGCTGGCTTGTCACCTCGTACACTCTGTCCCGGCTGGGGAATCAGCGTCTGAACCGTGAGATCGAACTGCTGCTGCGCAGGGTGCATGGACGAGCACTTGGGATCAGCACGCTCGATGTGGCTAGAAAACGATGCCAGTACCGTGTCACTCATGTCCTTGACGAGGATGCAATCGCCGGAGTCAAGTGACTTGGGGTAGCCCGGTTTCAGGTGCACGGTTTCCAGTTTCGCCCGCAAACCTGATTTGGTAGACACCGTTGCAGGCAGTGCCTTGGGTACCGCATAGGTGAGATCGACATGTGCGCGCACTTTCGCAGTTACGCCGCGGTCATCAACGCATCCATAGGCATAGATCTTCATTCCCGGGCGCGCCCCCAGCCGCAGCAATACATCGCGATATTTGTAGTACAGGTCATCGCATCGGTAGAGCCGCGGCAGATTGTCGAGGTAGTCGATTTCATCATGTTGTGCCCAATAAGCCGGCTGCATGGGCACGGCGGCAGAGGTGGCCGCTGGCTGCATGAAGAGCCATGCGGCGACGGCCGAAGGGCCACAGGCGGCAATCAATTCTATCTTCATGGTGTCCTCCTTATGACCAACATCCAGCGGAACACACGTATTGACGTTGCTGTGCTGTGCCAGCAGCACCGCATGCTTGCCGCTACTTGCCCTTGAACGCGATTTTCTCTGGCATCGTGCCTCGCAGCGGCCGCAATCAGGGGACCGGTTTGAGCATTAGCTTCACGCCCGAATCCGGATCACTGCGCATCGCC
>JBAUYT010000079.1:0-1544 GCA_049584935.1 Steroidobacteraceae bacterium
GCCAGACGGCGGCACTCGTCGGCGGTGAGCGGCCGGCCGCTGGCTGCCGTTCGCAGCAGCGCGTCGGCCGGCTGCACGTCCTCGAGCCCCACATCGAGGGCGGCCGCGTACTGGGTTACGTCGCGCCCCGCCCCCAGGCGCATGATTTCGTGGCGGTCCGGATCGACGATGATCAGCGTCGGGTAGCCCTGGATGTGAAAGGTGTCGCCCCAGCGCTGCGCGCCCTCGTCGTCGCCGTCGAGATATACGGGCAGAAACAGCTTGGACTTGGCAATGAAGTCCGGGCGCGAGAACACGGTCGACTTGAGGGTGTGGCAGAACGGGCACCATTCGGCGCCCCAGTAGATCAATACCGGGCGGTTCTCCCGCTTGGCCACGACGAAGGCATCATCGAGGCTGCCATCGAACCAGGCAATGCCAGGCGGCTCACTGGTGTGGGCATGCGTGGCGTGCAGCGACTGCGCTTTCTGGCAGCCGCCCAACAGCAGCAGCAGTGCAACCAAGGCCGGCCGTCGCAACATGAGCGGGAGCCTCCACGACCCTCCGAGCCGCGTCAAGGACGGCTAGGTCTTTCACCGCCGGCGAGGACGGCCCGTAGCCCGCGTCGGCCGCGCCTCGAGCGGATTTTCGGGCCAGACGTGCTTGGGATAGCGCCCGCGCATCTCCTTGCGTACTTCGGCGTAGCTGCTGCGCCAGAAGCTGGCCAGGTCGCGGGTGATCTGTAGCGGCCGCTGCGCCGGCGACAGCAGCTTGAACGTGACCGGTACCGTGCCGCCGCCGATGCGCGGCGTTTCTGACTGGCCGAATAGCTCCTGCAGGCGCACCGATACGCAGGGTGCGTTGGCGTCGAGATAGTCGATGCGCGCGCGCGAACCCGTGGGCATCGGCAGCTCGCGCGGCGCCAGCGCCTCCAGCGCACGCTGCTGCGCGCTCGACAGCCGCGTGCGCAGCGCCTCGGCCAACGGCACGCGCGCAAGCTGCTCCCGGCGTGTTACGCCTGCGAGCCAGGCGGGCAGCCAGTCGTCGATTGTCTCGGACAGCGTGACGTCGTCGCTCGCCGGCCAGCCCGTAAGCTCGGGCCGGCCCGGCAGTGCGGCCTGTGCCAGCACTCCCACGAATTGCAGCCGCGCCTGCAGCATCCGCGCCTCATCATTCCAGGGCAGCGCCGCCAGTCCGAGCGCACGCACGCCGGCCAGCATCGCAGCCAGCGTGTCGTCACTCTCGGGCGGCGCGTGCTGTTGCTGCTCGAGCACGATCGCACCCAGGCGCCGCTGCCGCTGCCACAGCACCGCACTCGCGGCCGCATCCCAGCCGCAGCTTTCCTGCGTCACGATGCGCTCGCCAAGTACCCGCTCGAGCACCTCGGCAGATACCGGCACTGCCAGATCGATGCGTGCTTCGCGGTCGCGATCATCGAGCGCCGCCGCCACGATGTAATCGGAACGCGCCAGCGAATTCGCCGCCGCAAACGCCGCGCCGCGGCCGTTGCTGAGCAGGTAGCGTCCCTGCGTGCCGGGGCGTCGCTGGCCGACACGGTCTGGATA
>JBAUYT010000080.1:0-2636 GCA_049584935.1 Steroidobacteraceae bacterium
GTTCGCGGCCGGCGGCGGCACGCCCGAGCGCCGCTTCGGCCCAGGCCGACAGCTCGCCCGGGGTCGGCAGCCAGCCCACCCGCACCGAGCGTGCGATGCTGATCTTCATGGCTGATTGCTGTGCTCATGCGACTCATATGCCTGCACGATGCGCTGCACCAGCGGATGACGTACCACGTCGCCGGCGTCGAAGAAGGTGAAGGCGACGCCGGCGACGCCGCGCAGGATCAGTTGCGCATGCTGCAGCCCCGACATGCGGCCGCTCGGCAGATCGGTCTGCGTCAGGTCGCCGGTGACCACTGCGCGCGAGCCGAAGCCGATGCGCGTCAGGAACATCTTCATCTGCTCGATGGTGGTGTTCTGCGCCTCGTCGAGAATGATGAACGACTCGTTGAGCGAGCGGCCGCGCATGAACGCCAACGGCGCCACCTCGATGGCGTTGCGCTCGATGAAGCGTGCGACGCGGTCGTATCCCATCATCTCGTAGAGTGCGTCGTACATCGGGCGCAGGTAGGGATCGACCTTCTGCGCCATGTCACCCGGCAGGAATCCGAGTCGCTCGCCAGCCTCCACCGCCGGCCGCACCAGCACGATGCGGCGCACGCGCTCCGCTAGCAGCGCCTCGACGGCGCAGGCCACGGCCAGGTAGGTCTTGCCGGTACCCGCGGGTCCGATACCGAAACTCAGGTCGTGATCGTGGATATGCGCCAGGTATTCGCGCTGGTGCGCGCCACGCGCGCGAATGCCTTCGCGCCGCTGCGCGCCGCGCTCGTGCTCGACGCCGCGGCCGCCCATCAGCGCCGCCGGCGCGATGACGACGCTGTCGGTGCCGCCGTTGGCGCCGTCATTGGCATGCTCCACCAGGCACAGATGCACCTGCTCGGGTGTCAGCTCGTGGTGCCGCGTCTGCGCGAACAGGTCGCGCAGCACGTCTTCGGTGGCCGTGGCGCGTTCTCCCTGCACCCGGAAGGACTGGCCGCGACGCCGGATCCTGACGTCGAGCCGCGCTTCGATCAGCCGCAGGTTGGCATCCAGCGGCCCGCACAGGCTCGCCAGGCGCACGTTGTCCTCGGGTTCGAGCGCAAACTCGCGCGCCGCGGCAGTACCGACGCTCACGCTGCAGCCGGTGCCGGTGCGCCGGCCGCGCATTCGAGACGGCCGCGCAGTGAGTGTGGCCGGGCTTCGACCACGCGCACGTCGACGAATTGCTGCAACAGCGACGCCGGACCGGGAAAGTTGATCCAGCGATTGTTTTCGGTGCGTCCCGCGAGTTCGCCCTGGCTCTTCTTGGCGCCGCGCTCCACCAGCACGCGCTGCACGCTGTCGACCATCCTGAGACTGATGTCGAATGCCTGTGCGTCCAGCTGCGCCTGCAGCCGCCGCAGGCGCTGCTGTTTGGCCGCCAGCGGCACTTCGTCGGGCAGCGCTGCCGCAGGCGTGCCCGGGCGGCGGCTGTAGAGAAAGCAAAACGACTGATCGAAGCCGACATCCGCCACCAGCTTGAGTGTGGCCTCGAAATCGCGCTCGGTCTCGCCCGGGAAACCCACGATGATATCGGTCGAGATGGCGATGTCAGGGCGCACCGCGCGCAGCGCGCGCACGCGCGCCTTGAACTCGAGCGTGGTGTAGCCACGCTTCATGAGCGCGAGAATCCGGTCCGAGCCGCTCTGCACCGGCAGGTGCAGATGATTGGCGAGCGCCGGCAGACTGGCGTAGGCCTCGACCAGGCTGTCGCTGAACTCCAGCGGATGCGAAGTGGTAAAGCGGATGCGCTCGATGCTGGGGATCGCGGCGACGTGATGCATGAGCGTCGACAGGTCGACGATGGCGCCGTCGTCCATGGCGCCGGCATAGGCATTGACGTTCTGGCCGAGCAGCACGATCTCGCGCACACCCTGGCGCGCCAGGCTGCGCACCTCGCGCAGCACCGAATCGAAGCCGCGGCTGACTTCGTCGCCGCGCGTATAGGGCACCACGCAGAAGCTGCAATACTTGCTGCAGCCTTCCATGACGGAGACGTAGGCGCGGCTGCCCTGCGCGCGCGGCTCGGGCAACGAATCGAATTTCTCGATGGCCGGAAAGCTCAGGTCCACAACCGGCCGACCGTGCCGCCGCAGTTCGGCGATCATCTCGGGCAGGCGGTGCAGCGTCTGCGGACCGAATACCAGGTCGACGCAGGGCGCCCGTGCCGTGATGGCCTCGCCCTCCTGGCTGGCGACGCATCCGCCCACCGCGATGATGACCTCGGGACGCTGCTGCTTGAGCCCCCGCCACTCCCCCAGCAGCGAGTAGACCTTCTCCTGCGCCTTCTCGCGCACCGAGCAGGTGTTCATGAGCAAAAGATCGGCTGCGGCCGGATCGTCGGTCGGGGCCAGTCCCAGGCCGCCCCGCAGCACGTCCGCGAGGCGCGCGGAGTCGTACTCGTTCATCTGGCAACCGAATGTCTTGAGGTAGAAGCGACCAGCCATGGATTCAAAGCCCGGGCGTCAGAGCGTAGCGGTTTTGCGGCGCGCGCGAAATGCGTCACGAGCTGCGGGTTGTCGCAGCTCGTAGATATAGTAAAATCAAAAGGTTATATACTCCGGTGATCCCTGGAACGGATTCTAGAACGGAATATCGTCGTCGAAGTCCCCGCT
>JBAUYT010000081.1:0-17288 GCA_049584935.1 Steroidobacteraceae bacterium
TGCCTGGGCTTTCAGCATGGCCCGGGCCTCGGCCTCGGTGAGCTGCGAGCGTGCGCGCAGCCGCTGCAGTTGCAGGCCTTCGGGACAATCGACCACGAGCACGCGCGCATACTGCCGCGCCGAACCGGTCTCGACCAGCAGAGGCACCACATGCAGCTGGTAGGGACCGCCCGACTGTCGTGCCAGCTCCTCGGTGCGCAAGCGAATGGCCGGGTGCAGCAAAGCCTCCAGTTCGCGCCGTCGCTCCGGGTCTGCGAAGACGATGCGCCCCAGGGCGGAGCGATCCAGCTCGCCGTCCGGCCCGCGGATCGCTGCTCCAAAGCGCGCGAACAGCTGCGTGCGAAGTGCCGAGCCGGCCGCGACCACTTCGCGCGCGATCAAATCGGTATCGATGACCGGTACGCCCAGGCCGGCGAACAGGTCCGACACGGTCGTTTTGCCGCTGGCGATTCCGCCGGTGAGCCCGACACGGGCTGCGTGCGAAGGCAGCGCCACGCTGGCGCTCATCCGCCGCTCAGGCCATACAGGCTCAGATAGCCATGTGTTAGCTGCGGCCCCCACAGCAGCGCGAGCCAGCCGGCGGCAGCCAGGAACGGGCCGAACGGAATCGGTACGCCGCGCTGGTGCCGGCGGCTCACTATCAGGGCGATGCCCGCCAGCGCCCCGACCAACGCGGCCAGCAGCACGATCGGCAGCAGCATGCGCCAGCCGAGCCATGCGCCCAGCGCGGCCAGCAACTTGAAGTCGCCATAGCCCATGCCCTCCTTGCCAGTGAGCAAGCGAAAGGCGTGGTAGACGGACCAGAGGGACAGGTAGCCTGCCGCGGCGCCGGCAATGGCGTCGGAGGGCGCCACCGGCAGATTGCTCCCAGGCGATGCCCATCCCGTCAGGCTGGCCAGCAGACCGAGCCATAGCAGCGGCAGCGTCAGCGAGTCCGGCAGCAGCTGGCGATCGATATCGATGAAGGTCATCGCAATCAGGAACCAAGTGATCAGGATGCCGCAGACGGCCTGCGGCGAGTAGCCGAACCGCCACGCTGTCAGCGCCGTCAGCAGAGCGCACAGCAGCTCGATGGCCGGATAGCGCGCACTGATGCGTGCGTGGCAGTAGGCGCAGCGTCCGCGCAGCAGCAGCCAGCTCAGGATCGGCACGTTGTGCCAGGCCCTGATCGCCGTGTGGCAGACGGGGCAAGCGGAGCGCGGCACCACCAGGTTGAACGGCGCGGTTTCGGCCGCGGCCGACGGCGCGGAGGTAGCTGCGGCCGAGGTCGCAGCCCCGCTGGCAAGCTCCGCGCAATCCCGATGCCACTGCCGGTCGAGCATGACCGGCAGGCGGTAAATGACGACATTGAGAAAGCTGCCGACCACCAGGCCGACGAGCGACGCTGCGATGATCAGCGCGGCCGGCGATTGCGCCAGCATCTGCTGCACGAGATCAGACGACGGAGCCGAGCTTGAAGATCGGCAGGTACATGGCTATGACCAGACCGCCGACCAGCACGCCCAGGATCATCATGATGAGCGGCTCGAGCAGGCTCGACATGCTGTCGACTGCGGCGTCGACGTCTTCCTCGTAGAAGGTCGCCACTTTGCCGGCCATCGTATCCAGTGAGCCCGACTCTTCGCCCACCGCTATCATCTGTACCACCATGTTGGGGAAGATACCGGTGTTCTCCATGGCGCGCTGCAGGCGCTGACCGGTCGCCACTTCGTCTCGCATCTTCAGGACCGCGTCCTCGAAAACGATGTTGCCGCAGGCGCCGGCGACCGATTCAAGTGCCTCGACCAGCGGTACACCCGCGGCGAACATGGTGGAAAGAGTACGCGCGTAGCGCGCGATGGCGGCCTTGTTGAGGATGGGCCCGATGATCGGAATGCGCAACGCCATGCGGTCGAGAAACTGTCGCATCTTGCGCGAGCGCTTTTTGAAGTAGAAGAAGGTAAATCCCGCCGCCACGACCACGGCCAGGATCCAGATGCCCTGGTTCTGCACGAAGCGCGAAATGTTGATGACCATCTGGGTGAAGGCCGGCAGATCGGCGCCGAAACCCTTGAACAGTTCCTCGAACTGCGGAATGACGAAGATCAGTAGAACCACGGTGACGATGACAGCCACGACCAGTACCGCGGCCGGGTAGAACAGCGCCTTCTTGACCTTCTTCTTGATGGCCTCGCTCTTTTCCTTGTAGGTAGCAACCTTGTCGAGCAGGGTCTCGAGCGCACCGGCCTGCTCGCCGGCCTCCACCAAATTGACAAACAGGTCGTCGAAATACAGCGGATGCTTGGCCAGCGCTTCGTGCAGCGAGGTACCGCCCTCGATGTCGGCCTTGACGTTGAGTACGAGCTTCTGCATGGCGGGCTTGTCGTGTCCGGCGCCGATGATCTCGAAGGCCTGCACCAGCGGAATACCGGCACCGATCATGGTGGCGAGCTGGCGGCTGAAGATCGCGATGTCTTCGGCTTTGACTCTGCCACTGCTCTTGAAGGCGTTCGACTGCTTCTTGATGCGCGTGGCGACCACGCCCTGGCGGCGCAGCTCACTCTTGAGGGCCTGTTCGCTGGCCGCGACGCTGCGTCCTTTGATCTTCTGGCCCTTCTTGTCCATGCCCTCCCAGTTGAAGGCGACGTCCTTCCTGAGGTTGCGGATTGCGGTGGTTGCTTGCGCCATGACTTCTTCCCTGCCGGACCGGTTTTACTCGATCGTTACGCTGTTGACTTCTTCGAGGCTCGTCAGACCATTTCTGACCTTCTCCAGGCCCGCGCGGCGCAGGTCCCAGACCCCGTCCTTCTCGGCCTGCTGTGCGATGTCCATGGCGTTGCCGCCGGTCATGATGATGCGCGCCAGATCGTCGGTGAGTTCCATCACCTGGTATATGCCGACGCGGCCCTTGTAGCCGTCGGTGCAACTGCTGCAGCCCTTGGGGCCGTAGATCTTGATGCCGTTGACGATATCGGTTTCCTGGAATCCTTCCTTGCGCAGAGCCTCAGCCGGTATATCCAGCGGCTGTTTGCAGGTCTGGCACAACCGGCGCGCGAGCCGTTGCGCGATCACGAGGCTGACCGAGGTGGCAATGGCGTAGGGCTTGACGCCCATGTCGACCAGGCGCGTCAGAGTCTGCGGCGCGTCGTTGGTGTGCAGCGTCGAGAGCACCAGATGCCCGGTCTGCGCCGCCTTGATGGCAATTTCGGCAGTCTCGAGGTCGCGAATCTCGCCCACCATGACCACGTCCGGGTCCTGACGCAGGAATGCGCGCAGCGCCGAGGCGAATGTGAGACCAACCTTGTTGTTGACGTTGACCTGATTGACGCCCGGCAGATTGATTTCCGCTGGGTCTTCCGCAGTCGAGATGTTGGTATCTTCCCGGTTCAGGATGTTCAGACCGGTATAGAGCGAAACCGTCTTGCCGCTGCCCGTCGGACCGGTGACCAGGATCATGCCCTGGGGCTTGGCCAGGTGCTTCATGTAAAGGTCTTTCTGGAAGCTCTCGTAGCCCAATGCATCGATGCCGAGCATCGCCTGTGACGGATCGAGAATACGCAGCACGATCTTCTCGCCGTACAAGGTCGGGCAGCTGCTGACGCGGAAGTCGATCGCGCGGGTCTTGGACAGACGCATCTTGATGCGGCCGTCCTGCGGCACGCGGCGCTCGGCGATGTCCATGCGCGACATGACCTTGAGACGCGCCGCGATCTTGCCGGTAAGCTGCACGGGCGGCTGGGCGACTTCACGCAGCACGCCGTCCATGCGCAGGCGCACGCGAAAAATTTTCTCGTAAGGCTCGAAATGAATGTCCGAGGCGCCGCGACGAATGGCGTCCAGAAGCACCTTGTTGACGAAGCGTACGATCGGCGCATCTTCGACGTCGTCCCGGCCGGACTCGGTGCCGACTTCCTCATCCCCACCCGAGACTTCGAGCGACTCCAGATCGACGCCTTCCTCATCGCCAAGGCTCGGCATCGCGGTATCGACCTGCTCGATGGCCTTGTCGAGCATCTTCTGCAGCTTGTCGTCCTCGACGACGATGGCTTCGACCCCCAGTCCGCACTGGAATTTGATCTCGTCGATGGCGTGCAGGTTGGTCGGGTCGGCGACGCCGATGAACAGGCGCTTGCCGCGCTTGAACAGCGGCATCACCCGGTGTTTGGCCAGCAACTTGTCGGAGACCGCGCGGACGGCTTCGAGATCCACCGTCAGCGAATTCAAATCGAGCAGCGGCACCCCGTACTCGGAGGCGGCCGCAATCGCGATGTCGCGCGCTTTGGCCGTCCCCTGCAGGATCAGCTGGGTGACGAAGCTGGTTTTCTTGTCGGTGGCCGCTTGCAGTGCAGCATGCATGCCGGATTCGTCGACGACGCCGTCCTGTACCAGCCTCTGCGGTAACCCACCGAGGTTCGATCGGGACGGACTGAGTGCCAGAGAGGCGTTATCGTTCATGTAGTTAGCGGGCTATCCAGCTTCCGTCGAGACGGGCCTAGTCTACATAAGTGGGATGGTCGATCAATCGATAATCCGCTCGATGTTTGCATATCGAGATTGGGCGCTGCGTGACTGGCTTCCCAAAAGAGGAAGCCCCTCGGGAGAGGGGCTTCCGTTCACAGATCGAATCGTCTCGATCAGCTTAGGCGTGGCATGAGGTCGGCAGGTAAGCCGCCGGGACGGTCGTCGCCGTGGCACCGGTCGGGGCCGTGGTGACCGTCGTCGGGACCGTGGCCGTGCCGCAGACCCAGATGACGTCCTGGTTGGAATCGAGACCCGGGTTCAGGGTCAGAACCAGACCATTGATCTTCGCGTTCGCCTGGTTGCCACCGTAGGTGATCACGATTTCGCCGCCCGCAACCACCGCGACGGTCTGGACGTACTTGCCGCCCGAGGCGCCAGTGACCGACACGCAGCCAGCCGCACCGGCGGCAGCGGTCGTCGAGCAGGTCGGGAAGGTGCCGTTCTGTGCGTAATATTCGGAAATGGAGGTCTTCCATCCCGCGGCGAGCGAGACACCTTCCGTCACCTGAGAGCGAATGGTGTAGTTCTGATAGGCCGGGATCGCAATCGCGGCCAGGATGCCGATGATCGCGATTACGATCATCAACTCGATCAGGGTAAAGCCCTTTTGAATCGTCTTCATAAGCTTGCTGACTCCAGATAGTGGCTGCGGCCAAGCAGCCGCTGAGTACTGCAATAGCAATGCGCGTGCCAGCTCCAGCGATGCTGTAACCCCTTATGCAGGCTCATGTTTTCGTCATCCGCCGAGGGGTTGAACTTAATCTTCGCAGAGAATTGGCGACCGCCTTGACGCAGCGGGGAAATAACTGACGCGATTTGTCAGGGCGCCTGGGTGCCTAGCCGATGCCAAGCTTCTTGACCCGATATCGCAGCGCCCGAAAACTCATCCCGAGCAATTTGGCAGCAGCGGTCTTGTTATAACGCGTCTGCTCAAGCGCCCGGATGATGGCTTCTCGCTCGATTTGCTCCAGTTGATCGCCGAGGGCTCCTGCGGGTTCAGCTCCCGCACGGGTCGGTGTCGCAGCTTCCGGAGCTGGGGCGAGGTCGTCCGTAGGGGTCACTGTCGGTGCCCACGCGCGCAACTGCAGATCGTTTACGCCGATGATGCCGGAGGCCGACAATGCAACCGCGCGCTCGAGGATGTTTTCGAGTTCGCGGACGTTGCCAGAGAAGCCGTAGTGCTGCAGAGCGGCCTGAGCCTCCGGGCTGATGGCAGGTATTGCAACGCCACTGCGAGCCGCTAGCCGCCGCAGCATCGCGGCGGCGAGCTGTGGAATATCGTCGGCATGCTCCCGCAGCGCGGGTACGCGAATTTCGATGACGTTGATTCGGTAGTAGAGATCTTCGCGGAATCGACCCTGCGCCACCAGTTGTGCCAGTGACTTGTGAGTCGCAGAAAGCACTCGTACGTCGATCGGGAATTCTCGCTGCTCACCGACCGGCCGCACGGTCTTTTCCTGAATGATGCGCAACAGCTTGACCTGCATGTGCAGCGGCAGGTCGGCAACCTCATCGAGGAACAGGGTGCCGCCTTCGGCGCTCTGAACGAGACCCTTCTTGTCCGCCACCGCGCCGGTGAAGCTGCCACGCTTGTGGCCGAACAGCTCGCTCTCCATGAGTTCCGACGGGATGGCGCCGCAATTCACCGGGATGAAAGGCGCATCGGCGCGCGCACCCGTTTCATGAATCAGGCGCGCCACAAGTTCCTTGCCGGTGCCGGACTCGCCGGTGATATGCACCGGAGCCTGGCTGCGCGACACTCGTGCGATCAGGTCGCGAAGCTTGAGGATGACGGTCGAATTGCCCATGAGCCGCTGCAGCGGCGCGACGGCCATGCCGGCGTCAGCTGCGGAGCCTGCCGGGCGCGACGCATCGCGGCTGCCCAGCTTTATTGCGGTTGCGACCAGCTTGCGCAAGACCCCCAGGTCAAGTGGTTTTGAAACGAAGTCGAACGCGCCGAGCTTGAGCGCGCGCACGGCCGATTCGACGTTGCCATGAGCTGTGATCACCGCGACCGGCGTATCCGGGCTGTGTTCCTGAATGTGTGCGACCAATTCGAGACCATCGCCGTCGGGCAGCCGCATATCCGTCAAACACAAGGCAAATCGCTGCGCGCTCAGCAAGGCGCGAGCGCCGGCCAGATCGCCGGCCGCTGAGGTGCCCAGACTCATCCGGCCCAACGTCAGCGATACCAGCTCGATCAGATCGGGTTCGTCATCGACGATGAGTACCACAGGGGCGGCGGACATCATGATCTCGGCATTGTGATTCGGATGACTTCAGGAATACAGGTCGTTCCAGCGGCTCGGGTCCGCGAACACGATACGAAAGATGCTGCCACCGCCCTCCCGTGGCTCATACAGCAGCGTCGCGCCGTTGGCGGCTGCCAGCTCGCGTGCGAGGAACAATCCGAGACCGGTGCCGCGCTGCGCACGGGTGAAAAATGGCTCGAAAATCCGTTCCGCGTCTGCCGCACCTATGCCCGGGCCGCGGTCGGACACTTGCAGATATGGCCGTCCCACACCGCCCAGGCGCCCGTAGCGAAGTCGAATGCCGGCATCGCCGTTGGTCGGCAGTGCGTGCATCACGGCGTTGTGGCACAGGTTCCACATGATCTGGTGCAATTGGCTGCCGTCGATCCGTACCTGGACATTTTCGCCGGCGGCATCGATCAGAAGCCGCTCGCTGGGCAGCTGCAACGTGACACAGAATTCGTCGCGGAATCTTGCTACCCATGAGGCAAGGGTCACGTCTTCCGGTCGAGGTGCTTCCCGGCGCGAGAGCTGCATGACGTTGTCGATGATGCCGCTGACCCGGAGCGCGTTGGCCTGCATAATCTGCGTCAGACGCCGATCCTCGTCACTGACTCCCGAAGACTCCGCCAGCAGCTGTGCCGCGTGACTCATGGCGCCCACTGGATTTCGAATCTCATGCGCGATGCTAGCCGACAGACGACCGAGCGCCGCCAGCTTGGTCTGCTGCACCTTGGCGGCTATAGCGCCGGTATCCTCGAGAAAGACGATGACCGGCGACGGGTTGGTATCGCCGAGCGGTGCAAAGTGCGGCCGGATGACGCGGCCGCCGTCGGCAGCCAGCAGGGTCTGGGAGTCTGCTGCGGGGTCGATCAGGTCGTTGGCCCGCCACGTCGACAGCAGATAGAGAAGTCGCGGCGAGGCCTCGCCGAGCAGTGCGCCGGGCACGGCATTGACTTCGCCGAGAACCTGCGCCGCCGATTCGTTAATCAGGCGGATGTAGTCGTCGGGATCGACCACCAGAATGCTCTCACGCAAATGCTGCACGATGTACTGTGACACCTGCGCCAGGTTGGCCAGATCCAGCACCGCGCGCCGTACCATCGCCTCGCTTTCTCGCAGCCGCGCCGATACCGGCCACGCCAGCAGGGCGACGACGAAAACCACCGCTCCCTGGAGGCCGGCCAGCGGGTAGTCGATACTCGGCGCGTTGCCCAGCGCGACCGAGAAGATCTGCTGCACCAGGATGCCAAGCGACGCGATGGCCGCGTTCCCAAATGCATAGCGGCCCTCGCCGAGCATCGCCATGGCCCCGACGGGAATCACCAGCAGGATCCCGAGGCCGCTGCCCGCGCCCCCGCTGCAATAGAGCAGCGCCGACACGGCCGCCGAATCGAGCAGCGTATTGGCCAGCACCAGCACACGCCGGTTAGGCCAATGGCCGCGGCCGCCGAACGCGTACAGCCCGCCGAGGATCCAGTAGACGACGCTGACCAGGAAAAAAAGCTCTGGGTTGCTTCCGCCCACGGTCGGTGTGGGTCGGGTAAAGAGATAGACCGTGCACAGCAGCGGCGGCAGCAGCAGCCGATAAAGGTTCGCGAGCGCGACGACGCGCCAGGCGAGGTCGAGCGATGCGGTATCGGAAGACCCCTGCAGCCTTTCCGCAGGCGAGCGGATCAGAGGAGGCGCCGTGAAGTCGGACAACGCGGACGGAGCATCGGGAGCGCTCATGAAGAGTCGTTAATCTGACGTTGAAACTGCGGCGGCATGCCGCACTCTATAGTTCAGGATCACGGATTCAGTCCTTAGGTACCTGTCCCTGCTGTCAACCTGGATCGAGGTTGGGTCGTTTTCATGAAGCATATGCATACTCCATTACTTAATCTGCGGACCGGATCGCTTTTAGCGCTTTCGGCCCTCCTGGCAGCCTGTGTTGCGCCGCCACCACAGCGGATTGTGGTGCAGGCACAGCCTGTGCCCCCGCCTCTCATGGTGTATCCGGCCCGCGGCCAGACACAGGATCAGCTCGAGCGGGACCGATACGAGTGTCACGTCTGGGCCGTGCAACAGTCCGGCTTCGATCCGAGCCGGCCCGGCGTGCCCCCGGGCGAGCGTGTCGTCGTGCAGCCTGCCAACCCCCCGGGGACCGGCACCGCTGTCGGCGCCATCGCCGGTGCCATCCTCGGTGCCGCCATTGCCGGGCCCCGCGAGGCCGGCGCGGGCCTGATACTCGGTGGCGTTACCGGCGCTGCCGTCGGTACTGCCAGTGACGCCAATGCTCAAGCGTATGCCAACGCGCAGCAGGCGCAGCTGGATCGCAACGCAGCCGCCAACTCGCAAGGTGCGGCCAACTATCGACGTGCCATAAGTGCCTGCCTGGACGCGCGCGGCTACACGATCGCTTGAGCAGCCGGCGAACAGCGTGACAATGAGTGTGCGGCGATCAACTCGCAAGTGGCTGTGGATCACAGCGCTGTGGGTAGTGGCTCTGGCTGGCATCGCGACCAGCTTCGCCGAGGAACCAGGCCACGAAGGCCGCGCCTTCGCACCCCATGGCCAGGTGCTCGACAATCGCCATAACCACGGACACTACTATCCGCGGCCCGTGGCTACAGCGTGAGGTAGCTGCTCAGTGTCCCGGGGCCGCAGCGGCCCAATTTGTGACTACATTCACCAACGCTTGGAAATCGCCCGTCGGCGGGCCGCCGGTTCTGTACTATTTCGCTACGTCTCGACTGGGAGCGATTGATGCCGCTCAGATGGTTTGATACGAGCGAAGCCGCGGCGGCCGGCGCCGCATTGGCGGAACACTGGGCGCTGCCACCGGCCAAACCGGCTCGCTCCAATGCGCAATCTCAACCTGCTCAGGCATTGCAGGAACTGCTGCGGCGTGCCGATCGGGAGGTGCGACCGCTACAACTGAATTTCTTCAAGCGGGCCAAGCTCGCCAATGCCTTCAAGTGGAAGCTGCTCGAGAAGGGCGTGGCAAAGCAGACTGCCGACGATGTGACTCAGGCGCTCGTGATGCACCTGATGTTGAACTCCAGTGGCGCTCCCAGCCCATCCGCGGAGCCCGGCGCAAGGCCGTCACGCGAACGCAGCCACCCGGACCCGCGGAAGGCTGGCAAGCCGAAGCAATTGCTACATCGGGGCAACGCTAACTTTGCCAAGGGCGATTATCAGCAAGCCTTGCTTGCGTATCAGGACCTGGTAGAACTCAAGCCTCGCGGCGCCGAAGGGCACAATAACCTGGGCGCCACGCTTTATAAGCTCGACCGCGCGCACGACGCCGAAGACCATTTGCGGCAGGCCGTCAAACTCAAACCGGATTACCCCGAGGCACTCAGCAACCTCGGCGCAGCACTCCAACGGCTGGGGCAACTGACTGAGTCCGAGCAGTCGTTGCGTCGGGCGCTTAAGTTGCGCTCGAACTATGCAGATGCCAGAAGTCTGCTGGGCAAGACCCTGGCACTGGAGGGCCGGTCGAGCGAGGCAAGGGTGCAGTTCGAAAGAGCGCTCAAGATCGCGCCGCAGCACGTCGAAGCGCTGCTCGGCATCGGCATGGTCGCGGCGATGGAAGGTCGCTTCGAGGAGGCCGATGCCTGCTACCAACGCGTGCTCGATATGGAAAGCACGACCCCAGCGATTACTGCACAGGTACTGGCGGCGCAATCCCGCTTGCGACGGATGAACACGGCTGACCGCAACTGGCTCGAGCGTTCACAGCAGGTGCTCGCCGGCGGCGTACCCTCGTCCGAGGAATCCGGGCTGCTGTTTGCGATTGGCAAGTACTACGACGATGTGGGGCACTATGCGCGGGCATTTCAGAGCTACCAGAGGGCCAACGAGCTGGTGAAGTCAGTCGCGATCCCCTACCGGCGAGAGGTACGCACGCAGTTTGTCGAGGACGTGATCGGCGTCTACGACAGCGCAGCAATCGGCGCCATTGGCCAAGGCGGCACGGATTCAAGACGGCCGGTATTCATCGTTGGGATGCCGCGCTCCGGCACGACGCTGGCGGAGCAGATCATCGCATCGCATCCGGCGGCCGCGGGAGTTGGCGAGTTGGAGTTCTGGAATCTTGCCGGGCGAGAGTACGAATCGATCATGCGGCATCGAATGCTGGATGAGCCGCTCAGAAAGAAGCTTGCCCTTGAGTACCTGAAGACCCTGTCGGCTCATCCCTCAGAGGCAATCCGGGTGGTGGATAAGGCGCCCATGAATTTCGACTATTTGGGCGTTATTCACGCCGTGTTCCCGCAGGCTCACATCATTTACATGCGGCGCAATCCGATTGACACCTGTCTGTCCTGTTACTTCCAGCCCTTCCTGCAGCTGCTTAGTTTCACCATGGATCTGTCAGACCTCGAACACTACTATCAGCTGCATCATCGCATCATGAAGCATTGGCTCAGCGTGTTGCCCCCAGGCACCATCATGGAAGTACCGTATGAGGGTCTGGTGGCCGATCAGACTGCGTGGACGCGCAAGATGCTGGAATTTATAGGCCTGGACTGGGACGAGCGCTGCCTGGATTTTCACAGCTCGCCGCGCGGCGTGGCGACTGCCAGCGCCTGGCAAGTGCGCCAGAAGATCTACGCCACCTCCGTCGAGCGCTGGCGCCACTACGAGAAATTCATCGGTCCATTGATGGGCCTCAGAAAGCTCGACGCCTGATTCGGCACTACAATCGGCGTCCAGCGCCGTCCGCAGCCGGCCCCATGGACGCCGATGCGAGTACGATGCCATGATATATCATATTTCAGTTAGCACGCAGGGTGGGGTGCGCGCATGAACCTACACGAATACCAATCGAAGAAGCTCCTGGGCAGTTACGGCGTGCCCGTTCCCGATGGCCGGGTGGCGGACAGCGCTGATGCGGCACTCGCGGTGGCGGAGAGCCTGGGCGGCAAGGTCTGGGTCGTCAAGGCGCAAGTACATGCCGGCGGCAGGGGTAAGGCCGGCGGCGTCAAGTTGGCGCGTGATGTGGCGGCAGTCCGGGCGGCCGCGGCCGAGATGCTCGGGCAGCGCCTGGTCACCAAGCAGACCGGCGCCGCCGGGCTTCCGATCGAACGCGTCTATGTGGAGTCCGGATCGGAGATTGCGCGCGAGCTGTACCTGAGTCTGACGCTCAACCGGGAGCGCGGCCGTATCGCCGTGGTGGCTTCCGCTTCAGGCGGCATGGACATCGAGGAAGTCGCCGAACATACGCCGGAGAAGATCCTGTCGGTAACGGTTCACCCGGCCACCGGACTGCAGCCGTTTCAATGCAAGCAGCTTGCGTTCGGCATAGGACTCCAGGGCAAGCAGATCGATGAATTCCAGAGGATTCTGCTCGGCCTGTACCGGCTGTATCTCGAGCGGGACGCCAGCCTGATCGAGATCAATCCGCTGATCGTAACCAAGAGCGGCGGCCTGGTGGCGCTGGACTGCAAGCTTGACATCGAGGCCAACGCGCTATTCCGGCAGAAGGACATGGCCCAATTGCGCGACCTGGGTCAGGAAGATCCGATGGAGCGCCGCGCCAGCGAGCACGATCTCAATTACGTCTCGCTCGATGGCGACATCGCCTGCATGGTCAATGGCGCCGGCCTGGCGATGGCGACCATGGATCTGATCAAGTTGCACGGCGGCAAACCGGCCAACTTCCTCGACGTCGGCGGCGGCGCGACCAGTGAACGCGTCACGGCGGCCTTCCAGCTGATTTTGTCGAACGAAAACGTTCGCGCCATCCTGGTGAACATCTTCGGCGGCATCGTGCGCTGCGACCTGATCGCCGATGGCATCGTCAACGCGGTGAAGAACGTCGGTGTCGACGTCCCGGTGGTGGTCCGGCTCGAGGGCACGAACGCCGAGGAGGCGCGCGCCAAGCTGGCGCAGAGCGGCCTGGCCATCATCGCTGCCGCGGATCTGACCGATGCGGCCAAGAAGGTCGTCGCCGCGGCGAGGGTGTCCCGATGAGCGTGCTGGTCAATGCCCGAACCCGTGTCATCTGCCAGGGCTTCACCGGCAAGCAGGGCACATTCCACTCTGAGCAGTGCATCGCCTACGGCACACAGCTGGTCGGTGGCGTTACGCCGGGTCGCGGTGGCGAGCGGCACCTCGGGCGGCCGGTGTTCGACACCGTGCGGGACGCCGTGCACGGCACCGGCGCCACGGTCAGCATGATCTATGTGCCGGCGGCCTACGCCGCCGACTCGATCCTCGAAGCCATCGACGCCGGCATCGAGCTGGTGGTCTGCATCACCGAGGGCGTGCCGGTCAACGACATGGTCAAGGTCAAGGCAGCGCTGGGCGGCTCGGGCACGCGGCTGATCGGACCGAATTGTCCCGGCATCATCACGCCCGGCGAGTGCAAGATCGGCATCATGCCGGGCTTCATCCACAAGAAAGGTGCGGTTGGCGTCGTCTCGCGCTCGGGCACGCTCACCTACGAGGCGGTGTTCCAGACCAGCAACGCAGGTCTCGGGCAGAGCACCTGTGTCGGCATCGGCGGCGATCCGGTGCGCGGCATGAACTTCATCGATTGTCTCGAGCTGTTCGAGCGCGACCCGCAGACCGAAGGCATCATCATGGTGGGCGAGATCGGCGGCAGCGACGAAGAGGCTGCGGCCGAGCACATCCGCCAGTACGTTACCAAGCCGGTGGTGGCCTACATCGCAGGTGTAACAGCGCCGCCGGGCAAGCGCATGGGCCATGCCGGCGCGGTCATCGCCGGCGGCAAGGGCACCGCGGCCGACAAGTTTCGCGCGCTCGATGCGGCCGGGGTTCGCACGGTGAAATCTCCGGCGCTACTCGGCAGCGCCATGGCCGAGCTGCTTGCCGGTCACCGCAAGGCACGTGTCCGCGCGGCGCTCCCGGCTGCCACGCGCAAGACATCCGCCAGCAAAACCGTGGCAGCCAAGCCATCCGCTGGCAAGTCCGTTGGACGATCGAAGTCGCGGCCCGGACGGGGCGCGTCGCCGCGCAAGGCGAAGAAGCCGGCGAAGCAGGCGTCCAGGACCAGTCGCAAACGGGCCGGAAAGCCGGCGAGACATCGTTGACCCTCGAGGGTCGCTGATCGGGAGCGTTGGTGGCGGCCGATCGACTGAAGCTGGCGCTGGCGCAAATCAATCTGCTGGTCGGCGACGTCCGGGGCAATCTCGAGCGCGTTATCAGCGAGGCGCGGCGTGCGCGCGACGAGCTGCGGGCCGATCTGGTGCTGTTTCCCGAGCTCACGCTGTCGGGCTATCCCCCCGAGGATCTGCTGTTCCATCGCGGCATGCGACGGCAGATCGGCCGGGCACTCGATGATCTGACCCGGGCCGTGCCGGAGATCGGCATCATGGTGGGGTATCCGGAGTACGTGCAGGGTCACATCTACAACTCTGCCTGCCTGGTACGCGGCGGCCGTGTGCTGGCGCGGCATCGCAAGGCCTGCCTGCCGAACTACAAGGTCTTCGACGAGAAGCGCTATTTCACGCCGGGCACCGAGGCCACGGTCGTGGATTTCGACGGCTTCCGGCTGGGGCTGCTGATCTGCGAGGACGCCTGGGAGTCACCGCCGGCATCCGCGGCCGAAGCGCAGGGCGCGCAATTGCTGCTGACCATCAACGCTTCTCCCTACGAGATGCACAAGCAGCGCGAGCGCGAACTGGTGCTAGGACAGCGGGTGCACGAAACCGGCCTGCCGGCGGTGTACGTGAATCTGTTCGGCGGCCAGGACGAACTGGTGTTCGACGGCAATTCGTTTGCCATGGATGCGCAGGGGCGCCTCATCATGCGGGCGCCGCCGTTGGCCGAAGGGCTCTATCCGGTGGAGTTCGAGCGGCGTGGACAAGCGCTGATACCGGTCGCCGGCCAGATCGAGCCCGAATGGCCCGACGAGCAGACCGTCTACGGCGTGCTGGTACTCGGCGTGCGCGACTACGTCAACAAGCACGGCTTCAACGGCGCCGTCATCGGCCTGTCGGGCGGCGTGGATTCGGCGCTGACCCTGGCTATTGCCGCCGATGCGCTCACGCCGGCGCGGGTACATGCCGTCATGATGCCCTCGCGCTATACCTCGGACATGAGCCGCGAGGATGCGGCCGCTGAAGCACGCGCACTCGGCGTGTCACTGAGCTCGATCTCGATCGAGGGCATGTTCGAGGCGACGCTCGCGGCGCTCGAGCAGGAGTTTGCCGGCCGCGCGCCGGACGCCACCGAGGAGAACATTCAGGCGCGCTGCCGCGGGGTACTGCTGATGGCGATCTCGAACAAGACCGGCCAGATGTTGCTGACGACCGGCAACAAGAGCGAGATGGCCGTGGGCTATGCGACGCTCTACGGCGACATGGCCGGAGGGTTTGCGCCGATCAAGGACTGCAGCAAGCAGCTCGTGTACCGCCTGTCGCGCTATCGCAATACGCTCACGCCGGTCATACCGTCCCGCGTGCTCTCGCGCGAGCCGACCGCCGAGCTGCGTCCCGACCAGAAGGACAGCGATTCGCTGCCGCCTTACGAAGTGCTCGATCCGATCCTCGAGGCCTTCATCGAGCAGGATCTTTCGGTCGAGGAAATCTGCGAGCGCGGCTTCGATCGCGCGGTGGTCGCGCGCGTGCTCGACATGGTGAAGCGCGCCGAGTACAAGCGCCGCCAGGCTCCCCCCGGAGTGCGCGTGAGCCGGCGCGCGTTCGGGCGCGACTGGCGCTATCCGATCACCAACGGCTACCGGCGCTGAGCGGCTGCACCTGCCGGTCCGCGCCGATCCCGGTCAGGCGCCGGTATCCCGCCAGAACACCCACCAGTGGTGCCTGCCGGCGGTCGCCTCACGCGGATCGCCCGAGTAATTGGCGGCGTAGACCCGCTGCACGTTGGCGGCCAGATCGGTGAAGCCCAGGCGCTGATAACACTCGAGCAGCAGGGCGAGCGCCGCGCGCTCCGCCGGCGCGCCGTCGTATTGATCGACCACGCCCTGCGCGCGCTGGGCTGCCGCCAGGTAGGCACCGCGCTTGACGTAGTAGCGCGCCACGTTGACTTCGTATTCGGCCAGACGATTGCGCAGGTAGATCAGGCGCCGCAGCGCGTCGTGGGCGTAGGCGCTCTTCGGGTACTGGGTCACCACGGTGTTGAAGGCGGCGATCGACTTGAGGGCGGAGGCCGGCGGCCGGCGCGCCATGTCGACGCCGAACCAGCGCTCGATCGAATACGGGGTGCGTTCGAAATCGATCATGCCCTTCATGTACCAGGCATAGTCGACACGCGGATGAGTGGGGTTCTCGCGCAGGAACTGGTCCGCCGCATCGGTGGCCGACTCCTTCTCGCCCTTGCGGTAGTACACATAGATGAGGTCGAGCCGGGCCTGGCGCGCCTGATCGGTGAACGGAAAGCGCGACGTCAGTGCCTCATACTGCTTGATGGCATACTCGAAGTCGTTGTTGTTCATCGCCTTGTGCGCATTGGCGTACAACGACTGCGCCGTGGCCTTCTTCAGGTTCTTGGCCTGCCGGCTGTGGCAGCCTCCCAAAAGCGCCAGGGCGCTCAACAGCAGCACGCTCCAGAGGCGGACAGGGTGGGTGGCGGTGGAGCTCAAGCAGTACCCCAGTTGAGACGGCCTAAAGCAGACGAGTATAGCTGACCCGTACCATGGCCCTGGAGTTCCAGATACACACGCTCGAACTGCCCGCCAGTGCCGCGGGCCTGCGCCTGGATCAGGCGTTGGCGGCGGCGCTGCCGCAGTATTCGCGTGCCCGCCTGCAGCGCTGGATCCGGGAGGGCGCGGTGTGCACCCAGGGCAGGCCGGTGCGGGCGCGGGATCGCGTGCGCGGTGGCGAGCAGCTTACGGTGCGGGCTGAATTCGCGGTCGAAGCCCGGGTGGTTGCCGAACGGCTGCCGCTCGAGATCCTGTTTGAAGACGAGGCGCTGCTGGTGCTCAACAAGCCGCCCGGGATGGTGGTGCATCCGGGTGCCGGCAATCGCGCGCACACATTGCAGAATGCGCTGCTGGCGCACGATCCGGCGCTTGCGCGTGTGCCGCGCGCCGGGCTGGTGCATCGCCTCGACAAGGACACCAGCGGCGTGCTGGTGGTGGCGCGCACGCCCGCGGCGCATACCCGGCTGGTTGCCGCACTGGCGGCGCGCAGCGTCGGCCGCGAGTACCTGGCGCTGTGCGCCGGCGCTCCCACTGGCGGCGGTCGCATCGATCAGCCGATCGGACGGCATCGCAGCCAGCGCACGCGCATGGCGGTGCGCAGTGACGGCCGCCAGGCGGTGACGCACTACCGCATCGAGGAGCGCTTCCGCGCCCACACATTGCTGCGGGTGCAGCTTGAGACCGGGCGCACGCACCAGATCCGGGTGCATCTGGCGCACATCGGCTACCCGGTCGTGGGGGATCCTGTCTACGGCGGACGCATGCGGCCGCTGGCCGGAGCCGCGGCCGGGCTGCAACAGGCGCTGCAGAGCTTTCGCCGGCAGGCACTGCATGCCCAGCGCCTGCAGTTCGAGCATCCGATCACGGGGCGGCTGCGCCGCTTCGAGGCGCCGCCACCGGCGGATTTGGCCGAGCTGTTGCGA
>JBAUYT010000082.1:0-7887 GCA_049584935.1 Steroidobacteraceae bacterium
TACTCGCGCTGGCTCTTCTCCATCTGCGCCTTGACCCGGCCGCGGATGCGCTTCTCGATCTGCAGCACGTCCATCTCGCCTTCGATGGCCACCAGCATGTGCTCGAGGCGCTTGCGCACGTCGAGGATCTCGAGCACCTTCTGTTTCTCGGCCAGCTTCAGCGACATGTGCGCCGCCACGGTGTCGGCCAGGCGTCCGGGCTGCTCGATGCCGGCCAGCGCGGTCAGCACCTCGGGCGGCACCTTCTTGTTGAGCTTGACGTATTGCTCGAACTGCGACACCACCGAGCGCACCAGCACGTCCATTTCCCGCTCGTCGTACTGATCGGCATCGACTTCGATGGCGATAGTGGCCGAGTAGTAATCCCCCGGGTGCAGCTGTTCGACGCGGGCACGATCGACGCCCTCGACCAGCACCTTGACGGTGCCGTCGGGCAGCTTGAGCATCTGCAGGATGCTGGCGATGGTGCCGAAGCGATGCAGATCCTCGAGCTTCGGATCATCGACATCCGCCTGGCGCTGAGCCACCAGCATGATGCGCTTGTCGGCGCGCATGGCGGCGTCGAGCGCGTGGATGGATTTCTCCCGTCCGACGAACAGCGGGATCACCATGTGCGGATAGACCACCACGTCTCGCAGCGGCAGCACCGGCACGGCAACCGGCGCCTGGGTGGTGGTGGGGGAAGCCTGGGATTGTTCGCTCACGTACGCCTCGCCTTTGGATCAGCCTGCGGCAGCTTAAAACGAATTGGGGCGCGCCACCCCATTTCAAGGCGGCGCGCCCCCATAGACTAGCTCGACCCCAGCCGATGGGTCAGCCGTGCAGCGATCCGCCGGCCCTCCTCGGCTCTTCGATGGCGGCCACCCGCCCCTCATCCGCCCGATAGACGATGTAGGGCTTGGTGGTCCCCTCGATCACACTGTCGTCGACCACGACCTTCGACACATTGCGCAGCGACGGCAGGTCGTACATGGTGTCCAGCAGCACCGTCTCGAGAATGGTGCGCAGGCCGCGCGCACCGGTCTTGCGGTGCATGGCCTTGCGGGAGACAGCGCGCAACGCCTCGTCCCGGAATTCGAGTTCCGCGCCTTCCATCTCGAACAGTTTCCGATACTGTTTCGTGAGCGCGTTCTTCGGCTCGGTCAGGATCGACATGAGCGCTGCCTCGTCGAGCTCGTCCAGGGTCGCCACCACCGGCAGACGGCCGACGAACTCCGGAATGAGACCAAACTTGATCAGATCCTCCGGCTCGACGTCGTGGAACAGGTCCGAGCCGTGCGGCTTGGCGTCGGCGCCGCGTACTTCCGAGGTGAAACCGATGCCGCTCTTCTGCGTGCGGTTCAGGATGACCTTCTCGAGGCCGGCGAACGCGCCACCGCAGATAAACAGGATATTGGAGGTGTCGACCTGCAGGAATTCCTGCTGCGGATGCTTGCGGCCGCCCTGTGGCGGCACCGAGGCGATGGTGCCCTCGATGAGCTTCAGCAGCGCCTGCTGCACACCCTCGCCCGAGACGTCACGCGTGATCGACGGGTTGTCGGACTTGCGCGAAATCTTGTCGATTTCGTCGATGTAGACGATGCCGGTCTGGGCCTTCTCGACATCGTAATCGCACTTCTGCAGCAGCTTCTGGATGATGTTCTCGACATCCTCACCCACGTAACCGGCCTCGGTCAGGGTGGTGGCATCGGCGATCGTGAATGGCACGTTGAGCAGTCGGGCCAGCGTCTCGGCCAGCAGCGTCTTGCCGCAGCCTGTGGGACCGATCAGCAGGATGTTGCTCTTGGCGAGCTCGACCTCGTCCTTGGCCCGGGCACTGCCGCGTGTCTGCAGGCGCTTGTAGTGGTTGTAAACCGCCACCGCCAGCACCTTCTTGGCACGGTCCTGACCGATGACATAATCGTCCAGTACCTTGCGGATCTCGTGCGGCTTGGGAAGCTTGTCACGCGCCCGGTCGGCCCGGTCCTCGAGCTCTTCCCGGATGATGTCGTTGCAGAGCTCAACGCACTCGTCGCACACGAAAACGGAAGGCCCCGCGATGAGCTTGCGCACCTCGTGCTGGCTCTTGCCGCAGAAAGAGCAGTACAGCAACTTGCCGTCGTCGGTACGCCCCCGGGGATCGTCACTCATCGGCACGCACCTCGTCGTTCATGCACCTTATATAGCATGGCGCCGACCGCCGACGCAAAGAACTACGTCCACCGCAAAGCCTTGTTATTTGGCGAATTTGCGCGCTCTATCACGACTTTGAGGGAACGGGCGCCTGTGATGGAACGGGCAGCAGGTCGCCACGCTTTTCCAGCACATGGTCAATGAGACCATAAGCGATGGCAGCCGGCCCATCCATGAAATTGTCCCGGTCGGTGTCGGCGCGGATCTTCTCCACGCTCTGACCGGTGTGCTTGGCAAGAATGCGATTCAACCGGTCGCGCGTGCCCAGCATTTCCTTGGCATGAATTTCCATATCCGCCGCCTGGCCCTGAAATCCGCCCAGGGGCTGGTGGACCATGACGCGTGAATGCGGCAGCACAAAGCGCTTCCCGGAAGTACCGCCCGTCAGCAGGATGGCGCCCATGCTCGCTGCCTGTCCGATGCAGATGGTGCTGACGTCCGGCTTGATGAACTGCATGGTGTCGTAGATCGCAAGGCCCGCGGTCACGACACCCCCCGGCGAATTGATGTAGAGCGCCACGTCCTTGTCGGGATTTTCAGACTCCAGGAACAGCAGCTGCGCTACCACCACATTGGCCATGTAGTCATCGACGGGTCCGACGATGAAGATGACCCGCTCCTTCAGCAGGCGCGAATAAATGTCGTACGAACGCTCGCCCCGCGAGGTCTGCTCGACGACGATCGGCACCAGATTCAAGCCACGCTCGTTCATGACGGTGATCCTATTGGGGTGAGTGCGCGATGTTTCAATGCGCAACGTTCAACGGTTCTGCCCAAAGCCTGTGAGCTCGCGGAAGCTCGACGGCTTATCGACGACCTTTACCTGCGTCAGCGCCCAGTCCAGCGCCTGATCCTCGAGCGCGGCGGACTCCAGCTGCTCCATGGCTTCGCGGCTGGCGAGATACTGCCGCCGGGCTTCCTGCGGGTCCGGATACGAGGCGACGATCGAATCGAGCTTCTGTTCCACGCGCTCCCGGTCGACCTTGATGCCCTGCTGGCGCACGATCTCGCCGATCAGCAGCCCCAGCGCCACGCGCCGCCGGGCCGGGGCCTCGAGCGGTTCGCGCGCGGGGGCCTTGGCCGGATCCTGCGTTCCTGCGCGCCGCATGGCCTGGACCTGCAGCTCGCGAATCTGGGCTTCGAGCATGCCTTGCGGCACTTCGATCGGGTTGTCGCGATACAGCGCATCGAACAACTGTTCGCGCACGCGGCTGCGGACGGCCTCGGACAACTCCCGCTCCATGCTCTGCCGCACCTCATTGCGCAATTCCGGCACGCCGCCAGTTTGCACCCCGAAGGCCTCGGCGAATGCGTCATCGATCACAGGCAGGCTGTGCTCTTCGACCTTGGCCACCCTTAGATCGAACTCGGCAGCCTTGCCGGCGACCGCGGCGGCATAATCGGCCGGAAACTGTGCTGCGATCGTCTTGCTTTCTCCGGCTGCCATGCCCACCAGGGCCTGTTCGATCTCCGGCAGCACGCGGTGGGCGCCGATGATCACGGCGAGTCCCTCGCCCTTGCCGCCGGGAAACACGCTGCCGTCGATGCGCCCTTCGTAGTCGAGCGCGATGCGATCTCCCTGCTGCGCGGCTCTTTGCACCTGCGTGAACACCGGGCGCTGCGCGCGCATGCTCTCGAGCATGGCTTCGATATCCTCTTCGGTGACACCCGCCGCCGGCCGCTCGACCGCAATGCCGTCGAGCGAGTGCAGCATCACCTCGGGCATCACCTCGAAGATGGCGGCATAGCGCAGCTCATTCCCGGGCGCCACCGCGATCGGCTCGATCCGCGGGCCACCAGCCGGTCGCAGCTTCTGCTGGCTGACGGCCTCGGCGAAGGTGCTCTGCATCAGGTCATTGACGGTTTCCGCATGCACTTGCGTTCCGAACTGCTGCCGCACGACCGCGTACGGCACCTTGCCCGGCCGAAACCCCTTCAACCGCGCGGTGCGCGCAAGCCGCTTGAGCCTTGCGTCGACTTCCCCGGCGACCTGTTCACCGGGGACGGCAACCTCGAGTCGTCGCTCGAGGCCTTTTGTAGTCGTTACCGAAATCTGCATCATTTAGCCTGTCGATTGATGTCCGTGCCGTTCGAGCTGGTGCGAAAGGAGAGACTCGAACTCTCACGGGTTACCCCACTGGCTCCTAAGACCAGCGCGTCTACCATTCCGCCACTTTCGCGCCCCTAAAGCGTGCACGCGCTTAAGGTCCGGAAGGATCAGGAATTATACCGGAGATCAGCACCGTCCGACGGCGGCTGAGTGTTATGTAGGGTGTGGGTTCGGGTCGGCACCTACAGCAGCTACGGTGGCGCTTGGGCACGCTAGCGGACAGAAGCAACGAATATGGAAGGAGAGCGTCATGATCCGAACGACCTGTGCCCTGGCCCTACTGTGCACGGCATTCGCGGCCGCCGGCTGTTCCAGCGGACCCGCACCCAACGCCGAACTGGCGCAGGCCCACTCGCTGGTCGATCAGGCCGAACAGAGCGGCGCGCCGCAGTTTGCCAGCGCCGATCTGGCCAGCGCGCGCAGCAAGCTGCAGCAGGCGGACTCGGACGCAAAAAAGGAGCCGCAGCGTTCACTAAATGAGGCCCAGGAGGCCACTGTCGACGCACGCGTGGCGCTGGCGCGCACCAATGCGGCCAAGGCCCAGGCCGCACTGCGCGACGTCAATGCCGGTACGCGCACCTTGCGGAGCGAGAGCGACCGCCAGCAGCTTCAGAACGACATGCAGAATCAGGCGCCCGCCCCTGCACCGATGCCGCAATAGTCCGGAGAAAGAACCATGAAAAAGCACCTGATCACAGATTTCCGCATCCTCGGCGTTGCGGGCGCCGCCCTGCTGCTCGCAGCCTGCGCCACCACCTCTCCCGAAAGCCAATCCGCACTCGACCAGGCGCGCGCCGCGGTGCAGCGGCTCGAGGCGCAGCCCCAGGCGGCTCAGAGCGCGGGCAAGGCGCTGCAGGATGCGCGCGATGACCTGTCTCAGGCCGAGGCGGCCAATCAGCGCAAGGATCCGCCCGAGACGATCATCCACCTGTCTTACCTGGCGCGCCGCAATGCCGACATCGGCGAAGCCATCATTGCCGAGCATACGGCCGATACGCAGATGGCGCAGGCGCAGGCGGACCGGGAGCGGGTACTGCTCGAGGCGCGGGAACACGAGGCAGCGCTGGCACGCCAGCAGGCCCAGTCGGCCCAGCAGTCGGCACTCGCCTCGCAACAGCAGGCGCAGCAATCACAGCAGCAGGCGCAGTCGGCCGAGGATCAGGCCCGGCAATTGCAGCAACAGCTGGCGGATCTGCAGGCCAAGCAGACCGATCGCGGCATGATAATGACCCTCGGCAACGTGCTGTTCGATACCAACGGCGACACCCTCAAGCCGGGCGCGGATGACATGATTTCGAGGCTGGCGCAGTTCCTGCAGAATCAGCCGAATATCAAGGTGCGCATCGAGGGCCATACCGACAGCACCGGCTCGGATGATTACAACCAGGCGCTGTCGCAGCGGCGTGCCAACGCGGTGGCCATGGCCCTCGAGGGGCGCGGCATCTCCGCGGACCGCATCCAGGCTGTGGGGCGTGGCAAGTCGGCGCCGGTGGCCGGCAACGACACGGCCGCCGGGCGGCAGCAGAACCGGCGCGTGGAAATCATCTTTTCGGACCCGCAGGGACAGTTCACCAGCGGCTGAGGCGTCACTTTCAGTTGCAGCATCCCGCCGGCCGCTATAGCCGGCGGGGTGCGCTACGGGAGATAATTCCGTCAGCTTGCAAACCACTCTCCGCTACTGCCGCAGCCATTGCTCCCTGCCCGCCCGCCTGGTGGTGCTCGCACTGATCGTGGTGGGCTTCAGCGGGTGCGAAGACATCAACTGGCCGTTTCACCACTCGCATCCGGCGCAGCCTCCTGCCGCCGCTGAGACCGGCGCCACCGACAGCAATACCGAGTGCGCCGATCTGCTGGCGCAGATCCGGCAGAATCGCGAAGCGCGGCGCGAAGCGGTCGCCACCAGCACTGAGCCCGATATAGTCAGCGCGGCTCAGGGCAAGGCTGACAAGCGCATCGACGATCTGCAGCAGCGCTACGAGGAGCTGGACTGTCCTGCCGAGGACGCCGAAGCCAACCGCCCGGGCCGTCAGGCGCCCATGCAGCCGGCGCCGGGCGCCGTCAACCGTTAGGAGCGTCTCAGCCCGTCCCGAATACGTCCTTTACGGTCAATACCGCGCCAGCATCCTTGCAGTGGTACCCCGGCAGCTGGCCGATGGCCTGGTTGAAGGCCTCGCCCCGCATGATGGCGAGCAGCCGTTTCATGGCATCGACCTCGAGGAATTCCCGGCGGCAGACGAAAAAATAGTCCTCGGTCAGCAGCTGCACGAAATCCAGATCGAACTGCCGCGCAGCGGCCTCGACACCGAAGCTGGCATCGGCCATGTCGCTGGCGACGTACGCCGCGACAGCGGCGTGAGTGAACTCGACCTGCTCGAAGCCGTTGATGCGCGAGCCATCGAGTCCGCGCTGCGCCAGCATCTGATCGAACAGCCGGCGCGTACCCGAATCGGGGTCCCGATTGACGAACCTGACCTGCGGGTCCATGAGGCGCCCGAGGCTGGTGACGCCCAGAGGGTTGCCGCGCTTGACGATCAACCCCATCTCCCGCGTAACGAAACCGATGACCCGGTGTACGCCCGGGCTCAGCCACTCGCGGGCCGCGGCCAGACTGCTTTCGCGCAGCTCACCCTGCGGAATGTGAACTCCGGCGAGATCGCAGCCGCCATGGGCCAGCGCTGCAAGCGAGTACTGGTTGCTGACATAGCGCAGATCCACCTCGATGTCGCTCTCGCGGGCGAGCAGTTCGCGCAGCGTGGAGACGGCGAAGCCATGACTGGCATGCATGCGGATGATCGATGAGGCATGCGGCAGGAATTCGCCGATCTCCGTTTCGAGTTCCTGGGCGAGGTTCTGCAGCAAGGGCCCTAAGCGTGCGTGCAGACGCTGCCCCGCCCAGACCAGCTTGCCGCCGAAAGGCGTGAGGTTGGTGCCGCGCCCCTGCTTGCGCTCGACCAGCGGTGCACCGAAGAAATCCGACCACTTCTCGATCAGGTTCCAGGCGTGCCGATAGGACATGCCGGTGCGGGAAGCGGCCTGCGTGATCTTGCCCGTCAGCCGGATCTCGTTGAGCAGGTCCAGCATCACCTGCACGGGCTGCGGGTGATCGTCGCTCCGGAAGCGCCAGACGGGTTCGATCTCGATGCGAATCATGGGCCTGGAGTCCTCTGGTAGATCTGCTCGGTAGTCAACATGTATATGTAGTCTACTACACAACAAAGGCCGGCGTCTGCCTTGCGGTTGACGTCATCCATTGCGGCCCCATATAGGCGTCATGTCTCATATTTTCTCTTATACGGAACGAGCGCATAGTCGTTCTCAACCAGCTAAAGCGGGACGTCATATATGAATACTACTGCCATTTTAGAGAGACCTGAGGCCGCCAGTCCCGGGAGTGTCACACGCCGCGCAGCGTCGCTGCCGAGGCACGAACTTCTGATTGATGGGCACCCGGTAGCCCCGGTGGCCGGCCGCTACTTCGACACGCTCGATCCCGCCAGCGAACAGCCGATTGCGCGCATTGCCGCCGGTGAGGCGGCCGACGTGGACGCGGCCGTGCGCTCCGCGCGCGCAGCTTTCGAGGGACCCTGGGGACATCTGCGCGCGGC
>JBAUYT010000083.1:0-2292 GCA_049584935.1 Steroidobacteraceae bacterium
CCGCAACACCGCGCGCTCCTATAAGACAGCCCTTCAGTACTGGGCAGCCTGGCATGTGCTGCGGTTCGATACGCCGATCGCACCACCGGTCTCGCCGGCGACAGTCACGCAATTCATTCTCGATCACATGGAGCATCAGCCGGGCGCCCCTGCTCCGGAAACCACGCCCTACACGCCCCGCTTGAAAACGACGCAGCACCTGCTGCCGCTGGCCATTGATTCCTTGCTGGTCGAGCGTGGCTACAAGGCAAAGCTCGGACCCTGGTCGATGGCGACGGTCCAGTCTCGGCTCGCGGCGCTCTCAAAGGCGCATGAGAATTTCATCGCCAACAATCGCCATCTGAACCTAGGGCCGGACGCCAATCCATTGCGCGATCCCCATGTGCGCCAACTCATCAGTGCTGCGCGGCCCGCCTACGCCCGACGCGGTCGACAGCCGTCTCGGCCCGTGGCCGCGACGCACAGCGTGCTCGAGGCCTTATTGGCCACCTGCGGGGACGATCTCATCGGTAAGCGCGACCGCGCCCTGCTCCTCTTCGGCTGGGCCAGCGGAGGCCGCAGGCGATCAGAGATCGTCGCGGCGACATTCGAGAATGTCCGGCGAACTGAGGACGGGTTTGTCTATCATCTCGGGCGCTCGAAAACCCACCGAAGTGGTCGCATGCGCCCGGAGGATCTGAAACCGATTCAGGGCGCTGCGGCCGCAGCTCTAGGGGCTTGGCTAAAGGTTCTCTTGGAGTATCGGATTACCCACGGGCCGATCTTTCGAAGGATCCTGCACGACCGGCTCCTCGAGCCGCTCAAAGATTCGGCGGTTCGCACCATTATCCAGCGTCGAACGCTGATGAGTGAGCAGCCGCTCGGAAAACTCTCGGCGCATTCACTGCGGTCGGGATTCGTGACCGAGGCAGCCCGCTTCGGGATATCACTTGGCCAGACGATGGCAATGACGGGGCACAAGAGCGTGCAGACTGTCATGGGCTATTACCAGAGCGGGGAGTTGTCGGCATCCAAGCGGCGCGCCTCTTTGACGAGGCGCGTCGAGAACGCAAGTAAGCCCGCCGCAGCTCCTGCCCTTTCGGCTGACGCTAGTCACCCGATCGTCAGACATGCTCGGCACTAGGGAAGACCCAGCCGAAATCCTGCGTGCTGGCCTGCTCTCTCGCGCAACGTTAGCGTGTCTTCGTCGCGGCCGCGGCCAGCACGCCTGGCGGTGACACGCTGTACTTGGAGGCATAGATAGCGGACAGTGCCGGCTGATTCACATGAGTCACCGCATCGGCGATGACGCTCTGCAGGCAGGCGTCCCGGCCCAAGGTGTACGCTAAGTCACTGTCGAACATTCGCCAGCACACCTTGCCGGCCGCGCTGTGGATCCGGCGATAGAGGGTCGCTGCGCCCTGTGAGCTCGAGAGATCGAGATCCCCGAACTTCACAATGACCTGCGGGGGTCTGCTGCCCTCTGCAGCGTTGGCGACTGTAGCGAAACTCAGCGCCAGGGCGCTCAGGACCGCGGCGGCAACCAAGCCGCGAAGGGGGATCAATGGAATCGTGTTCATGGTGGATTTCCTTAAGATGAGTCGATGGTATCGAGGCTGCCTGCGTCCCTCTGCCGGGTCATCCGGCGAGCCCAATTCGCTGCCTCACCCCTACAGACAGGTTTTCGAGTCCAAAGCCGACATTCGCCTCGACGATTGCCTGGCACGGGCGTGCGAGAGGGGTTAAGTTGGTCGCCGATGGCGCAACTCACCGAGCTGCTGGGCCGGATGCAGGCGGGCGACACGGACGCGCGTGATGCGCTGTTTGCCGCTGCTTACGGCGAATTGCACCGGTTGGCGCACGCGCGGCTGCGCGATGGTGGGCGCAACACGCTTCTGGATACGACCTGCCTGGTGCATGAGTCGTATTTGCGGTTCGTGCGCGGCGGCCAACTGCGTGCCGAGGATCGGCGCGCCTTCTTTGCCTATGCCTCTCGGGTGATGCGCTCGGTGATCATCAACAGCGTGCACGAGCGAATCGCGCAGAAGCGCGGCGGGGAGCGAGCCTCGCTGACGTTATCGAACGGTCTGAGGGCGCAGTCGTCGCCTGACGCGGAGCAGAGGATTCTGGCCGTGCACGAAGCACTCGATGCCCTGGAGCGAGCCGACCCTCGTTTGGCGCAGGTCGCGCAGATGCGCTACTTTGGTGGCTACAGCGAGCAGGAGATCGCCGAGACGTTGGACGTCACCGAACGCACGGTGCAGCGGGACTGGGAAAGGGCGCGGCTGATCCTCGAAGCTGCGCTGCGCTGAA
>JBAUYT010000084.1:0-22398 GCA_049584935.1 Steroidobacteraceae bacterium
GGACTCGAGCGCCGCGCGCGGCAGCAGCGGCTGCTGCGTGACCAGGTCGTGTGCGCGCGCGCGCGGCGCGTGAGTGCCAGCCATATCAGCCATCGTGAAAGATCATTCCCAATGTGAAGCGCTCGCCATCACGCAGTCGACTGACCCCGTGGCGCATGTTGACGCGATGGACGCCGCGGCTGCCCTGCACCGGCCGGTGGTGCACCGGAAAAATGACCGCGTCACCCTGGCGCAGCGACACCACTTCGACGCGCGACTGCGCGCGCGGGCGCTGCTCGGTGAGAGCGAACTCGCCGCCCTCGAAGTCCTCACCCGGCGCCGACAGCAGCACCGTGACCTGCAGCGGAAACACCTGCTCGCCGTAGAGATCCTGGTGCAGGCAGTTGTAGTCGCCGGCGGCGTAGCGCAGCAACACCGGCGTCGGCTGCTGCTGTCCGGCGGCGTGGCAGTGCTGCAGGTATTCGCGCAACGTGGCCGGATAGCGCTGGTCGCTGCCGAGCGCCTCGCTCCAACGATTGGCGATCTGCGCCAGCGGCGCATACAGCGTGGTGCGCAGCTGCTCGATCAGAGGCGGCAGCGGATAGCGGAAGTACTGGTACTCGCCGCGGCCGAAGCCGTGACGCTGCATGACGACGCGACTGCGGAACAGATCCGATTGCGAGTAGCTGTGGCGCAGCTGCGCACATTGCGCGGCGTCGAGCAGCGACGGCAGCACCGCGGTGCCGGTAGCGTCGAGCGCGGTAGCAAGCTGCGGCCAATTCGCGGCGGAGAGCATTGCGGGTGTGCTGGGCCGCGATGGCGTTGCTGCAACTGCCGCCGCTACCGCCGGGCGCGAGGGCCGACCGGCGGTTTGCATCATCGGTGAATTCACGCCGGCCGCTCCTCGCGCGCCAGCAGCGCGCGCTTGCGCTCGACGCCCCAGTGATAGCCCGAGAGGTGACCATCACTGCGGATGACGCGATGGCAGGGCACGGCGACTGCCACCGGATTGGCGGCAATGGCCGCGCCCACGGCACGACAGGCCTTGGGCATTCCCAAGCGGCGCGCGATCTCGGCGTAAGTGGCCGTCTGTCCCGCCGGAATGGCGCGCAGTGCCTGCCAGACGCGCAGCTGGAAGCTCGTGCCCTTGAGATCGAGCGGTAGATCGAGTCCGGCCGCGGGCGATTCGACACAGGCGATCACGGTGGCGACCGTGCGCTCGAAACTCGCGTCGCCGCCGCTGAGCCGTGCGCGCGGGAAGCGATCCTGCAGATCCTGCAACAGCGCCTCGGGATCGTCGCCCAGCGTGATGGCGCAGACGCCGCGTTCGGTGGCCGCCACCAGCACGGCGCCGAGCGAGCACTGCGCAATCGCAAAGCGGATCTCGGTACCGGCGCCGCCGGCGCGATAGCGGCTCGGCGTCATGCCAAGTGCTGCGTCACTCTGGGCGTAGAAGCGGCCGTTGGAGTTGAAACCCGCCTCGTAGATGGCCGCCGTAACGCTGCCGCTCGCGGGCAGCGCCGCACGTACGCGCCGTGCGCGCACGGCGTTGGCGTAGGCCTTGGGCGCAAGCCCGGTCACGCGCTTGAACAGGCGATGGAAATGGAAGCGGCTCAGGCCTGCGCCGCGTGCGAGCTCGGCGAGCTGCGGCATGGTTTCGGCCTGCTCGATGGCGCGGCAGGCCTGCGCCACCAGCTCGGCCTGTCGCGCAGGTAGCGCGGCCTCCTTGGGCTTGCAGCGCTTACAGGCCCTGAAGCCGGCGCGCTCGGCGGCGTCGGTGCTTTCGAAGAAGCGCACATTCTGGCGCAGCGGCGTCCGCGCACCGCAGCTCGGGCGGCAGTAGACGCCGGTGGTGCTGACGGCATAGAAGAATGAATCGTGCGGCGGCGCCCGACGCTGCCGCACGGCATTCCAACGCTGGTCACCGTCCAAGTGGTCGCTGGCGATGTGGGTCATGGTAGCTCTCCTGGCAGCCGCGCTGCGTCTGGTACGCAGAATCGCGGAGCGTAGAGGTGTACGCACTCCCACTGTTGCGGTTGAATTCGGGCGCTTCAAGATATCTGTCAAATGGCAGCGGCGATCAGCTGGAATTCTAGCGATAGCGAGCGTGCCGCGCTCCGCCAGGAGAGAAATCTGCTTCCCGGGGGACGGCGTTGGTACAGGAGCCCGCAGGCCCGCAGGCCCAAAATCCTTAGAATCAGCGCTGTGCGACGCTCCATGAATCCATACTATTGCGGACCACCGAGCGATCATTTCGACGGTGTGCGCTTTTTCAATCCGAATCACCCCGACACCGATCGCAGTCTTGCTGATGTCCTGCGCTGGAAGCTGAAGGAAAGAGCCGCAGCATGGCCGCGCACGGTCCCCGCGCGGCAGACCGTCCCAGATGCCCGCATCGCCGGACTACGGGCGACGATCATCGGCCACGCGAGCGTGCTGATCCAGGCGGGTGGTCTCAACGTTCTGACCGATCCCGTATGGTCGGAAAGGGCGAGTCCGCTGCCAATCGCCGGCCCCAGGCGCGTTTGGGCGCCGGGTGTCGCGTTCGAGTGCTTGCCGCGGATCGATGCGGTACTGCTCAGCCACAACCACTACGATCACATGGATCTGGCCACGCTGCGCCGGCTCCACAATGAGCATGCTCCACTGATGCTGGCGCCGCTGGGCAACGACGCGATCCTGCGGCGCGCGATTCACGGCGTCCGCGCGGTGACTGGCGACTGGTGGGAGCGTATCGAGTTGGGCAACGGTGGCGAGGTCACCATCGTCCCGGCCTACCACTGGTCCGCGCGTGGTGTGCGCGACCGGCGCATGGCGCTCTGGTGCGGTTTCATGCTCGAGACGGGTGCCGGCCGCGCCTATTTTGCCGGCGACACCGGCTATGGCGACGGGCGCATCTTCCATCAGTTGCGGCAACGGGTCGGTCGGCCCGATCTGGCTCTGATTCCCATCGGCGCCTACGCGCCGCGCTGGTTCATGAGCGCACAGCACACTGATCCTGACGAAGCCGTGCAGATCTTCGAGAACCTCGAAGCCGCGCGCGCCGTCGGAATTCACTGGGGCGTATTTCAACTGACCGATGAAGATCGGAGAGAGCCGCCCGCGCGGCTGCTCGAAGCCCTGGCGCGTCGGGGGATTGCCGAGGGTCTATTTCCAGCCGGAGAGCCGGGGCTTAGTTACGAGGTCGCCCGCTGACCCGCAGCAGGTGTGTTGCCGGCGGCAACCAACTGGTTGACGCTGCCGCGCAGGGCGAGGTGGCTCAACAGTCAACCAACTGGTTGCAACCCGCAACCAACATGTTGACAGTTGAAGACCCCAGGGCTCGCGCCGCGGCAGTCCAAGTGAATGATTTTATTGAAATTGGCGCGCCCGGCGGGATTCGAACCCACGACCTGCAGCTTCGGAGGCTGCCACTCTATCCAGCTGAGCTACGGGCGCTGCGCGCGCGCGAGGTTACCGCAAACGCTTCAGTGGTGCTTCTCGCTTGCCGCTAAATCGTTGATTAACTCAAACAAATTGCTTTCGCCACCGGCCGCCTGCATGTCGGTCTCGTACTTGCCGGCAATCACGAAGGTCGGCACCGCGTCGATGCGGTAGCGGCGATTGAGATCGTCGGCCTGAGACAGGGCAGCCTGGGTCGAGAACGCGGTAAAGGCCTTGGTGAAATCGGCTTCACTGATGCCGTTGTCCTTGGCGAACTTGAGCTGCTCGCGTTGTGTCTCGAGCGGATCGTTGGGCGCGTACAGGTACTGGTGATCGAGGTGAATGGTGTCGAACACCTTGGCATGCAGTTCATCACCCTTGCCGAGCGCCTTGAGCGTGTAGAACAGGCGCGCGTGCGCGCGCTGTACTTCGCCCCACGTAGCCGGCACGCGCACGAACTCGATGTAGTTGGCCTTGTTCTTGAGCCAGCCGTTCAGTGCCGGCTCGAGCGCGTAGCAGTGCGGGCAGCCGTACCAGAAGAATTCCATGACCTCGACCTTGCCCGGGGGCACGTCGGTGGGCTGCGACGGGGACACGATCTTGTACTGGGTTCCTGGCACCCATTTGCTGGCGGGCAGCTGACCTTCCGCGGGCAGCGCAGCGATGCGCTCCAGCTGGGTCTGGCCGTTGTCGTCCCTGTCCTTGGCGGCGAGATCTGCGCCTTCCTGCTGGGTGACGGCGGCAGCGGCCAGATCGCCGGCGGACTTGGGACCGCTGCTGCTGGCAGCGGCGGAACTGGTGTTACCGGAGGACGATGCCGGCGCCGTGGTGGCGGCTTGAGGATTGGCGGCGGGAGCGGGATTACTCTCGCGCGCGCACGCGGCCAGGCTTGCGGCCAGGAGCAGCAGTGCGAGGGAATGTTTGATCACGTCCGGCGTCAGCGCAGGCCCTGTACGTAGGAGGCCAGATTTCTGATGTCCTCCTGCGATAGCCGCTGTGCAATGGTGGTCATGATCACTGAATTCGGACCGCCGGCGCTGTCACCTTTCGCAGTGGTCGAGTAGCGCTTGCCCGAGGCGTAGTCGCCGAGCTGCTTGACAACGTATTCCGCGTGCTGCGCGCGCAGAGCCGGATAACCTGCGCCCGGGTTGCCCGTGCCGGACGGCCCGTGGCAGGCCATGCAGGCGGGAATGCCGTGTGCCGGGTCGCCGCCGCGATAGAGCTGTTGCCCGGCCTGCCAGTACGACGGATCGGCCTCGAGTCCGGTCGGTGTCTGCGTCGAGAAATAGGCCGCCACATCCTGCATGCCCTGATCGTCGAGCGTCTGTGCCATGCCCATCATGACGCCGTTGCTGTTGATGCGTGTGTTGTCCTTGAAATGCTTGAGCTGGCCGGTCAGGTAGGCCGCATTCTGGCCGGCAAGCGTCGGATACAGCGGGATGGTGCTGTTGCCGTTGGGACCGTGGCAGGCGGTGCAGGTGGTCGCCTTGGCGACTCCCGCCTCGGGCGATCCCTTGGCCAGGGCCAGCGGCGCGCTCACCAGGCTCAAAACTACAAGAGACCAGCGCAGCATCGATTTCATGCGGTCAGCTCCCACGGAATCAAGGAATTGTACACTAGAGGTCAGCCCGGGCATCCTCCCGCGCGCCGAGCGACCCGTGAGCTTGTACCCTACCGCACGCTTTTTGATCAGTGCTGCAGCCGCGGCGCAGTTCCCGGACGATGCCGGCGCCGAGGTGGCCATCGTCGGTCGCTCCAATGCGGGCAAGTCGAGCGCCATCAACGCCATCCTTGGTCGGCGCAGCCTGGCCCGCACCAGCAAGACGCCGGGTCGGACGCGGCTGCTGAATTTCTTCGAGGTCGCGCCCGCGGCGCGCCTGATCGATCTGCCGGGTTATGGCTATGCCGCAGGTCCGCGCGAAGATCGCGCCACCTGGGCCGGTCTCATCGAGGGGCTGACGCCGCGGCGATCGCTGCGCGGACTGATGCTGGTCGTCGACGCGCGTCGCGGCATTCTCGCGGGCGATGAGCAGCTGCTGCATTGGGCACGCTCGTTCCCGCAACCGCTGCCCGTGCATGTACTGTTCTCCAAGAGCGATCAGCTCACCCGTGCGGAAGGACAGCGGCTGCTGCGCAGTGGAGATCAGACAGGCGCGGCGGCGGGCTACAGCGCGCAGCTGTTTTCGGCACTCAAGCACGTCGGCTTGGATGAGGCGCGCGCGCGGCTCGACGGCTGGCTCGGAATTCAAAAAAAAGAAAGCCCCGGCAGTACTGGGGAGTGACTACCGGGGCCAGTCCAAGCACGATGCGGGTCTCAACGCACCGGGCTCTACCCGCCTAGGGAGGGAAGCGGGGAGTGCTAAGCACTCAGTAGGTAAGAGCGCATGAGACAGAAGAAAGTTCGACGGCAGTTTCCTGAAATTTTGTTAATTTTCTCACGGTAGATCAAAGGGTTGGAAATAGGCTTGTTGCCTGGGCGCTACAGAAAGGTCCAGGTGAGTCCGACGGAGGCCAACCCCATGTCGTTCGAGTGCGAAACCTGGTAGCGCTCGTACTCCAGCCGGGCGCCGAAGGCGCCCCAATGGCTGCCGACACCGGCGCCGTAGGCGACGTCGGCGCCAGTACGATGGAACCCACCCTGGAATGGCGATTGAGCGTCGGTGCGCCAATCGGCCAGCCCGACCTTGCCATAGACGTCGACCACCGGAATGGGCAGAAAACCCAGTGCAAATACGCCCACAGCGTTGGTGTCGGCGTAGTTGACGCCGTTGAAAGCGCGACCGAAATCGATGTAGCTGACCTCCGCCGCGACTATCGGGAGCGGCCGGATGCCGAGCGCGAACTTGTAGCCAGTCGCGCTGCCGTGGGCATCGAACACGTCGGGGTCGTAGTTCTGCTGCGCCGCTCCGAGCGAACCGCCCAGATAGACGCCGATGTCATCGGCTCGTGCGGCGACTGGAGTCAGGGCGGAAGTGGCCACTGCGAGGGAGGCCGCCACAGCGACAGGGTGGTACTTGAAATTATGCATGGTGAATAGCTGACCACCCCTGCAAGCCGCGGTTCCACGTTGTGGTTCCACAGGGTGCCGCGGGACCACGGCATGCCGCGCGAGTGCCTGCCGACAACGTTCAGGGCTTGAGCGCGTTGACACCCGCCAGCGCAATCGCTAGATCGTTACCGCCGCTGACTCCGATGGCGCCGATGGTCTTGCCATTGAGCACGATCGGCACGCCGCCGGGCATTGCGACGAAGTCGGGCATGGACGTCAATGCCGCTGCCATCTCGGGAGGTGGGGTGGCCGAGGCGCGGCGCGAGCGCGCGGCACTGCGGGCCTTCTGCTGCGCAAACGCAATCGAATGAATGGTGGCATCGTCCATGCGCGCGAACACGACCAGCTCGCCGTGGGTGTCGACCACGGCGATGGCGTTGATGCGCGAGCCGAGCCGCGCGGCCTCGAACTGCGCCGCGGCCAGCACCTTATCGGCCTGCGTCATGGTGATGGAGATGCCATACGGTGGCGCAGCTTCGGTCATGCCGGGCACCGAAGCCGGATTTATGGCGGCCGCCGGCGGTTCTGCCTGCGACTCGGCGGCGGCAGTCAATAGCAATGCCAAAAACAGGGTGCGGACTGTGTTGCCCATGGAAGCTCCTTTATAAGTGCTCTATCAGTGCGCCTCATCCCAATTGTTGCCGCTACCGGCTTCGACCTTCAGCGGTACGGATAACGAGGCGGCTTCGCTCATGAGTCTGACGACGGCGGCGCGCGCCTGCTCCAGGCCGTCGGTGCGCACCACGAGCACCAGCTCGTCGTGCACCTGCATGAGCAGGCGCGTGGGAATCGCAGCGCTCTAACACCAGGCATCGACCGTGATCATGGCGCGCTTGATGATGTCGGCCGCGGTGCCCTGCATGGGCGCGTTGATGGCAGCGCGCTCGGCGCCTTGCTGCAGCTGGCGATTGCGCGATCGGATCTCGGGCAGGAACAGCCGCCGGCCGAACACCGTTTCGACGTAGCCCTGGTTGCGTGCCTGTTCGCGGGTGCGTTCCATGTATTGCCGCACGCCCGGATAGCGCGCGAAATACAGATCGACGTACTGCTGGGCGGCGCCGCGCGCGATGCCGAGCTGGCGCGCGAGTCCGAAAGCCGACATGCCGTAGATGAGCCCGAAGTTGATGGCCTTGGCGGAGCGGCGCTGATCGGGGGTCACCGCATCGATCGGCACTCCGAGCACTTCGGCGGCCGTGGCCTGGTGGATGTCGCGATCCTCGGCGAAGGCGTGCAGCAGGCTCTCGTCGCCTGACAGATGCGCCATGATGCGCAGTTCTATCTGCGAGTAGTCGGCCGCCAGCAGCACGAAGCCGGGGTCGGCGATGAACGCCTGGCGGATGCGGCGGCCCTCGGCGCGCCGGATCGGGATGTTCTGCAGGTTGGGATCGTTGGACGACAGCCTCCCGGTCGCCGCGACCGCCTGGTGATAGCTGGTATGCACCCGGCCGGTGCTCGGATCGATGCTCTCCGGCAGTTTCTCGGTATAGGTAGAGCGCAGCTTGGCGAGGCCGCGGTACTCGAGAATCATGCGTGGCAGCGGATGCGCGTCGGCCAGCTCCTCGAGAACGTTCTCGTTGGTCGATGGAGTGCCGGAAGAAGTCTTGCTTACCACCGGCAGCTGCAGCTTCTCGAACAGCACCTGCTGCAGCTGCTTTGGAGAATCGAGATTGAAGGGCTGTCCGGCTTCGCGATGCGCCTGTTCCATGATCTCGACCAGCCGCCGGGAGATCTCGCCGCTCTGCGCGCGCAGCATCTCGCGATCGATGCGGACGCCACGCCGCTCCATGCGCTGCAGCACCGGCACCAGCGGCTGCTCGAGCTCGCTGTAGAGCCGCTCGAGGCTCGGGATACGTTCGATCCGCGGCCACAGCGTGTGATGCAGCCGCAGCGTAACGTCGGCGTCTTCGGCCGCATATTCGGCAGCGCGTTCGATGCTGACCTGGTTGAAGCCGATCTGCTTGGCGCCCTTGCCGCAGACATCCTCAAAGCGGATGGTTTCGAGGTGCAGGTAGTACTGCGCCATGGCATCCATGCCGTGGTTGGTGGCAGTGCTGTTCCAGACGTACGACTCGAGCATGGTATCGTAGCGCTGGCCACGCAGCGAGATGCCGTAGTTCTCGAGCACATGCATGTCGAATTTGAGATGGTGGCCAAGCTTGCCGCGGTCGGGATCCTCGAGCAGCGGCTTCAGCATTTCGAGTACGCGCTTACGCTCGAGCTGCGGCGGTGCGCCCGGGTAATCGTGCGTCAGTGGCACGTAGGCCGCCTGGCCCGGATCGATGCAGAACGACAGGCCGACGATCTCTGTGTTCATGTAGTCGAGACTGGTGGTCTCGGTATCAAACGCAAACACCTCGGCCCTGGACAGCGCCTCGCACCAGCGCGCCAGCCCGGCTTCATCGAGCACGGTCTCATAGTTCTTGGGGATCTGCGCCAGTGCCGCCGCGTCCGGATCCTCGGGTGCCGTTATCGCCACTTCGGTGACCACGGCTACTTCGGCCGGCGCGCCCGGCGCGCCGCCGGGCACGGCGGTCTCGGCCTGCGCCACAGCGACCACCGACGCACTGCCCGACTCGAGCTGGTTCAAGAGACTGCGCAGCTCGAGTGCGCTGTAGATGGCGCGCAGCTTGGCGGGGTCGGCCGGGCGGCGCATGAGCTCGGCCGCCTGCAGCGGCAGCTCGAGATCGATGCGGATGGTGGCCAGCTGACGCGCGAGGGCCAGAGTGGTGAGGCCGGCGCGCAGGTTGTCTCCCACTTTGCCGGGGATCTCACTGACGTGCTCGAGCAGGCCATCGAGCGTGCCGTAGGCGTTGAGCCATTTGGCGGCGGTCTTGGGGCCCACCTTGTCGATGCCCGGAATGTTGTCGGAGCTGTCACCGACCAGGGCGAGATAGTCGATTATCTGCTCCGGGAACACGTCGAACTTGGACTTGACGCCGGCGCGGTCGAGCACGGTATTGCTCATGGTGTTGATCAGCGTGATCTGCGCGTTGACGAGCTGTGCCATGTCCTTGTCGCCGGTCGAGATCAGCACGCGCTGGCCCGCTGCCGCGGCGCGGCAGGCGAGCGTGCCGATGACGTCGTCAGCCTCGACACCGTCTATGCGCAACATCGGCAGGCCGAGTGCCTCGACCGCCGCCAGCAACGGTTCGAGCTGCGAGCGCAGATCGTCGGGCATGGGCGGACGGTTGGCTTTGTACTCGGCAAACAGCTCATCGCGGAAGGTCTTTCCGGGCGCGTCAAACACCACGCCGATGTGGGGCGGGGTGTACTCGCGCAGGAACTTCGACAGCATGTTGAGCACGCCGTAGACGGCGCCCGTGGGTACGCCGCGCGAATTGGTCAGCGGCGGCAGCGCGTGAAAGGCGCGATACAGGTAGGACGAGCCGTCGATCAATACCAGATCCGGTTGGGCGTGAGCTAAGGACACGGGCGCAAGCTGCGGCGGCGCGCGTCAGCCGCGCGGCGCCGGTCCTGTCGGCGAGCTGCTGCCTGGCTCGGGTACGGTGGGCGTGGGATTGGGCGCCGGAGCGCTCTGCTGCGGGGTCGCGCTCCCGGGTGCGGTGCCATCGGGCGCGGTACTCCCGGCCGGCGCGGGCGGTGGCGCATCGGCCGCGGGGTTGTTGACGGTTTCGGGGACCTTGGTCTTCTTCTGCTGCGGCAGGTAGAGCGAGCCCTTGAGGCCGCAGCCGCTGAGCCCGCCGGCGGCGCCGCCGGTCAGCGCCAGCAGCGCAGCACTCAGCGTGATGGCGCGGGCGGCCTTCATGCCGGCAGTGGCATCGGCCGGCCCTCGCGCAGGGCCAGCCAGCCGCGGCCGACGCGATAGATGACCCAGATGCCGATGAGAGCGAAGCCGACGATGGCGATCACGAAGCCGACCAGCACGATCAGCAGCAGCGCGGCCAGGATGAGCGTGACGAAGATCCACAGCCACGAGTACCAGAAGGTGCGGATCTGCCAGCGGAAGTGGCTCTCGAGCCAGGTGCTGCGAACTTCGGCGCGGCGCGCGTAATTCATGATGACGGCGACCACGGACGGCAGGCCGAAGGCGAAGCGGCCGGCGATCGAGTGCGAGGTGGCAAAGCCGATCACCACCGACAGCGAGTGCAGGCCGTAAATCCAGTGTGTGTATTCGACCAGGCCGCGGCTCGGGGTAGCGATTGCGGCGGCGCCTGCTTCCGGCTCCATGGCTCTATTCCTTGCGCGTGTAGCGCGCGGCGACTCGCCCATAGGCTTCCCGAAACGGGATGCCCTGTTCGACCACGAGCGCATAAGCTTCTGCGGCCGCATGCACGGCCGGATCGAGGCGAATGCGCTCGGGGCGGAATTTTACCGCATCGAGCGCCGCGGCCACGATATCCAGCGTCTGCAGCCCCAGGTCGATACCGCGGAACAGAGGGAATTTGAGCAGCTGCAGGTCGCGCTGGTAGCCGGAGGGAAGCTTGGCGCAGATGGCGAGTGCCTCGGTCAGCGATGCCAGCGCGCTGGCACTGCGCCCGCGCACCAGTTCGAACACATCGGGATTGCGCTTCTGCGGCATGATCGAGGAACCGGTAGTGAATTCGTCGGGTAAGGCTACGAACGCGAACTCCTGGGTATAGAACAGCAGCAGGTCGGCGGCCAGCCGGCTCATGTCGCCCATCAGCAGCACGATCTCGAACAGCAGTTGCGATTCTGCCTTGCCGCGCGAGAGCTGCACCGCGGTGACGGGGTCATGGGCGCAGTCGAAACCGAGCGCGCGCGTGGTGGCATCGCGATCCAGCGGCAGCCCCGGCGTACCGTAGCCGGCCGCGGAGCCGAGCGGGTTCTTGTCGATGCGCCGGCGCACGCCCTCGAGGCCCTGCGCATCGTCGCTGAACTCGGCCGCGTAGCCGCCAGCCCAGAGCGGCACCGAGCTTGGCATTGCCTGTTGCATGTGGGTGTAGCCGGGCAAGGGCGTCTGCGCCTCACGCCCGGCCAGCCGCTCGAGTGCGGCTACCAGCTGGAGCGTGCCCTGGTGGAGCTGCGCCACTGCCTCGCGCAGGTAGAGCCGCAGCGCCGTGAGCACCTGGTCGTTGCGTGAACGGCCGAGATGGATGCGGCCGCCGGCCGGCCCGATGCGCTCGGTCAGGCGCCGCTCGAGCGCGCTCTGGCCGTCCTCCTCGGCGAGCTCGATGTGCCAGAGCCCGCGCTCGTGCTCCGCCGCCAGCGCAATGAGTCCAGTGCGGATCTGCTCCAGGTCCGGCGCCGCCAGCAGGCCCTGCGCATGCAGCATCTCGGCGTGCGCAATCGAGGCGCGGATGTCGTAGCGCACGAGGCGCTCGTCGAGCGCGTAGTCCTCGCCGGCGGTGTAGCGCAGTACGCGCTCATCTAGCGGCGCGCCCTTGTCCCAGAGACGTTTCACTCGCCGCTCTGCTGTTCGGCAGGCGTCAATGCCTTGATGTCCTGCACGATCAGCGTGCCAGTGCCTTCGTTGGTGAACACCTCGGCCAGGATGCTGTCGCGCGCGCTGTAGGAGATGACGTGCACGCGGCGCACGCCGCCGCGCAGCGCGTCCTCGATGGCCTTGGCCTTCGGCAGCATGCCGTCGCTGATGGCGCCGGATTCGCGCAGGCGCGCGAGCCCGGCAACGTCGGTGAACGAGATCACCGAAGTCGGATCGGTGACGCGCTCGAGGATGCCGGGGGTGCCGGTGCAGAGGATCAGCTTCTCGGCCGAGAGCGCTGCACCGATGGCAGAGGCCACCGTGTCGGCATTGATATTGAGCAGCGTGCCGCGATTGTCGGCGGACAGCGGGCTGATGACGGGCATCAGGCCGTTGTCGAGCGCTTTGCGGATGACGCCGACGTCGATGCTGTCGATGTCGCCGACGAAGCCGAAGTCGACCGGCGCGGGCTCGCCGCTGAGTTGCACCGGCGCGCGCCGGTGGGCGCGCACCAGCCCGGCATCCACGCCGGAGAGACCGATCGCATCGATTTCAAGCTCGCGGCAGATCGCCAGAATCTGCGTGTTGACCAGGCCATTGAGCACCATCGCCGTGGCGTTGATCGATTTTTCGTCGGTGATGCGTCGCCCCTGCACGATGCGCGTGCTGCCGCCGAGTGCCGCGGTCAGCTCGGTGAGCTGCGAGCCGCCGCCGTGGACCATGACGACGCGGATGCCGAGGTAGTGCAGGATCGAAATCTGCTCGATCAGCGCACGCGTGAGCGCGGGATCACCGAACACGCTGCCACCGGCTTTGACGACGAACACCTTGCCTTTGTAGAGACGGATATACGGCGAGGCGTTGCGCAACGCGTGGATCGTGGCGGCATGGTCGGAACGATGCAGGATCATTTGAGTCGCTTAACTCCCAGGCTTGAGCATGTGATGCAGCACGGCCATCTGCGCCGGCATGCGATTGAACGCCTGGCGCTGGACCACGGCGCGGGGCCCGTCGAGCAGGGCATCGGCCAGCGCGACATTACGCCGCACGGGCAGGCAATGCATCAGCTTGCAGCCGGCGCGCGTGCTGCCGAACCATTGCTCGGTCAGGCACCAGTCCTTGAGTGCCGCGCGCGCCCTGGCATCCTGGGCTTCATCGCCGTAGGCGGCGGTGTAGCCCCACTCCTTGGCATAGACCACGTGCGCGCCGGCCAGGGCCGTGGCGCGATCGGCGGTTTCGCTGACCGCGCCGCCGCTCGCTGCGGCCGCACGCCGGGCCTTGTCCATGACCTGGGGCGGCAGTGCAAAGCCGTCAGGACGCAGCACTACTACTTCCATGCCGCGCATGGCGGCCATGTGCAGTGTGGAAGCCGGCACCGCCAGCGGCAGCGCGCGCGGGTGCCAGGCCCAGCTGAGCACGAACTTGGCGCCGTGCGGCACCTGCAGTTCGTCGAGGGTTTTCCAGTCGGCGAGCGATTGGCACGGATGCCTGATGGCCGACTCGAGATTGATCAGCGGCTTGTCGATCAACTCGGCCATGGCGGTAAATCGCGCATCGGCGACATCGGCCACCAGATCCTTGCCGTCGGCAAAGGCGCGGATGCCCAGCACGTCGCAGTAAGAAGCCAGCACCGGCAGTCCCTCGCGGATGTGTTCGGCCGCGGCGCCGTCCATGACCGCGCCGAGCCGCGATTCGAGCTGCCACGTGCCGCTGCCGGGCGTAATCACAAAGCTCGAGCCGCCGAGTCGCGCCATGCCGGCCTGGAACGAGGACAGCGTGCGCAGCGACGGGTTCATGAACAGAAGTCCCAGCACCTTGCCGCGCAGCGCATTCGGATCGGGTGCCCGCTCGAGATGCAGCGCCAGGGTCAGCAGCTCCTGGATTTGCTCGCGCGAGAAATCTCCGAGGTCGAGGAATCTTTGCATGGTGGCTCGGTGACTCAGCGGCCGATGTCGAGCAGTGCCTGGCGCAGCAGCTCGACATGCTCGTCATCGAGGATGAACGGCGGCAACAGGCGCAGGATCGCGGGATCGCTGGCGGTGCCGCAGAAGATATTGCGCTCGAGCAGCGCGGCATGGACTTCCTTGGCCGGGCGCGCCAGGCGCAGGCCGAGCAGCAAGCCGGCGCCCTGCCAGGCGACCACGGGACCGACCTGGCAGCGTTCGCGAATCAGCGCCGACACGCGGCGCACGCGCGCCAGCAGCTGTTCGCTCTCGATCGCTTCGATGACGGCCTCGATGGCAGCGCAGGCCATCGGACCGCCGCCGAAGGTGGTTCCGAGCGCATCGAGCCTGACGGCGCGTGCCACGCGCGGACTCATGAGCAGCGCTGCGCAAGGGAAGCCGTTGCCGAGTGCCTTGGCGGTGGTGACCATGTCGGGCTGAATCCCGGCGAGGCTGGCGGCAAACGGCTCGCCGCTGCGACCCATGCCGCACTGGACCTCGTCGCAGATCAGCAGCGCACCCACCTGGTCGCAGCGCGCCCGCAGCGCCTGCAGAAACTCCAGCTTGAGATCGTAGGCGCCGCCGACGCCCTGCACGGGCTCGACGATGACGGCCGCGGTGGCACTGGTCACCTGTGTTGCGACGTCGGCGAGGTCGTCGCGCCTGATGAAGCTGACGTCGAAGGGTGTGCGCGGATAGCCGTACCACTTGGCGGCCGCGCCCCAGGTCAGCGCGCCGGTGGCGGCAGTGCGGCCATGAAAGGAGTGCTGTACGGCGGCCACGTGCGGGCGCTGCGTCATTGCGAACGCCATTTTGAGCGCATTCTCGTTGGCCTCGGCGCCGCTATTGACGAAGAACACGCTGTTGAAATCGAGGCCGGAGAAGCGGATCAGGCGCTGCGCGGCGCGCTGGCGCACTTCGAGCGGCACGGCGTTGCTCTGGAAGTTGAGCGTGCGCGCCTGCTCGCTCAGCGCGCGCGTCCAGGCCGGATGGCCGTAGCCGAGCGCTGCGACTGCGTGGCCGCCATAGAGATCGAGCACGCGACGACCATCCCGCGTATGCAGCCAGACGCCCTCGGCATCGACCACCGGCAGCGGATACTGCGCGAATACGGGGGCCAGGAAGTCGGGCAGCGTGCCGGGCGCGCCGTTGCCGGAGGTGGGGTGCGGGGCGGATTGCGCAGAAGCGTTCATGATCAGGTCCAACCGGGTGCCGGCGCGGTGAGACCCGTGGTCTCCGGTAAATCGTATAGTCGGTTCATCCATTGCACCGCGCCGCCCGCGGCACCCTTGTTGAGATTGTCGAGCACGCTGAACACCGCCACGGTGTTGCCATCGGCGACCGCGCCGAGGGTGGCGTAGTTGCTGGTGGCGATGTCCTTGAGACGCGGCGGCGTATCGCTGATACGTACGAACGGCGCGCCGGCGTAGAACTCACGCAGCGCGGCGAGCACGTCGGCGGTGCTGCGCGGCGCGCGCAGCGAGGCCTGCACCGTGGCGTGGATGCCGCGCGCGAACGGGCCGGAGTGCGGCACGAAGGCGATCTGTGCGTCGACACCGGTAGCGGCCTGCGCGCAGGCGCGCACTTCGGGCGCGTGGCGATGCGCGAGCGCGCTGTAGGCGTAGAGATCCGAGTGGCGCGCGGGGTGGTGCGTGCCGTCGACGGGTTTGCGGCCCGAGCCGGTGCTGCCGGTAACGCCTGATACGAAGATGGGCCCCGTGCTGAGGCCGTGCGCGAGCAGCGGCACGATGGCCAGGAGTGCCGCGGTCGCAAAGCAGCCGGGATGCGCGATATGCGCGGTCGGCGAGCGCTGCAGGTGCTCGGGTACCGCGCAGGTGAACTGCGCCAGGCGCGCCGGAGCCCCATGCGGGAGTCTGTAGACCGCCTGGTAGGCGTCGTTGCTGCGGAAGCGGTAGTCGGCCGAGATGTCGACCACGTGCGGCGCGCAGCCGGCTGTCTCGGCGGCCTTGAGTAGCCGGTCGATCAACGCCGCGGCGCTGCCGTGCGGGGCAGCCGAAAAAATCGCGGTGGTGGGCGCGCGCGCGATCAGCGCCTCGATGTCGTCGACGGCTTTGAAGCGCTCATCCGGATAGGCGGAGGCGAGGTGGCGAAAAGCCGCGGCGACCGGCTCGCCCGGCTGACTGTCGGACATGACGCCCGCGAGCGCGAACTGCGGATGCGCCGCGATCAGCCGCAGCAGCTCACCGGCAACGTAACCGGTGCCGCCGAGAACGACGGCCGGAATGCGTGCGGTCCCGGCCGAGTTGGCGGACGACGCGCTCATGCGCTCACTCCGCGGCTCCTGCCGTGCGTGGCGCGGCCGATGACAGGCCGACGGCTTCGATGACCGCATCACCAAGGCCCGCGGCATCGGTCAGGGCGTTGAAGGCGCCGACGCCCATCTGCTGCTCGATGATCTCGATGCCGACCTGGTTGTCGGTCGATGGGCCCGTGACCACGCAGGGCTCGATCGAGAAACGCTCGCGCAGCAGCCGTACGCCGCCCCAGGCGGCGACCGGATCATTGGCGGATAGCACCACGGCCGTGAGCGCGCGGCGAATGTCGGCGCATTCCAGGATGGCATCGACGCCGTAGGTGCCGAGCAGGCCGTCGCCGAGCTCGAACACGATGGCGTCCGGCTTGCCCGCGGACAGTTCCGTCAGCATCGTGCGCGTCAGCGCCGGGCCGGTCCGGCCGGTGGTCGTGACGACGCCGAGATCGGTGAACAGCATGGTGCGGCGCGCGCCGGCGTCTTCGAACGCCAGGATATCCCGTCGCAGCGATACACCGGTGGCCTTGAAGGCATCGACGGTGAGACCGCGATGGCGCATGCGGCCGACGATCGCCGCGGCGGCGGCGGTCTTGCCGGCTTCCATGCAGGTGCCGGCGATCGCCACCACGGGTACGCCGCGGGTTTCGAGCGTGGCGTTGAAATCGAGCGCGCGATAGCCGACGCGCGCGGGGACGCCGATGCGTTCGCCGAGGTACGGGAAATTCAGCACCACGCCGAGCACGCGGCAGTCGAACGGCTTGCCCTTGTCGGCCGTGGCAGAGTCGCATACGCCCATGACGCCGCCGATGTTGAGCATCTGAATGACATCGCCGGGCTTGAGCTCGGTCGGCACGTGACCGGAGTAGCCGAACAGCGCGCGCCGCGGGCCGAGGGCACCAACGACGATGTCGCCCTTGACGACCTTGGCCATGCGGCCGCTCGCCAGTTCGAGGGTGTTGTAGCTCGACTTGTTGTTGAGCACCTCGGCGACGATGACTACTCCTTCCTCGGAAGGAATGTCGTTCGAGAGCCGCAGCTCCTGGCCGAGCGCGCAGGCCTGGGTGACGGAGGCGACCTTGTCCACCACGACCGTTTTCATGTGCGGATCTCCTCGGAATGGGGACGTGCGTTCACGGGGTCGGCTTGCCTTCGCCTGCGCGCCGATAGAACACCCCGGGTAGCGCGACGATCTTGGAGAAGCCGAGCGCATCGGTCGGGCTCCATTCGCCGACTGCTTCACCGTACACGCCCTTGGAGGCTTTCATCAACGAGTACGGCGATTCGACGCCTTCGATGAACAGCGAGCCTGGCCGCAGCATGACGTGTACGTCACCGGTCACGCGCCGCTGACTGGACAGCAGCAGTGCCTCGATGTCGCGGCAGACCGGGTCGAGCAGCTGACCTTCGTGCACCAGGTCGCCGTAGGGCGCGGCGACGCTCTCTTTGATGCGTTGCTGGCGCGCGGTCAGCACCAGCTTCTCGAGTTCCCGATGTGCCGTCAGCAGCGTCTCCGCCGCTGGCGCTTCGAACGCCACCCGTCCCTTGGTGCCGATAATGGTGTCTCCGAGATGAATGCCGCGGCCGATGCCGAACGGCGCGGTCAGCGCTTCGAGCTGCTCGATCAGGCCGACCGCGTCGAGCTGCTTGCCGTCGAGAGCGCACGGGCGTCCGGCGTCAAAGCTGACGGTGTGACGCGCCGGCGGCCGCGGCGCGCTGAACGCATCCCGTGACAGCACCCAGGCGCTGTCGGGGATGGTGCCGGCGGAGGTGAGCGTCTCGGTGCCGCCGATGGTGACGCCCCAGAGACCGCGATTGATGGAGTAGGCCGCGCCGTACGGCGGAATTGGCAGCTTGCGCTGCTGCAGGTATTCGAGTTCCTCGCTGCGGCGGAAGGCGCGGTCGCGTACCGGCGCGATTACCGTCAGCTCCGGTGCCAGCGTGCGCAACGCCACTTCGAATCGCACCTGGTCATTGCCGGCGGCGGTGCAGCCGTGTGCGATGGCGTCGGTCTTGAGCTCGTGCGCCATGCGCGCGATAGTCTGCGCCTGCATCACGCGCTCGGCACCGACGCACAGCGGATAGAGCTGGCCACGCCGCACATTGCCCATGATCAAAAAGCGCAGCACCTGTTCGAAGTAATCGGCGCGCGCGTCCACCTGATGATGCGCGATGGCGCCGAGCTGATGCGAGCGTTCGCGCAGCGTCGCGGCCGTGCCGGCGTCGATGCCGCCAGTATCGACCGTGACCGTGATGATCGGGCGCTTGTGGTTGTCGATCAGCCACGGCACCAGGAACGAGGTGTCCAGTCCGCCGGAATAAGCAAGAAGAATAGGGCTCGCGTCGCGTTGCGCGTTGGCAGTCTGGGTCATATGAGATCTCAGATACGGAACAGTGAATTCAGGCGTTCGATGAGCCGCTGCTGTGCGCGGCTGTCGGCAGTGGCCAGGAAGATGGTGTCGTCGCCGGAGATGCTGCCGACCACTTCCGGCCACTCGGCCTTGTCCAGAGCCACGGCGACGCTGGCGGCAGCGCCGATGGTGGTGCGGATGACCGTGATCGAGTTGCCGGCTGCGCGCACCGTACGTACAAACTGTGACAGCGCACCGAAGTCGCCATTGGCGCGCGAGATCTCGTCAGGTGGCACCAGGTAGCGGCCACCGGCCTTGAGCACACCGAGTTCGTGCAGATCGCGGCTGATCGATGATTGCGTCACCTCGAAACCATCCTTTTTGAGCAGCTGCGCCAGGTCGCTTTGGCGGCGCACGACCCCGCCGCGCAGGATGCGCAGGATGGCGTTGCGTCGATCGATCTGTTGGCGGTCGTTCAGCACGATGACCTTGCATAAAGTTTCGATAGTATGCATAAAGATGCATGGGCGCGCAATGACAGTTTCGTGACGGCCACCACTACCGCTGCAATGGCGCCACCTGGAGCGCTGGATGCGTAGCAAAGTCGCCTGGTCACGCTGTACTACCGAGCCACGGTGGCTTCGGTTATCTTTCGCAGCGCTGCTTCATCCAACCAAACCGACCGATCAATAAGAAGGGGATGGCCATGGCACAGGCGAGCGTTCAGGGACGATTTCTCTGGGAGGGCCTAATGACCGTGGATCCGTCAGCGGCCGGCCCTTTCTACAGCAAGGTAACGGGCTGGACGTCGGAACCCTGGCCGACGGAACCCTCGTACCTCATCTACAGCGCCCAAGGTACGCCGGTCGCCGGCATGACGGCGCTGCCCGACGCCACCCGCGCCCAAGGCGGCCGCGGCAGCTGGCTCAGCTATATCGGTACCGACGACGTCGACGCGGCGGTGAGCCAGGCCGAAAGCCTCGGCGCCAAGGTCACGCGCCCGGCCAGCGACATGAAAGAGGTCGGACGGGTTGCGGTCATGACCGATCCGCAGGGCGCGGGCTTCGGAATCTTCAAGCCTCTGCAGAGCAGCGAACCCAGAGGCGCACCGCAGCACGGCCACGTGTCGTGGCACGAACTGTCGACACCCGATCCCGAGGCTGCGCTGAAGTTCTACCAGGCGCTGTTCGGCTGGGAGCTCATTACCAAGATGGACATGGGGCCGATCGGCTTCTACTACGTCTTTGGCAAGGGTGGCCAGCAGATGGGTGGCATGTACAAACCCTCGCATCCGACCCCGGGGCCATCCTGGATGCTCTATGTCGAGGTGCCCGATGCCGACAAGGCTGCATCGGCCACGACCAGGGCCGGCGGACACCTGCTCAATGGACCCATGGATGTTCCGGGTGGCGGTCGGATTGCGCAGCTCTCTGATCCGCATGGAGTTCCGTTTGCGGTGCACGCGATGAAGGCGGCTGCTGCTGCGGCACCGTCGACGCCTGCTTCGCAGGCGAGCAGCTCGTCGGCTCAGCAGGCAGCGCCGAAGAAGCCCCCGGCACCCAAGCCTGCGGCTGTGCCCAGGCCTACGGCGCCGCAACCCGCCGCCCCGGCGAAACCGGCCAGCGCACCCAAGCCAGCCAGCGCGCCCAAGCCCGTGACAGCGTCGGCTCCGGCCGCAGCGCCGAAGCCCGCTGCGACCGCGAAGCCAGCGGTAGCCGCCAAGGCGGCGTCGAAGAAGAAAGCACCTGCCAAGAAGAAGGCTGCAAAGAGAGCAAAGAGGAAGGTCGCGAAGAAGGCTGCGGCCCGGAAGGCGGCGCCCGCGAGAAAGTCGGCCAGCAAGAAGAAAACCGCGACCAAGGCAGCCCGCAAGGCGGCCCGCAAGTCCGGCAAGAAGGGCAAGTCCAAGACCCAGGGTGGCAAGAAGTCCAAGCGCGGCGGCAAGAAGGCGCGGCGGAAGAAGTAACCCGAGGGCCAGCCCGACCGGGTCCGCCCGGTCGCGGCCGGTTCGCCGCCGCCGCCGCATAAATGGTGGCTGCCTGCAACCAGTTGGTTGACGCTGCCGCGAGGGAGCTTGCTGCTGAACTGTCAACCAGTTGGTTGACGCCTGCAACCAAGCGGTTGACTGTTCGGCGACACTGCCCCTCGAATCCGTGTCAACCAATTGGTTGCCGCTGGCAACAAGTCATCTCTCGATCGTGTAGACCAAATCGGCGCTGCGCTGGGTGCCCGCCTCGGTCTTGACGGTCCAGTGATCGCCGATCGTGTAGCGCATTTTCACGGTATTGATGGCCTCGGCGAGGCCAACTCCGTAGCTGACGTAGAGACGTGGCGACAGGTAGCGACCGAGCACCAGGGAGGTCTCGTTGTCGAGGTCCTGCTCGACGCCGGCTTCGAAGTCGTACTTGCCGCCGATTTGCTGCGCCAGGATGGCGCCACCCTGCATGAGGTCGGCGCGCGAGGCGCTGTTGCGCAGCGTTGGATCGGGCGCGGTGCTGGTGTTCTGCACGTTCTCGAGTGAGCCGCCGGCGAGCAGCAGCGATACGATCTGCGACTGTGCCACTTCGGGCTCGGAAAAGAAGGTCATGCGGGGCGATCGCAGGGTCCCGCGCACGTTCACGCCCGCCGTGATGTCGGGAAATTTCTTGACGGCACGCAGGTCCAGGCCGGGGTCGCCCATGAGTCCGTTGCTGAACAGCAGCCGGCCGCGCTGGACATCGAGGTTGCGGCCGTAGGCCAGGTACTTGCCTTCCTCGACCTTGAGTTCGCCGCTGCCGCGACTGATGCCGCTGTCGTCGGTTGCCACGCGGATGCTGCCGCTCAGACGGCCCGAGAGTCCGGCGGTGTTGACGGTAACACGCTCGCCGAGCACCAGCGTGATGTCGCTGTAGACCTTGACCTGGGCCGGACGGGGATCGGCGGCCTGGACCGTTTTGACGATGACTTCATCGCCCGAGGGCAGCACGGCGTTGGTAAGGTTGGCTGGAGCGATGCGGGCATAGGGCAGTTCGACCTGACCCTGGACGTCGATGCGCTGGCCTTCGAGTCGCACGCTGACGTCCGGTGATGCGTCGACCCTGGCCTCGGGAATGTTGATCACGCGCAGGTCGGTGCCCTTGAGGTGCAGCTCGCCAAACGGCAGTCCCTGCTGCCAGTGCACGGTGCCGTCCACCTTGGCGATGCCGTCCGGACCGCAGCTCGCCGAGCCATCGAGCGCCAGCGTATTGCCGGTCAGGCGGGCATGGAATTCGAGATCGCGCAGCGACAGCGCAATCTGGTAGGCATCGAGCTGGCCGCCGCTGACTTCGAGCTCGCCGCCGAGTTCGGGCGCCGCGGCCGTGCCGGTCAGTGCGAGCCGGGCCTTGAGACGACCGCTGGCGCGGTCGATCTGCGATACGTACGCCTCGAGGAATCCGACCGCGTCGGTGTCGATGGAAAGGTCGCCGGCCAGCGGCCAGCTGCGCCACTCGGTGTCGGTACCGTGCGCGGCGAAGTGACCCTCGATCAGCCCGGCGCTGCCGGCGTCGAGACCGAGGCCGGCGGTCAGCTCGTGCTCGGTCAGCTCGGCGCGGACCAGCCCGTCGCCGAGGTTGAGCGTCTCGGTGCGGCCATTGGCGAAGTGTTTGTGAATGGCCGCGTGCGCGAGCTGCGCATTGATCGTGCCACGCCAGGGTGCCTGCGGCGTGTCGACCGCGTCGATCTGCACGCCCAGAGTGCCGTCGTAGTCGGTCAAATCGGTGAGACCCGCGGTCAGGGTGCGCATCGGCAGGTTCGAGGCCCGCAGCGCGACGCGGCGCTGGCCGGGCTCGAGCGTGGCGCCGCCGCAGAGTCGCGCATCGGCATCCTCGAAACACATCTCGCTGATGTGCAGGCGCTCGAGTGTGGCTTCGACGGGCACCGGGGTATGCAGCTTGAGATTGAGTTTCTGGCCGTCGCCTGCCTGCGCCTGCTCGATCTGCTCGAACCACTGGCCGTTGGCGTAG
>JBAUYT010000085.1:0-20200 GCA_049584935.1 Steroidobacteraceae bacterium
CGCGGCGCGTCTCGCCGGGCGGGGTGCATTCGCCGGTGCGCGCCTTTCGCGGCGTCGGCGGCACGCCGCGCTTCATGACCGGTGGGCAGGGCGCGCGCCTCAGGGACGTCGACGGGCGCGACTATCTCGATTTCTGCATGGCATTCGGGCCGTTGATTCTGGGACATGCCGATCCACTGGTGCGTGCGGCCGCCGAAGCGGCCTTAGGCCGCGGCTGGAGCCTGGGCACCGCCGAGCCCTACAGCCTGGAGCTCGCCGAGCTGATCACCGGACGCATTCCCTGGGTCGAGAGCATCCGCTTCGTCAACTCCGGCACCGAAGCCGTCATGTCGGCGCTGCGGGTCGCACGCGGCGCCACGCAGCGCTCCAAGATACTCAAGTTCGAAGGCTGCTATCACGGCCATACGGATTCGATGCTGCTGCGAGCCGGCTCCGGGCTCGCCGAAGCGCCGCTGCCCGACAGCGCCGGGCTTGCGCCCGACGTGGTGCAGGAAACCCTGATCGCCCCGCTGGATGATATCGATGCGCTCGAGCGGCTGTTCGCGGCGCGCGGCAGCGAGATCGCGGCCGCCATCGTCGAGCCGCTGCCCGCCAATTACGGCCTGCTGCCGCAACGGCCGGAGTTCCTGGCGGCACTTGCACGCCTGGCGCGTGCGCACGGCACGCTGCTGATCTTCGACGAAGTCATCTCCGGATTCCGCCTGGGCTTCCAGGGTTATGCCGGCCTGAGCGGGATCAGGCCGGATCTCGTGACCTACGGCAAGGTCATCGGCGGCGGCTTTCCCGTAGGCGCCTACGGCGGCCGCCGCGAACTCATGGAGCTGGTCGCACCTGCGGGGCCCGTGTACCAGGCAGGTACTCTGAGCGCTAATCCGCTCGCGATGTGTGCCGGGCTGGCGGCACTGCAGCAGCTGCTCGACGGCCGCATCTACGCTCGACTCGAGTCGCTCGGTGCGCGGCTCGAACGCGCACTCGGCCCTATCCCCAATCTCGCCGTGCAGCGCGTCGGGTCCATCTTCTGGCTCTGCTTCTCGGAGCAGGGCCAGCCGCTGACACCCATGCGTACGCTCCAGAGCTTCCCGGTCGATGCCGGGAGCAGCTTTCGCAGGCCCTTCCATGCACTGCTGGAACAGGGGATCTACCTGGCACCGAGCGCATTCGAAGTCGGTTTCCTGTCTGCCGCGCATAATGAATCGGATATCGACGCGCTGGCGGCGGCGCTGCGGGCTTGAGATCGGACGCAACCGATGCGGCCCGTTGCAACTCAATGCGGCTGGCGGCGCGGCTCGACGTTCGGCAACCAGGCGGCGAACAGACCCGATGCCGGCAGGTATGCGCACAGCGTGTAGATTCGCTCGATACCCCAATGATCGGCCAGCACGCCCAGTACCGCTGCGCCCAGCCCGCCTACCCCAAAGGCCAGTCCAAAGAACAGTCCCGACACCAGGCCCACTCTGCCGGGCACCAGTTCCTGCGCAAACACCACGATCGCAGGGAATGCCGATGCCAGAATCAATCCGATCATCACGACCAGGGGACCCGTCCAGAACAGATTGGCAGACGGCAGCAGCAACGTGAATGGCAATGCGCCGAGGATCGAGAACCAGATGACGCGCTTGCGACCAATGCGGTCGCCAAAAGGCCCGCCGAGCATGGTGCCGACCGCGATCGCTGTGCTGAACGCAAACAGCTCGAGCTGTGCATCGCGCACCGACAGGGCGAAGCGATGAATCAGGTAGAACGTGAAGTAGCTGGTCAGGCTTGCCAGATAGACGTACTTCGAGAGCACCAGCAGCAGCAGCACGCTTATCCCCCGACGCACACTGCCGCTGGAGAGCGTTGCATGTGAGTCTCTTCGGGAGGTACCGGCCTTCAGCCGCGCCAGCCCCTGGTGCTTGTACCAGACCCCTACGTTCCACAGGATTGCCGCCGACAGCAACGCCAGCAGTGCGAAGAAGGCCAGGCTCGACTGTCCCCATCGCACCACCACCAGAGCGGCGGCCAGGGGTCCCAGCGCCTGGCCGAGATTGCCGCCAACCTGGAACAGCGACTGCGCCAGACCGTGGCGGCTGCCGGCGGCCATGCGCGCCACGCGCGAGGACTCGGGATGAAACACCGATGAGCCCACACCCAGCAGGCTGGCCCCCACCAACAGCAGGACATAGCGGTGAGCGATCGACAGCACCAACAGTCCAGCCAGGGAAAACAGTGTGCCGCCCGGCAATGCCAGCGGGGTCGGGCGCCGGTCGGCATACAGGCCCACCAGGGGTTGCAGGATGGAGGCGGTCATCTGGTAAACCAGCGTGACGATGCCGACCTGGCCGAAGCTCAGCCCGAAGTCGGCCTTGAGGTTGGGATAGATCGCGGGCAGCAGCGCCTGCATCATGTCGTTGAGCAGGTGGCACACGCTGACGGCCAGGATGACCGCGAACACGGTGTGATCGGTGCGGACCGCGGCCCGATCGCCGCCAGGGTGCAATACCCGCTGCTGCATGCTTCAGCTCCAGTCGGAGGGCCGAGGAACGATACGATGCCCACATCCGGCCCGCTATACTGTTCGGGCCGATGAGCTTTGCGAGTGGGCCATGCTGCGACGCAACGATCCGAATGAGTACGACGATGTCGACCGCCCGGTGATCGCCATCGGTAACGACTACCCGCCCTCTTTCGAGCTCGACACCCATCAGCACCGGCGCGGCCAACTGCTCTACGCCGCCAGCGGCGTGGTCGCCGTCAGCACGCCGCAGGGCGCCTGGGTAGCCCCTCCCGAACGGGCGGTGTGGATTCCCGCGGGCATTCCGCACGCGGTGCGCATGGTGGGTGCGGTCAGCACCCGCAGCGTGTTGATCGAACCCGGGGTCTGCAGTGCACTCGGTTGTGCCTGTCGCGTCATCGCGGTCTCGCCGTTGCTGCGCAATCTGCTGGTCGCGGCAACAGCCTTGCCGATCGAGTACGACCTTCACGGGCGCGATCGATTGATCATCGACTTGCTGCTGATCGAACTGGATCGCGCGCCGGTCATTCCGATCGCGGTGCCCTTCCCGGTCTCGCGGGAGCTGGCGCGGAAATGCCATGCATTTCTCGAGCACCCGACGCCGCATGACACCATCGATGATTGGGCGGCCGAACTGGCCGTAAGCCGCCGCGGCTTTACCCGCAGCTTCAGGCGGCAGACCGGCATGAGCTTCGCCGAGTGGCGACAGCAAGCCTGCCTGCTGATTGCCTTGCCTCGTCTCGCCGCCGGTGAGTCCGTTACGGCACTGGCGCTCGATCTGGGCTACGACAGCCCGGCCGCGTTTGCCACCATGTTCAAACGGCGACTGGGGCTGTCACCCAGTCACTATCAATCGTAACCGCACTCTAATGGCAGAAATTGTCTGCCGGCGTGCAGTCATGCCACCCGTGTTCGTGGTAGTAACGATGATGCTCGTGGTCATAGTAGCCTTCGCGCGGCTCAGTCACCACGCAGGCCGATGTGAAGGCGATCAGTCCCAACACAATTCCGCATTGCGCGACGCGCAGCAGGTTTTTCATGGCTTTTCTCCCGGATAATTGGCTCTTCTCCTGAGCAGTTGCCCCGAGGCTATCGCACTGCGATAGCCGCCGAAATCATCCATCCTGCCGGATGCCCGGTACAGAATTCTTACGCTGCCGCTTGGGCATGAGCGCCGTTCAGGGCAGCAGCGCGCGCAGGCCCTTCGCCATGGTCTGATCGGGCTGCATGGCCGAGTCGCCTGCGCTGTGCAGGCCGCGCTCGGGCGACGGCGCCTCGACCACCGCGGTCAGCAACTGCAGGCTGTGCGGCGCCACTTCGAGCTGCGGCTGCTCGATGAGCCGGTCCGGCAACTCGTCGGCTGCGGTGTCGAGCCGCAAGGTCCAGCGGAACACGGGCTGCGGCAGCTGGAAGGCGTGCGCGTCGCCATTGGTGTTGATCAGCAGCAGGCTGACTTCCGCGCGCTGCGCATCGATGCGGGCGGCCCGCCGCACGCACAGCAGCTTGCCCTGGGTGTACTGCCAATCCTCCGGCCGCATGACATCGCCGTTCTCGTCGAACCATTCGATGTCGCGCACCTGCGGCAGCGGCTCCAGGCGACCATGCTGGAAATAACCGCTGCGGAGCGTGCAATGCTCACGCCGCAGCTGCAGCAGGCGCGCGACCAAGTGTTGCTGCCGTACGCCGGTCGCCGACTCCGCCCGCGACCAGTCGAGCCAGGTGAGTTCGGAATCCTGGCAGTAAGGGTTGTTGTTGCCGCCCTGGCTCTGGCCGAACTCGTCGCCGCCGAGCAGCATCGGCGTGCCGTGCGAGAACAGCAGCGTCGCCAGCGTCGATCGTTTGATCCGTTCCCGCAGCGTCGTCACCGCCTCATCCTCGGTCGGCCCCTCGGCGCCCCAGTCATAGCTGGCGTTGTCGTCGCTGCCGTCGCGATTATCCTCGCCGTTGGCCTCGTTGTGCTTGTGGTTGTAGCTGACCCAATCCTGCAAGGTGAAGCCGTCGTGCGCGGTGACGTAGTTGATGGCCGCCCACGGGCGCCGCCCGTCGTGGTCGAACACGTCCGCCGATCCCTGCAGCCGCGCCGCCAGTGCGCCGCGAACGCCGGAGTCGCTGCGCCAGGCGCGGCGCACGTCGTCCCGGAAGCGCGAATTCCACTCCGCCATGCCGCTCGGATGATTGCCGAGCTGAAATCCGTCCGGACCCATGTCCCAGGGCTCGGCGATCAGCTTGACCTTCGACAGCACCGGATCCTGCATCAGCGCATCGAAGAAGCCGGAGCCCCGCTCGAAGCCGCCGGCTTCGCGGCCGAGCGTCACGCTCAGGTCGAAGCGGAAACCGTCGACGCGAAAGGTCTCGACCCAGTAGCGCAGCGAATCCAGGGTCAACTGGATCACACGCGGATGCGAAAAGTTGAGTGTGTTGCCGCAGCCGGTGTAGTTGATGCTGTGACGCGGGTCCTCGGGCGAGTGCCGATAGTAGGCCAGATTGTCCAGGCCGCGCAGGCTCAAGGTGGGCCCGAGCTCGCTGCCCTCGCAGGTGTGGTTGTAGACCACATCCAGCAGCACCTCGATGCCGGCTGCGTGTAAGGCCTTGATGGCACCCTTGAGTTCATCGAGCCCGCCCTCGCCCAGGTAGCGTGGCTCGGGCGCGAAGTAGCCGAGCGTGTTGTAGCCCCAGTAGTTGCTCAAGCCGCGTTCGACCAGCGGCCGGTCGTGCACCAGCGCATGGATCGGCAACAGCTCCACCGCCGTAACACCGAGCCGCCGCAGATGGGTGACGACGGCCTCGTGTCCGAGTGCCGCGGCGCGGCCGCGCATCGACTCTGGCACGCCGGCGTGAAGCATCGACAGCCCGCGCAGATGGGTCTCGTAGATCACCGTGTCCGACCACGGCGTGCGCGGGGCGCGGTCATCACCCCACTGGAACCGATCGACCGTCACCACCGCCTTAGGGATGGCAAAGGCGCTGTCGCGCCGGTCGAAAGACAGGTCGCCGCGCGGCGAGGTGATGCGGTAGCCGTAGAGCGCATCGCTCCATCGCAGGCTTCCCGCCAGTGCCCGCGCGTACGGATCGAGCAGCAGTTTGTTGGCGTTGTAGCGCAGCCCCTGGTCGGGATCGTACTGACCGTGCGCGCGGTAACCGTAAAGCTGGCCGGCGGCGACCTCGGGCACCGACGCATGCCAGACGCCGTCGGTGCTCTCCGGCATCGCCAGGCGTCGCAGCTCGCTGCGACCGCTGGCATCGAACAGGCAGAGATCGACCCGCTCTGCGCCGCCGGCAAACACCGCAAAGTCGCAGCCGTCCGCCCCCGCGGTGGCACCCAGCGGGTATGGCAAACCAGCCAGCGCCCGCTGCGGCGGCCCCGAACTCACGCGCGCCACGCTTGACGGAGCTCAGCCCCCGTGACGCAACAGTACCGTGGCGAGCGGCGGCAGGGTGATCTCGAGCGAGAACGGCTGTCCGTGACTGGGCGCGGACCCGGCTTCGACCCAGCCACCGTTGCCCATGTTGCTGCCGCCATAGACTTCCGAGTCGGTATTGAGGATCTCGCGCCAGCCACCGGCGCGGGGCGCGCCGATGCGGTAGTGCACCCTGGGCACCGGCGTGAAATTGCACACCACGATAACCGGCTGCGCGCCTTCGAAGCCATTGCGATAGTAGGCAAACACACTGTTGTCGCGATCATCGCCCACGATCCATCGAAAGCCGGCACTGTCGCAGTCTAGCGCGTGCAGCGCGGCTTCGGTGCTGTAGAGATGGTTCAGATCGCGGATCAGGTGCTGCACGCCCCGATGCAACGGATGATCGAGCGCCGGCCAGTCGACCGCGCGGTCGTGATCCCACTCCCAGTCCTGCCCGATTTCACCGCCCATGAACAGCAGCTTCTTGCCGGGCTGCGTCCACATGAAACCGAAATACGCGCGCAGGTTGGCAAACTTCTGCCAGGTGTCGCCCGGCATGCGGCCGATCAGCGAACCCTTGCCGTGGACCACTTCGTCGTGCGACAGCGGCAGCACGAAATTCTCGGAGAACGCGTACAGCAGGCCGAAGGTCAGATCGTTGTGATCGAACGCCCGGTGCACCGGATCGTGCTGCATGTAGCGCAGGGTGTCGTGCATCCAGCCCATGTTCCACTTGTAAGTGAAGCCCAGGCCCCACTCACGCGAAGGCCGGGTCACGCCCGGCCAGGCGGTAGATTCCTCCGCCAGTGTCATGGTGCCCGGAAAGCGCTCGGCGATCGCGTCGTTGAGATGCCGCAGGAAGTCGATGGCCTCGAGATTCTCCCGGCCGCCGAAGCGATTCGGGATCCACTGCCCCTCCTTGCGGGCGTAGTCGCGATACAGCAGCGAGGCCACCGCATCGACGCGCAGCGCATCGACGTGGTAGCGCTCGATCCAGTGCAGCGCGCTCGATATCAGGAACGAGTGTACTTCGCGCCGGCCGAGGTTGTAGACCGCCGTATTCCATTCCTGGTGGAACCCCTCGCGCGGATCGGCGTGCTCGTACAGGGGCGTGCCGTCGAAGAACGCCAGCCCGTGGGTGTCGGTCGGGAAATGTCCGGGCACCCAGTCGAGGATCACGCCGATTCCGGCGTTGTGGCAGCAATCGACGAAGCGCGCAAACGCCTGCGGCTCGCCGAACGGGGCATGCGGCGCATACTGTCCGAGCACCTGGTAGCCCCAGGACCCGCCGAACGGGTGCGCCATGATGGGCAGCAGTTCGATGTGCGTGAAGCCGAGTTCCTTGACGTACGGAATCAGCTGCTCGGCCAGCTCGGTCCAGTTGAGCGGCTCACCGTCGTGCCAGTGGCGCCGCCAGGAGCCGGCGTGCACCTCATAGATCGAGACCGGCGCATGCAGGTGCATCCCGGCGGTCGCGCGTGCCTTGAGCCATTCGGCGTCGCTCCAGACGAACGGCGTCGGATCGGCGACTATCGACGCGGTGCGCGGCGGCGGCTCCACCTGCAGCGCCACCGGATCGGATTTCAGCGGCAGCAGCCCATAGGGCCCGAGGATCTCGTACTTGTAGACGGTTCCGACCGGCAGGCGCGGAATGAACAGCTCCCACACGCCGGCTTCGACGCGCTTGCGCATCATGTGGCGCCGGCCGTCCCAGCCGTTGAAGTCCCCGACCACCGACACGCGCCGCGCGTTCGGTGCCCAGACCGCAAACCGCACGCCCTCGACCCCCTCGATGTTCATCGCCTGCGCACCCAGGCAGCGGCCCAGCTCGAGGTGATTGCCCTCGGCCAGCAGGTAGACGTCGAGCTCGCCGAGCAGCAGCCCGAAGGCGTACGGATCCTCCTGGGTCTGCACCACACCGCCAGGCCAGCGGATGCGCAGCCGGTAGCTGGTGCGCCCGCCGATGCGCGCTGCGAACAATCCCGCGGGCTCGATCGGTTGCATGGCGGCGAGCACCCGATCTTGCGCGTCGACCAGATCGACCGCCTCGGCCGGCGGCAGGTAGGCACGCACGACCACACCGCCGCGGCCGTCAGGCTGCGGACCCAGCAGGCTGAACGGGTCGCCGACCCGACCCGATTCGAGGGCGACCGCGGCCGCCGGATCGATCGACAGATCCTGGTCGACGAGCCGCAATGCCAGAGAGTTGTTTGGCGCCATGATTTGCCTCTCAAAGATGTGAGATGAGCTGCGCCAGTCCACGCAGCGGAACGTGTAGCAGCCCCGGACGATTGGCCGCCTCGTAGCAGACCTCGTAGGCGGCCTTCTCGATCAGGAAAAGATTGAGCAGATCGCGCGCGCTGTGCGCGCCGGTCCACTGGTGTGTCAGTACCGCCGAAGCCTCCTGATAGGCCCCGAGGAATGCCTTGGCCGAGGTCTGACGGAACCGCTCGACGATGCTGCGCTTGCGCGCCAGCGCCGTCTCGTCCTGGCCGGCGCCGCCGGCCACGATGATGGTGGCAGCTGCATAGTCGAACGAGCGCAGCATGCCGGCCACGTCGCGCAGCGGGCTGCTGAGCGCACGGCGTTCCTCGAGCGTGCGCGCCGGCTCACCCTCGAAGTCGATGAAGTACACATCCCCCTGCGCCACCAGCGCCTGCCCGAGGTGCAGGTCGCCGTGAATGCGCGTCGCCAGCGAGCCGATACCGGCCTGCGCCAGCTCCAGCGGCAGGCGCAGCGCGCGCTCGCGTGCTGCGCGCAGCACTTCGACGGCCGGACGCTCCTGGTCGCTGAACTGCGCGCGCGCGTCAATCAGCGCATAGGCCCGGTCGAGCTGGCCGCGCGCCGATGCGGCCCACGCCTGCACATCCTGCTGATTGCAGTTGTGCGGCGCGAACGCCGGGTTGTCGGTCGGGCGGCCCAGTACGCCGTGCATTTCGCCGAGGCGCCGGCCAAGCATGGCAGCGGCGCGCTGGAAGCGCGCGATTGCCTCGCTCTGCTCCGGCAACGGCGCGCCGGAGGGCAGCACCAGCACCTCCTGCACGGTGCGCTCGAGCAGGTTCTGCGTCCAGCTCCAGGCGTCACCCTCGTTGTAGATGAAACTCTGCGCCACGCCGAGCGTGAACGGCGTGCCGTCGGCGCCGCGGCGCGTGATCTCTCCGAGCAGGGGCGCGATGTTGGGGTAACCCTGCTCGGTCAGGTAACGGCCCATTTCGGCCTCGGGGTGCGCACCGGCGTGCACGCGACGGAACAGCTTCAGCAGCACGGTGCCGCCGACTATCAGCGCGCTGTTGGACTGCTCGGCGGACGCCCGGCGTACCGCCGCATCGGCACCCAGTTGCAGCAGCTCGGTGCGTCCGACCGGATTGAACTGCAGTTCGCCACCGCCCTCCGCTTCCGCCACGCGCGCCCCTTCGGCGAGCAGGCCGACCATGCGGCGCGCAAAACTGTCGAGCGCAAACGCATCGGTCAGGAAGCCGACGCGCCGGCCGCGCCGTACACGCGCCAGCGCCAGTTGCTGTGGCAGCGCACTGGCGATCGAGTCCTCGGAAATGAAGCCGAACGGCAGCAGGTAGCGGTCGGTACCGCGCGGCATCCTGACTTCCACCTCCGTCAGCAGTACCGGCGGTTCGATTCCGGGCACTTCGGAAATCTGCGCGATCCGCGCACTCTCGAGCACCTGGTCCTTGCCGGCAAACCAGCGGCGCATCGGCAGGTACGCCGGCAGTACCTCGCGTTCGAGCACACTGCGGATGGGCTCGGCCAGCAGCTCCTGCAGCGAATTGCGCACCACCAGCGTGTGAAATTCGGGCAGCGTCTGCGGCGCCGGCACGAACCAGGTGGGCATGCGTGACAGCGGCGCGAGGACAAACCAGTAGAAGCCATACGGCGGCAGCGTCAGCAGGTAGGGCAGCTGGCCGATCGGCGGGAACGCCGCGCCACCGAGCATCTCGACCGGCACACAGGTCTCGAATTTGCTCAAGTCCAGCTCGACCGCCTGCGCAAAGCGCGACACGTTGGCGACACACAGGATGGTTTCGTTACGGTCTTCCTCGGCGTACTCGCGCACGTATGCCATTACGCGGCGATTGCTCGGGTACAGCAGCCGGAAAGTGCCGCGGCCGAAGGCGCGCTGCAGCCGCCGGATCGACAGCATGCGCCGCATCCAGTTGAGGAAGGAATGCGGATCGCGGGCCTGCGCCTCGACGTTGATGGCCTGATAGCCATACAGCGGATCCATGATCGGCGGCAACACCAGCGCCGCCGGATCGGCGCGCGAGAAGCCGCCGTTGCGGTCGCTCGACCACTGCATGGGCGTGCGCACGCCGTCGCGATCGCCCAGATGGATGTTGTCGCCCATGCCGATCTCGTCGCCGTAGTAGAGCACCGGCGCGCCCGGCATCGACAACAGCAGCGAGTGCAACAGCTCGATGCGGCGCCGGTCCCGTTGCACCAGCGGCGCCAGGCGGCGGCGTATACCGAGGTTGAGGCGCGCACGGCGGTCGGCGGCGTACTGTTCCCACAGATAGTCGCGCTCGCGGTCGGTCACCATCTCGAGCGTCAGCTCGTCGTGGTTGCGCAGGAAGATGGCCCATTGGCAGTTGGCGGGAATCTCCGGTGTCTGTCGCAGAATGTCGGTAATCGGAAAGCGGTCTTCCTGCGCCAGCGCCATATACATGCGCGGCATCAGCGGAAAGTGGAAGCACATGTGGCACTCGTCGCCGTTGCCGAAGTACTGCTGCACGTCTTCGGGCCACTGGTTGGCTTCGGCGAGCAGCATGCGGCCCGGGAAGGCCGCATCGATTTCGGCACGGATACGCTTGAGGATGGCGTGCGTCTCGGGAAGGTTCTCGTTGTTGGTACCCTCGCGCTCCACCAGGTACGGCACTGCATCCAGGCGCAGGCCATCGACGCCGAGATTGAGCCAGTAGCGCAGCACTGACAGCACGGCCTTCAGCACCAGCGGATTGTCGAAATTCAGGTCGGGCTGGTGCGAATAGAACCGATGCCAGTAGTAGGCATTCGCCACCGGATCCCAGGTCCAGTTGGATTTTTCCGTGTCCAGAAAGATGATGCGCGTGCCCGCATAGCGCTGATCGGTGTCCGACCAGACGTAGAAGTTGCGTGCCGACGAGCCCGGCTTGGCCTTGCGCGCCCGCTGGAACCAGGGGTGCTGGTCGGAAGTGTGATTGATCACCAGTTCCGTGACGACCCGCAGCCCGCGGGCATGCGCCTCGGCAATGAACGCGCGCGCGTCCGCGAGATTGCCGTACTCCGGATGGACGCCGCGGTAATCGGCGATATCGTAACCATCGTCTCCGCGCGGACTCGGGTAGAACGGCAACAACCAGATGGTGTTGACGCCGAGGTCGGCGATGTAGTCGAGCTTGGCAATCAGGCCGGGGAAATCACCGATGCCATCGTTGTTGGCGTCGAAGAACGACTTCAGGTGCAGCTGATAGATGACCGCATCCTTGAACCACAGCGGATCGCTCACATGCACTTCCGCGGCCTGTGTGCGGCGCAGCCGGGTCTGATTGCGTGTTACGGAGGGCTGGTCCATCGGGTCCTCAGGCGGGGCTTTGCCACGGCTGCACACGGAAGATCGCAAACGGCAGCTCCGCGGGGACGAAGCGCCACTGCTGCACTTTGCCGTACCATTTGAACTGAATGCCGCGCATGAGTTCTTCGACTGCAAACACGCCGTTGTCGTTCATGCCGAATTCCCACAGCGGTACTTCGAACTGCGTCTCCTGCACGTGCTGCGGATCGAGACTCACAGCCACCAGGATAAAATTGGCGAGGTCCGGCGTGAACTTACCGTACCAGAGTACCTGATCGTTGAAGGCATTGTAGAAGCGCAGCCCGTGGTGCGACTGCAGCGCCGGATTCTCACGACGGATGCGGTTGAGTTGCGTAATCTCGGCAATGATGTTGCCGGGTGCCTGCCAGTCGCGCTGGCGCAGCTCATACTTCTCAGAGTCCAGGTATTCCTCACGCCCCGGCAACGGCGCCGACTCGCACAGCTCGAAGCCGCTGTAGAGTCCCCACAGTCCCGACAGGGTTGCGGCCAGTGCGGCACGAATCAGGAACCCAGGACGCCCTGAAGTCTGCAGGAACAACGGATTGATGTCCGGGGTGTTGACGAACAGGTTCGGCCGGAAAAAATCCCGCGGTTCACCGTTGGCGAGTTCGGAGAAATAGTCGGTCAGCTCGCGCTTGCTGTTGCGCCATATGAAATAGGTGTAGCTCTGCGAAAAACCCAGCTTCGCCAGCCGATACATGAGCACCGGCCGCGTGAACGCCTCCGACAGCAACAGCACGTCCGGATGGCGCCAGCGGATGTCGGCGATCAGCCAGCGCCAGAACGGCAGCGGCTTGGTGTGCGGGTTGTCCACGCGAAAGGTGCGGACACCGGCCTCGATCCAGTAGAGCATGGCGTCGCGCAGCGCCAGCCACAGTCCCGGCTTGGCACCCTCGGCGTAGAAATCGACGTTGACGATATCCTGGTACTTCTTCGGCGGGTTCTCGGCGTAGCGGATCGAGCCGTCGGCGCGCCAGGAGAACCACTGCGGATGAGTTGTGAGCCAGGGGTGATCGCGCGAGCACTGAATCGCAAAATCGAGCGCCACCTCCATGTCCAGCGCCGCCGCCGCCGCCAGCAGACGCTGAAACGCCGCCATGTCGCCAAGCTGCGGATGCAGCGCCGTGTGCCCGCCGTCGTCGGAGCCGATCGCGTACGGGCTGCCAAGGTCGCCGGGCTGGGCCTGGACGGCATTGTTGCGGCCCTTGCGATGCTTGAGTCCAATGGGATGGATCGGCGGCAAGTACAGTACGTCGAAACCCATGGCGCGAATCGCGGGCAGCCGTGCAATGCAATCGTCGAAGGTACCGTGCTGGCCGGGCACCGGGGACTGCGAGCGCGGGAACAACTCGTACCAGCTGGCAAACCCTGCCGCCAGGCGTTCGACGTCGATGATCAGGTCGCCCGGCAGATGCGTCACGAAGGCGCGCGGCTGGATCTGCGCCATCAGCAGCGCCGCTTCCTGCGACAGCAGCAGTTCCACTGCCGCGGCCTGTTCGGCCAGCTCGAGTCGCTGCACGAACGGGACAGCCTGCGGTCCGGCGTCGTGCACCCGTGCCGGGGCCCGCGCGGCCGCGGCGACCAGCCGTCGCCTGCCCTCCTCGATATCGACCGCCTCGGGCACACCCGCCAGCTGCTTTTTGCTCAGGTCGTGCTGGTAGCTGGCCCATTCGTCGTACCAGGCTTCGACGTTGAAACGGTGCCTGCCGGCGCGCGTCGGAGTGAACTCGGCGCGCCAGCGATCGTTGCCGAGCGCGACCATGGGCACCGACTGTTCCTCGAGCGTGCCGGGGCCACGCCAGATCAGCCGCGCCGCTACCTGGTCGTGACCGTCCATATAGATGTCGGCCTCGACCACGATACTCTGGCCGACTACGCCCTTGGCCGGAAGCGCGCCGCCATCCACGCTGGGGGCTACCCGCTCGATCCGGATCCGGGGTGCTTCCATGGCTGAATTCAGCGCCGCCTTCTCCCCCGCTGCTGGCCTCAGGCCGGTTGCGCTCGACATGCCCTGGACCTCCCGGTCAGAAGTGGGTACGCAGGCCGCCAAACTAAAGCTGCGGCCCACCTAAGCGTGTAGGAGTCCGCGCCGGAGTGCTGAAGTATTATCCCGACAGGCGGGTGCGAGGGAAAGTTCGGGCCTGATCTAGCAATCTGGCTCCCTCTGGCGGCCCGGGGAGCGCCATCTAGCTCCGATGGCGAACGCGGACGAGGCGGTCGTCGCCCCCCTGGTAGGCAACGCTGAAGGTGCCCAGGGCGGCCAGGGCGGCGTTCGGATCCTCGGACGGATCGAGATCGAAGGCATCGAAGCCGCTGCGGGCCAGGAAGAACATCTGGTCCCGTTTCAGCGCCCCGCGCGCGCGTAGCTCCTGGGTGTAGCCATAGCGCTGGCGCAGCAGGCGCGCCTGCGAGAATCCGCGGCCTTCGCCTATCTTGGGGAAATCGATCACGATCCAGCGCAGCGGCGCCAGATGGTCGGCCAGCGCCTCGACGGCGTCGGCCGGGGCCAGCAGCACCGCCCCGGGAACCGACGCGGCCCCGGCATTCGCCGCAGCGATCCAGTCGGCCATCGGCTGTGCACGGACCTTGCCGGGGGCATCGGGCTCGCCCGGGTAGCACAGCTCATCCTCGACGAATTCACGCCGGCGAATGATCTGTCTCATAGACGCGCTCCTGGAAGGGCTCGACGCCGATACGGCGCACGGTGTCGACAAAACGCTCGTGCTCGTCCTGACGTTCCTCGAGATAGACGTCGAGCAGCCGGGCGATGGTGTCGGCAACATTCTCCTTGGGCACCGACGGCCCGATGACTTCACCCAGGGCGGCCGGCGCGGCCGCCGAGCCGCCGATGGTGATCTGGTACCACTCCTTGCCGTGCTTATCGACTCCGAGAATGCCGATATGGCCGACGTGGTGATGACCGCAGGCGTTCATGCAGCCCGACATCTTGATCTCCACGGGACCTAAGTCGTAGAGATAGTCGAGATCGTCGAAGCGCGCCTGGATCTGCTTGGCAATCGGGATGGAGCCGGCATTGGCCAGCCCGCAGAAATCGAGGCCCGGGCAGCAGATCATGTCGGTCAGCGTGCCGATGTTCGGCGTCGCCAGCGCGAGCGTTTCCAGCGACTGCCAGACCTCGCGCAGCGCCCGCTGCGGCACGTCTGCCAGCACCAGGTTCTGATCGTGCGTACTGCGCAGCATGCCGAAGCTGTAGCGATCGGCGAGGTCGGCGAGCGCGTCCATTTGCGCCGCCGTCACATCACCGGGCGCCTCGCCGTGTTTCTTGAGCGAGACGAACACTATTCGATAGCCGGCGACCCGGTGTGCACGCGTGTTGTAGCGATGCCAGGCCTGGTACGGCGCCAGCGAGCCCCCCGGCACAGCCGTCGGCGCCGCCTCGGACAGGTCTTCGAGCTGTTGGTAGTGCGGCGGCTCGAAGAAGCTGCGCATGCGCGCCACTTCAGCCTCGGCCAGCTGCGGAGCCGTGGCACGGCTGGCCTCGAATTCCGCCTCTACCTGGCGGCGGAACTCCGGCACGCCGAGTGAGCGCACCAGGATCTTGATGCGTGCCTTGTGAATGTTGTCCCGCCGGCCGTGGTGGTTGTAAACGCGCAGGATGGCTTCGAGGTAGGCCAGCAGCTCGGACTGTGGCAGGAACTCGCGAATGACCTGGGCCAGAATCGGCGTGCGTCCGAGACCGCCGCCGGCCAGGATCTCGAAGCCCAATGTGCCGTCGGGACCGTGCTTGATGCGCACCCCGACATCGTGTACCTCGGTGGCAACGCGGTCGTGGGCGGCTGCGGTGACGGCGATCTTGAACTTGCGCGGCAGGTAGCTGAACTCGGGGTGCAGCGTGGCCCACTGCCGGATGATCTCGCAATACGGCCGTGGATCGGCAATCTCGTCCGGAGCCACGCCTGCGAGCGGATCGGAGGTGATGTTGCGGATGCAGTTGCCGCTGGTCTGGATGGCGTGCATCTGCACCGTGGCGAGCTCCGCCAGGATGTCCGGCACGTGTTCGAGCCGGGGCCAGTTGAACTGAATGTTCTGGCGCGTGGTGAAGTGGCCGTAGCCGCGGTCGTAGTGGCGCGCGATCTCGGCCAGCATGCGCAGCTGGCGGCTCGAAAGCAGGCCGTACGGCACCGAGATGCGCAGCATGGGCGCGTGGCGCTGAATATATAGACCGTTGCGCAACCGCAGCGGGCGAAACTCGTCCTCGCTGAGGGTGCCGGCGATGAAGCGGCGTGTCTGGTCGCGAAACTGCGCCACACGCTCTTCCACCAGCGTCTGATCGATCGAGTCGTATCGGTACATCGCGCGCGCCACCAATCGGAGGCGCCGATGATGGCTCAATAGCCGCCTGCACAATGGTTATATCGAACTCGCTTTCAGGCATAAGCCAGCGGGCGGCCTGCTCACCCCATGGTCTGCAGTCCACGCGCGATGCCACTGACGCTGGCCTGCAATGCCTCGAACAGCTCGCGATTCTGTCGGCCACTGGCGCGCCAGCGCTCCAGCAGGTCCACCTGCATGAAACTCATCGGATCGACGTAAGGGTTGCGCAGGGCGATGCTCCGCTGCAATGTCTGGTCGGTATCGAGCAGCGCCGCGCACTGCTTGATCTCGAGCACCAGCGCGACCGTGCGTTCGTATTCCTGGCGGATCAACGCCCCAAAATGGCGCAGGTCTGGACTCACGAGTCGCTCGTAATGGGCGGCGATGGCCGGATCCGCCCGCGACAGCATGGCCTCGATGTCATCGATCAGGGTGCGGAAGAACGGCCAGCCCTGGTAACAGCGTCGCAGCAGTAGCAGGCCGCGCTCGCCGCGTGCGAACTCGAGTCCGGCGCCGGCGCCGTACCAACCGGGAATCATGTGGCGGGACTGTGCCCAGGCGAACACCCATGCCGCCGGCCGCACTGCCTCGATACCGCGCAATTCGGTGTTCAGTGGCTGGCTCGAACCGATCTGCATGCGCTCGATGACGTCGATCGGGGTGGCGGCCCGGAAGAAGTCATTGAACTGGGCGGTCTCATAGACGAGGCTCCGCCAGGCCTGTGCACTGTGGCCAGCCACCAGGCCGGCGCATTCGGCCAGCGCCGCCCCCTCGCGCACGGCCACCCCGCGTTTGACCGCCAGCGTCGCCATTGCCAGCGTGCTCATGGCCCGCTCGAGCGAGCGCATGGCGTTCGGGCGCAGCCCGTAGCTCTGGTTGATGCCCTCTCCCTGCTCGGTGAACCGCAACACGCCGCTGACGGATTCGGCCGGAGCCGCGCGCAGCAGCGCATCGATGCGCCCGCCGCCACGCGGCACACTGCCGCCGCGGCTGTAGAACAGCACATGTTCCTTGTGCGCCTGGCGCAGCGCCTCGGTCAGGTGCCGCTGAGCGCGGTAGGTAGCGAAACGTGACGCGACCAGTCCACTCTCCTGGCCGCTGCCCGAGTAGCCGATCAATACGGTCTGCAGCCGCCCACGCGCTTCGAGATGGCGCTTGTAGACGCCATCCTCCAGCAGCTCGCGCATGATGGCGCCGCAGCGTTCGAGCGTGCCGACACTGTCGAACTCCGGCGCCACGTCGAGCGCGACCTCGCCAGTACTCTTGTTATATGCGTCGGCCCAACGCGCCAGTACCAGTGGCGCCAGCACGTCGTCGGCAGCAGCGGCGCCGGCGACGATGTAGAGCCCGATCGAATCGGCGCCGTAGCGATGCCGACTCTGCAGGATGGCGTCGAACACCGCCAGGGTACGCTTGGCCAGGGCATCGAAATCGCCGGTGGGCCCGATATCCCGCTCGAGAATCTCGACCAGCCTGGCGTGCCGTTCCAGCGGACTGCGTTGATTCCAGGCGGGATCGTCCAGCCCCTGTGACAGCACCGCGTGATTGACCTGCGCGCTGGCGCGCAGGTCCAGCGTGGCCAGATGGAAGCCGAAGGTGTCGATGCGCGCCAGCAGCCGCCGCACCGCGAAGTAGCCGGCATGCACGCCGCGATTGCCCAACAGGCTGCGGGCGATCAGCTCGATGTCGGCGCGAAACTGTGCCGGCTGCTGGTAGCCGCTGGCGCGACCGTCGTGCGTGGCCTGCAGACGCTCGGCGATCTGGCCGAGCAGCACCCGGTAGGGCATGCGATCGTGGCGCGCCGGCGCGATGCCGGGCGCACTCGGCACCAGGGTGCGGTACTCCTCGATCCGGTGCAGCACCGCGCTCGACACGCCGACACGCCGCTCGCTCTGCGACAGCAGCTGCGCGAGCTGCTGGCAGTCGGCGTAATAGTTGTTGAGAATCGCCTGCTGCGACCGCGCCAGCGTCTCGCGAATGCTCTTGGCATGGACGTCGCTCGAAGCCTCCATGTCGCCGCCTACCCAGGTACCGAAGCGCACGATCACCGGCAGCTCGAGCGTCTCCGGCGAGACCCCGTAGAGCTTGCCGAGCGAGGCTGCGATCTCCTGATAGAAAGCCGGCACGATGCGGTAGAGGATCTCGGCCAGGTAGAAAATGGCGTGTTCGCGCTCGTCGGCGACTGTCAGACGCTCGCGTGGATGCTCCTCGCTCTGCCAATCGGTGCTGACTTCGGTACGGATCCGCTGCAACAGCGTGCGGCGCTCGTGCGGCGCCAGCAGCGCGTTGCTGCGCTCGAGCATGTAACCCGCCAGCCGCTGCTGCCGCCGCAGGGTCGTGCGGCGCGTCGACTCCATCGGGTGTGCCAGCAGTACCGGTTCGATCGACAACTGCGCCAGCAGTGCCAGCACGTCCTCGAGGCTCAGGCCGGCGGCCTTCAGCTCGGCGAACGCATCCTCCACGCCGCCGGGCTGCGGACGATCCCCATCCTGTTGAAAGTACTCGCGCCGGCGCCGGATGCGATGTACTTTCTCGGCGACGTTCACCAGCTGGAAGTACGAGGAAAACCCGCGCAGCACCTCGCGCGCGAGCCGCGACGGCCGCCCCCGCACGCGCACCGCAAGCGCCTCGCCGGCGCCGGTGGTGCCACTGCGCCAGCGGATTGCGGTCAGCCGGTCCTGGTCGACCAGCGCCAGCAGCTCATCCCCGCCCTGCTCTCGCAGCACCTCGCCCATGAGGTCTCCGAGCGCGTGGATATCCTCTCGCAGCGGCGTGTGCCGCGCCGGAAAGGTGATGTTTTCGCGATTCATGGGGCGGGCATTCTAGGCTCCTAGCCGGCCAGCAGCACCGCCTCGGCGTGTTCGAGTTCCGCCGGCAGGCCATAGATGACCACCTCGTCGCCCTCACGGAATTCCGTGTCGCCGCCCGGCTCGCGCCCGGTAATACCGTGTCGGCGAATGGCCGTGAACGCGACCTCGGCACCGCGGCCACGCACCTCCTCGAGTCGCCGGCCCACCGCCCAGGCACGCGGCGGCAGCACCACCGACCGCAGCAGTTCGGCCGGCTCGACGGCCTGTTCGATCTGCACGCCGGCAGGGTGAGTGCGCAGCGTCGCATAGCGCTGCGTCCGCAGCGTATCCACCACCCGCGTCACCTGCGGCGCCGGCAGCTGCAGCAGCGTCAACGCCTGCGACACCAGCGTCAGGCTGGCCTCGAAGGTTTCCGGGACTACTTCGGTGGCGCCGGCCCGCGACAGCTCCGCCAGCCGGGCATCATCCTGCGTGCGCACCAGGATAGGCACGTCGGCGCGCAGGCGCCGCACCGCCTGCACCACACCGATCGCGACCGCCGGATCGGCGAACGTGATGATGACCACGGAAGTGCGGTCCATGCCCAGACTGTGCAGCAGATCCTCATCGGCGCTGTCGCCCCAGATGATCGGCTCGCCGGCCTGGCGTGCCGCCCGTACGTTGGCCGGATCGATGTCGACTCCCAGGTACTCGAAGCCCTGCGAGATCAGCACCCGCCCGAGATTTCGCCCCACGCGTCCGAATCCGCACAGCACCACGTGCTCGCGCCGCGCCAGCTCGATGGCGGCCTGGTTGTCGCGCTGCACGGCGTCCCCGGACGGCGGCGTCTCGCGCAGCAGGATGCGTGCAATGCGCCGGTTATAGCGGATGATCAGCGGACTCACGATCATGCCGAGCACTACCGTGGCCAACAGCGGCTGCGCCGAATGCGCCGGCAGGTCGCGGTCGCGCGCCAGCAGGCTCAGCAGCGCAACGCCGAACTCGCCGCCGCCAGCCAGCACCAGCCCGGTACGCAACGACTTGAAGTTGCTCGGCACAAAGCAGCGGATCGCCACCGCCGACAGTAGTGCCTTGGCGCATACCATCAGCAGCAGCAGGCCGAAGATCAGCGCGAACTCGGCATACAGCAGCCGGAGGTTGAGCAGCATGCCGACGGATATGAAGAACAACCCCAGCAGCAGCTCGCGGAACGGACGGATGACGGCCTCGATCTGGTGGCGGTACTCGGTCTCCGCAAACATCATTCCGGCCAGAAATGCGCCGAGCGCCATCGACAATCCCAGCCGCTGCGTGATCCAGGCAGACATCAGCACCACCAGCAGCGCGGCCAGCGTAAACACTTCGCGCAGGCGGCTGTGCGCGATCACGTACAACAGCGGCCGCAGCACCCAGCGGCCGATGGCCAGCACGGCCGCCACCGCTATGGCCCCCAGCACTACCAGTTCCCAGACCGCAGCGGCGGTGAATCTCTCGCCGCCGGCCGCGAGCACGCTGGCGAGCGCGAGCAGTGGCACGAACGCCAGGTCCTGGAACAGCAGCACCGCAAACGACAACCGGCCATGGGTGCGATTGAGTT
>JBAUYT010000086.1:0-15587 GCA_049584935.1 Steroidobacteraceae bacterium
GCGCCTCCCAGGCGGCACGCCGCTCGAGTGGCTCGATGGTGCCAAGCCGCGCACGCAGGGCCGGCCGCGGCTGCACGCGCAGTGCCGGCGCCAGGTGCGCAAGGCAGCCCAGCGCCATCACCGGACCGGCCAGGCCGAGGGCGTTGGTCTGACCCCAGGCGCGGGCGCGATAGCGGTCATAGGCTGTCGGTGGCAGCAGCGCCGGCCCGGGAAAGGCTTCGGCAATGTATTCGAGCATGAAGAAGGAGCTCGAGATCAGCTCACCCGCATGCAGCAGCAGGGGACCCTCGCGCTCGAGTTGCAGCCGCGATTCGACGTTGGACGGGAATCCGCCACCGAATTGCTCGAACCGGGTCGGATCGAAGTAGTTCGAGACAAACGGCACTTCCTTCTCCGCCAGCGCAATCAGCGGCTTGAGATGGAACGCGTTCGGCTCCCAGTGATACAGCTCGGGGGGGACGCCAGCGCTCATGCGAGTGAGGAGCGTTCGAGCATGCCGACGCGCGCGGCCAGTCGCGTGCGGCCGCGGGCCCAGGTGGCACGGGTAGCGGGTCGCTCGTAGACCTTGCGCAACCACTCCATGATGTGTGGCGTGCGCTGATCGTTGCAGCGTTCGGGTTGCGACAGCGGCAGCGCGTAGCCGAGATTGAAGCCGTTGATGTCGCCGAGGGTGTACCGATCGCCACAGATATAGGTGTGCGTGGCCAGGTGCGCCTCCAGCACGTCGGTCGCATGCGCGACCCGACGGCGCGATTCCGCCAGCTCCTGCTCGGAAAACTCGTTGTAGATAGCCTTGCGCCAGGCGACGCGGCGCGCCGCCAGCGGGATGCGGTCGATTGCGCCTTTGAGCTGGGCCGGATCGCGCTGCCGTACCGCCGGCCCGACGAACACACTCCAGCCGATCATACTGAGCGACGGAGCGAAGTAGGCGTCGAAGAATCGCATCCACCAGCGCATGCGCCAGCGCTCCCGCGCATCCACGGGCCGCAGCGGCGGCCCGTCGAAGGCCTCGTCGATGTACTCCATCATCGGCGTGGACTCGGTCAGCACCAGCTCACCGTGAACCAGCGCTGGGATGGTGCCGTCCGGGTTGACGCGCAGGTATTCGGGCTGATGCTGGTCGAAGTTCAACAGATCCAGATACCGGCTTTCGAAGGCGACTCCCTTCTCTGCCAGGGCAAGCATCGGCTTGCCGGAGTTGGCATTGGGCTCCCAGTGGTAGAGCGTCAGCATGGCGGCAGGCAGCCTCCCGCGAAAGGTGCCCTGAGACTCGACCCAAACTGAACGCCAACGCGCCGCGCAGTGCAGCGCGGCACGGCCACACCGGACCGCGCGCCCGGTGCGACAGCGCTCGCCCGCTCGGCCCAGGGGTCTGGCACGGCTTTTGACCGCGCGCGACCTCTGACAGACAAATGGGACCTATAAGCGGAAAATATTGGTGCCGGCGATTCGCCATACCTTATAAAGCGGCGAACGGGATGACGTCTGCTCCGGGGGGTTTGCATGACGCAGATTGTGTCGTTCTCTACGGCTGGACTCGATCCGCGCCGCAAGCTCAATGCGTGGAACGAGTGTGCCAACGAGAGCTTCTCCCCCCTGGTCTCAGATCCGGTGGACATCCGGACCTTCAATGGCTCGATCGCGCGCACTGTAATTGGTGACCTGACGCTGGCGGATGTTTACTCGGAGGCCCAGATCGTGCGCCACTCGCGTGTGCACGTGACCCGAACGCGCAGTCCGCTGTTCTTCCTGCACCTGCAGCTCGAGGGTGAAAGCATCAGTCGCCAGGACGGTCACGACGCTCACCTGCAGGCGGGCGATTTCACGCTCTGCGACAGCACGCGCAACTACGAGATCATCTTTCCCGGCAGTAACCGCATGCTGGTACTCGGCATACCGGAGGCGCAGTTGCGGCGCCAGATCGCCTCCCCGGAATGCATGGTCGCCATCCCCATGCAGTCGTCGGCCGGGATACGCGGGCTGTTCTCACGCTTCCTGCGCTCCTACTGGGTGGAATGCCGGCGCGAACTCGACGACAGCTCGGCCGGTCGGGTGACCACGGCCATCATGGACCTGCTCGGGGCCGCCTACGCCGACGTCCCCTGCCCGCGCTCCGGCCGCTCATCGCTGGCGACCGCGCACCGGCTGCGCATCATCAACTATATCGAGTCGCGTCTGCACGAGCCTGACCTGACTCCCGGCAAGATCGCCGCGGCTTGCCGGATTACACCGCGCTACCTGTATCACTTGTCCAAGAACCAGGAAGAAACCGTGGCGCGCTACATCCTGCGGCGCCGGCTCGAGGTGTGCGCTCGCGCGCTGGTCGCCGAGGCGCAGCGCGGGCGCACGGTCACCGAGATTGCATTCGATCACGGTTTCAACAGCCCGACCCATTTCGGCCGGGTATTTCGCGCAAAATTCGGCTTGACGCCGCGCGAATACCGGCGCGAGCACGCCTCTACGGCGTAAGTCCCCGAGCTCCGTCATCCGACTTCGGCCAACGGCGCCGCTGAGGTGCTGTAGGCTGTCGCACCCCGTTAGGGTCAGGAGACGTCGAGAGCATGCGATCCACCGCTTTTGAGAGGCTCGGATTCTGGGTCGCACACCATCCTCGCAGCATCGTCGTCATCTGGGTCATCGCGGTCGCGGTTGCGGCCGTGGGAGCACATCGGCTGCCGCAGGTGGCGCTCGGCGGGGTCAGCGGCATCGCCGGCAGCGCCTCGAAGGCGGCGAGCGACGCGCTGCGACGGGATTTCGACAATCCTTACATCGACCCGCTGGTGGTCGCGGTATCAGCGCCACACCTGAAGGTCGAAACCGACCCCTACCTGGGCTGGCTGCAGACGGCCCAGCGGCTGCTGGCATCCATGGCGGAGGTACGCCGGGTGCGCAGCTTCGCGGATGCCCGCGATCGGCAGCTGCGCTCAGCCGATGGCCACACCACCATGCTCATCGTTGGCCTGGCGTCGCACCAGATCGAAGCCCGGGAGCGCGCGGTGGCAAGCGTGCGCCAGGCGCTGGCGCCGCTGCGCCAGCAGCTGACCGAGCTGGACCCGGCCGCCCGGCTCGCGGTCACCGGGGGCGCGGCCGTCGACGTGGACATCAACGCCTGGAGCGCTGCGGGTGGTGACCGAGCGGAAAAGCGGGCGTTACCGCTGACCCTGGCGATTCTGGTGGTCGCCTTCGGCACCGTCGTGGCCGCGGGACTGCCCTTCCTGATGGGACTGACGACCACGACCATTGCACTCGGCATGGCCTACGTGCTGGCCGTGCTGATGCCGGTGTCCAACCTGCTCAGCAATGTGGTCACGATGATCGGCCTCGCCATCGGCATCGACTATTCGCTACTGATGGTCACCCATTACCGTGAGCACGCGCACGAAGCCGACATCGTCACCGCCGTCGCCAACACCATCGCCCAGTCCGGCCGCACCATCGCCTGGTCGGGTCTTACCGTCATGATCGGCCTGTTGGGACTGCTCTGGAGCCCGATTCTCGAGACGCGCTGCGTCGGTATCGGTGGCGCGCTCGTGGTCTGCGTCTCGGTGCTGGCGGCGCTGACCTTGCTGCCCGCGGCGCTGGTACTGCTCGGGCGCTATATCGACCGCTGGCGGATCATGCCGAAGCGCCCGCACCCGCGTAACGCCGATACCTTCTGGTACCGGCTCGGCTCGGGCATCGTGCGGCATCCGTTGCCCGTGCTGGTACCGGCCGTGGCGGCTGTAATGGCGCTGGCGCTGCCAGCGCTCCATGCCCGCAGCGGCTTCAGCAACGAGCCCTGGTTTCTGGCACGCGGCATGGAATCGCGTGCCGGCGTCGATCTGCTGGCCGGGGTCCGCAGCGACAACGCCGCCCTGTCGATCTACACCATCGTGCACGCCACCGACGGCCAGCCCGCGCTGGCGCCCAAGCACCTGCCGGCGCTGATCGACTACGCCAAGCGGCTGGCGAGCGATCCACGCGTGGCACAGGTGGACTCGCCCGTGACATTGCGGCAAGGCCTGGGACTGGCCGAGTACGCGGCGCTGTACGCTGATCCGGAGCGGGCGCTGCGCGATCAGCCGGCCATCGCCGAGTCCTATGTCAGCCGGGATCACAGCAGCGTGCTGTTCGAACTCACCCCAGCCAGCGGCATCGCCGTGGCCGACATCGAACAGCTGGCGCGCGATCTGCGCCTCAGCGTGCCTGCCGGCCCCTTCAGTGTCATGGTCGGCGGCGATCCTTCCGACCACAACGACTTCAGCGATGCGATGTTCAGGAGCTTTCCGCTGGTCTTCGGCTTCGTGATCACGGCGACGCTGGTGTTGCTGTTCACCGCGTTCCGATCCTATCTGTTGCCCTTCGCCGCCGTGCTGACCAACCTGCTGGCGGTTGCGGCCGGCTACGGCGTGGTGATTGCCATCTTCGAGCACGGCTGGCTCAACCACCTGATTGGCCTGGAACGGCCGTTCATTGCGATTCCGCTCGAAGTACCCCTGATGGTGTTCTGTCTAAGCTTCGGTCTTTCAATGGATTACGAACTATTTCTATTGTTCCGTATCCAGCAGGAGTATCGGATCGACCGTGACAACGATCTGGCCACCGTCACGGGCCTTGCCGCCGTTGCACCGGTCATCACGGGTGCGGGCCTGATCATGGCGGTGGTATTCGGTGCCTTCGTCGGGGCGGACCTGCCCGTGCTGAAGATGATTGGCGTCGGCTTGTGCGTCTCGATACTGGTCGATGCCACGCTGGTGCGCGCCTTCGTGGTGCCGGCGACCATGGCGCTGGCCGGTCGCTGGAACTGGTACCCGGGAGACCGGCGCCTGCCGAATACTTAGCGCAGCAACCCCTGCTCCCGCAGCCACCCGAGCGCATCGCTGAATGCCTCGGCCGGAGCGCGCCAGCGATAACCAAGTTCGCGCTCGGCCTTGGCGCTCGAGAAGAACATGCGCTTGCGAGCCATGCGCAGGCCTTCGACCGTCAGCCGCGTGCTGCCGCCGCTCAGATTGGCAATGAACTCCGCGACGTAGGCCAGGGGCAGCAGTGCCGTGCGCGGCAGCCGCACGGCCGGCGCCGGGCGTCCGACCTGTGCGGCGATCTCGGCCAGAATCTGGCGCAGGCTCATGTCCTGGCCGCCCAGGATGTAGCGCTCGCCGATCCGCCCGCGCTCGAACGCCAGCAGGTGCCCCGCCGCCACGTCATCGACGTGCACGATGTTGAGTCCGGTGTCGACGTAGGCCGGCATGCGGCCGTTGGCCGCATCACGCACCAGCTGTCCCGTGGGCGTCGGCTTGATATCGCCCGGACCCACGGGCGTGGACGGATTGACGATCACGATCGGGGCACCGGCACGCGCCAGCTCCAGCACCAGCTGCTCGGCCAGGAATTTGGAGCGCTTGTAGTGGCCGATCATGTCGGCGACGCTTACCGGCGTCTCTTCGGCGCCAGGCGAACCGTCAGCCGGCAGACCGACGCAGGCGACGCTGCTGGTGTAAACCATGCGGCCAATGCCGGCGCGTTGCGCAGCTTCGATGATTGCGCGCGTGCCGTCGACGTTGGTGCGATAGAGCTGGGCGGAGTCACGCGCGCCCAGGCGGTAATCCGCCGCCACGTGAAACAGCGCGTCGCAGCCGGCGGCGGCGCGCTCCAGCGAGGCGGGGTCCGCCAGATCTCCGGTGACCACCCCGAGCGGCAGTGCCGCAACATTGCGCCGGTCGGAACCGGCGCGCACCAGGGCCCGCACCTCGGCGCCGGCGCGCAGCAGCGCCCTCGCTACCGCGGCACCCACGAAGCCAGTGGCCCCGGTGACCAGCGCCTTCATGCAAACGCGAGTTGTGCCCAGCGGCCCAGGCGCGCAATCGCCGCCAGCGACCGGCTGGCTGCACGATAGCGGTGGCCGAGACGCATGAGCGGCGGGAGCTGCGCCGGCGAGCGCAGCAGCGCGGCCAGCAACTGCGGCAGGCGCACTTCGCCGTGCGCATCGGCGGCCGCGGTGACGATGGAGGGCAACTCGTCGGCGGCCCGGTCGACGATCACGCGCAGCGCGAGGAAGGGCAGCCGGTGCGTGCTTGCCACCTCCGCGACCGCGAAGCTCTCCATGTCCACGGCCACCGCACCTGTGCTGCCGAACAGCGCTGTCTTGGCTGCAGCGCCCATGACGATGCCGGGACTGCTCAGCAGAACGCCGTCGACGATGCGGCCGCCCGGAATGCGCGCGCTCAGGGCCGCGCCGACGCGCTCCCGCCAGGCGGTGGCGGTCGCGATGCTTGGCACACGCTGCAGCATGATCTCGCGCGGCAGGCAGATATCGCCTGCGAGCAGCGTCGGATCCAGTCCGCCGGCGACTCCAAAGCTCACCAGCGCCGCGGCGCCGGTCTGGATCAGGGATCGCGCCGCACCAGCGGCTGCGTCGGGCCCCATGCCGCTGACCGACAGCAGTGTGCCGTCACTCAGCGACTCGACGGGCTGACTGGATCGCCGCAGTGTGGGCTTCAGATGCCGCGCTTCGGTCGCCAGTGCGCAGACGATGCCCACCCGACCGTCAATACCGCGCTCCGGCGCTGAAGTTGCGGTAGGCCGCCAGCGCCCAGACGGGGAAGTAGGCGCAGTAGCCGTGATACTTGAGATAGAACACGCGCGGAAATCCTGGCGCGGTGAAAGTCGGATCGCTCCAAAGCCCGTCAGCCTGCTGCGTGCGGCGCAGGTATTCGACGCCGCCGCGGACGGCATCGGCTCGGCCGGCGCCGGCGGCCAGCAGCGCCAGCAGCGCCCAGGCCGTCTGATAGGGATTGCTCGGCGTGCGCTCGCCCGGACGTGGTGGGCGCGCATAACTGTCGTTGCTCTCGCCCCAGCCGCCATCGACGTTCTGGCGCGCCTCGAGCCAGCCGACCGCACGCTGCACCGCGTCGTCATCGGGCCCGATACCCGCATGCGCCAGACCCGTGAGCACTGACCAGGTGCCATAGATGTAGTTGGTGCCCCAGCGCCCGAACCAGGACCCGTCGGCGCATTGCTCGTTACGCAGAAAGCCGATCGCGCGCGACAGTGCGGCCCGGTCCTGCGGCCGTCCGGCCACGGCGAGCGCTGTGACCACGCGCGCGGTGACGTCACTGGTGGGTGGATCGAGCAGCGCACCGTGATCGGCGAACGGGATGTGGTTCAGATGATAGTGAGTGTTCTCGGCGTCGAAGGCCGCGAAGCCGCCGTTGCGGCTCTGCATGCCGACGAGCCAGTCGAGCGCACGCGTAAGCGCTCCCTGGTAGCGGCCTGGATCGCTGGCGCGACACATGGCCCAGGCGATGACGGCCGTGTCGTCCAGATCGGGATAGTGGCCATTGGCGTACTGGAACGCCCAGCCGCCACCCGCAAGCTGGGGGCGCTGCACCCGCCAGTCGCCAGGCTGGTCCAGCAGTTGCAGCGGCAGCAGCCAGTCGAGCGCGCGATCGGCGGCGGCCGCCGCCACGCCACTGCCCTCGATCTGCATGGCGATGGCAGCCAGCGCGCTGTCCCATACCGGCGAGACGCACGGCTGGCAGTAGGCCGAGGACTCTCCGACCACCAGCAGCTTCTGCAGCGCGCGCTTGGCGGTCACGCGCCGCGGGTCGTCGGCGGCCACGCCGCGCAAGACCATGGCCTCGAGCGCGTTGACCATGGCCGGAAAAATGGCGCCGAGACCATCCTCGCCGTTGAGGCGCTCCAGGAACCAGGTCTCGGCGCGCTGTAAGGCTCGCTCTCGCACCAACCTCGGGATCAACGGATCGATGTGGCGCACCACGCGGTCGAGCAGCAGGAACGAACGGGCCAGCAGACCTGCGCGGTCCGGCGGCAGATGAAAGTAGTGGCGCTCGCGCTCGGGCGGCGTCGTGAACAGCTCGCGGATGTGCACGTCGCGCGGATTTCTGGCGCGCGCACGCTGCGTGCAGAGGATGAACAGCGGCACCATGACCGTGCGGGACCAGTACGACACCTTGTCGAGATGGAACGGAAACCACCGCGGCAGCAGCATGATCTCGACCGGAATATAGGGGACCGCACGCCATGGCACCTGCCGAAAAATGGCGAGCGCGATGCGCGTGAAGACGTTGCAGCGCGCCGCGCCGCCGTGTTCGCGAATGGCCTGACGCGCATGCAGCATATGCGGCGCGTCCGGACTGTCGCCCGCCAGCTTGAGGGCGTAGTACGCCTTGACGCTGCAGCTGATGTTGAAGGCGCCGTTGTGATACAGCGCCCAGCCGCCGTGACTGGCCTGATGCGAGCGCAGGTAGACCGCGATCTTGGCCTGCAGCGCCTCGTCTATCTCGTCCAGGAAATGCATCATCATGATGTATTCCGCTGGAATGGTGCAGTCGGCCTCGAGTTCGAATACCCAGTGGCCGGCAGCGCGCTGCAGGGCGATCAGCGCCTCACGCGCGGACGCGATGGCACTCTCGAGTGAGGCGTCCTCGCGCGACTGCTGCCGTTCGAGGACGGAGCGCGCATCGCGCCGCTCGCCCGCGAGCGCGTTCACGGCCTGCGACACCGCGTCGACGGCCGAAGCGTTCAATGGACCGACCTTCCTTCGGAGCGCCCCACGTCGGCAGTGTAGTCGGCCGTCGGTTCGGGGTTGCGGCGTACGCGCTGGGGTGCCCGACGCACCACCGGTGAACTCGCCAGCGGCAGGCCGTGCGCAGCGCGGTCGAACAGCGCGCGCAGCATCCAGTCGCTGCGCAGCGCAATGCCGGTAAAGATGCGTGTCATGGCCACGGCCGAGTGCGACACCTTGACCTGGGCGCCGCTGGCAAATCCGGGGGTCTGCCGGATCTTCTGCAGGGTCAGCACTGCCAGCCCGATGGCCCAGAGGCAGAAGCGGCGGATGCCGGTCTCCGCAGGGGGAATCAACAGCGTGAATGCCAGCGCATTGCGCAGATGGGCATGCGCCACACCCACCAGCTCGAACATGCCGGCATCGAAGCGCGGATCGCGCTGTCCCGCCGCGATGCGTTCCAGGTCGACCCCGTGGCGGGAGAACACCTGCTGCGGCAGCCAGCAGGCGCCGCGGCTGCGATCTTCCCACACGTCCTTGAGTATGTTGGTCATCTGCAGCCCCTGCGCGAACGACACCGCGTACTCATCGAGCAGCGCACGCCGCTGCCCGATCGCCACTGAGTAGTCGCAGAACAGGTCGGTCAGCATCTCGCCGACCACGCCGGCGACGTAGTAGCAGTAGTCATCCAGGTCGGTCGCCTGCGGCAGGCCGCGCAGGCTGGCGGTACGCTGAAACTGGTGCATGCCGCTGCACATGACTTCGAGGCAGCGCTGAATGGCTGCGCGCTGCGGCTCCTCGAGGCCCGCGGTGACGCGCACCACGCGTTCGAGATTGAGCGCCAGGTCGCGCTCGGCGGGCAGCGTCGGTCCGGCGAGCCGTGGGGCCAGCTCCCGCGCCAGTGGCGCGGCCTGCTCGCGTCCGTTGAGCACGGCGATGAACCGGCGCAGCATCACCAGCGTCTCATCGGCCGACAGCACCGGCTCGTCCTCGATCGTATCGGCGATGCGACACAGCAGATACGCATTAGTCACCGGCGTGCGCAAAGGCGCCGGCAACTGCGGAATCGTCAGCGCGAACGTCCGGGAAACGTGGGGCAGGATCCGGTCCTGGTACGCCTCGTCGGTCTCAGCGGATTGTCCGTAGGCTGGGTCTTGCGACATCGTACGTATCACACCAGTCAATAAGTTACGCCGGCAGCACGGCCGCCCGGGCAGGACTCTAACACGCAGGACGCGAATCGCTTAAGGGTATACTCGAGAGCGATGACCGGCCCTTCCGATAACCTGCCACTGCTGGCGAGTCTTGATTCGCCAGCCGATTTACGGCGGCTGCCGCTGTCTCGCTTACCCGCGGTCGCAGCGGAACTGCGACAGTTCCTGATCCAGAGCGTCAGCACCCGTGGCGGCCATTTTGCCGCAGGACTGGGCACGGTGGAACTTACGGTGGCGCTGCATTATGTGTATGACACGCCCCGGGACCGGCTCGTCTGGGACGTGGGTCATCAGGCGTATCCGCACAAGGTGCTCACGGGGCGTCGCGAACAACTGCCGACGATCAAGCAGCCGGGTGGACTCGCGCCCTTCCCCAGCCGTGCCGAGAGTGAGTACGACACCTTCGGCGTGGGCCATTCGAGCACCTCGATCAGCGCCGCCCTCGGCATGGCAATCGCGGCCGCTCAGCAGGGGGATAGCCGTCGCGTGGTGGCGATCATCGGCGACGGCGCGCTGACCGCCGGCATGGCATTCGAGGCGCTCAATCACGCCGGTTCGCTGCCGACCGATCTGCTCGTCATCCTCAATGATAACGAGATGTCGATTTCCGAGAACGTCGGCGCCCTTACCAACCGCTTCGCGCAGGCGCTGTCGGGACAGGTGTATGCGCACCTGCGGGAGAGCGGCAAGAAGATGCTGAGCCAGATGCCCTCGGTGCGCGAGCTGGCTCGTCGCTCCGAGGAGCATCTCAAGGGCATGGTGCTGCCCGGTACGCTGTTCGAGGAGATGGGGTTCAACTACATCGGCCCGGTGGACGGACACGACGTCACTGCGCTGGTGCGGACGCTGCGCAATCTGCGCAAGCTGCGCGGGCCGCAGTTCCTGCATGTGCGCACGCGCAAGGGCAAGGGGTATGCGCCCGCCGAGGCCGATCCGATCACCTGGCACGGGCCCGGACCGTTCGACCCGGCCAGCGGCACCATCTACAAGGAGAAGAGTTCGGGACCGTCCTACTCCCAGATCTTCGGTCAGTGGCTCTGCGACATTGCCGAAGCCGACCCCCGGATTATCGGCATCACTCCGGCGATGCGCGAGGGCTCGGGGCTGGTGCAGTACTCGAAACGCTTCCCCGACCGCTACTTCGACGTGGCCATCGCAGAGCAGCACGCCATCACTTTTGCAGCCGGCCTGGCCACCGAGGGCCTCAAGCCCGTGGTGGCCATCTATTCCACCTTCCTGCAGCGTGCCTACGATCAGCTGATCCATGATGTTGCACTGCAGCGCCTGCCGGTGGTATTCGCCGTGGATCGCGCCGGGCTCGTTGGGAGCGATGGCGCCACCCATCAGGGAAGCTATGATCTCAGTTACCTACGATGTATTCCTAATATGGTGGTGATGGCGCCGGCCGATGAGAATGAGTGCCGCCAGATGCTGTACACGGCCAGCACCCTCGAGGCTCCCGCGGTGGTGCGCTATCCCCGCGGCACCGGACCGGGCGTACCGGTCGTAGCGCAGATGGAAGCCCTGCCCGTCGGCCGCGCGCAGCTGCGGCGCGAGGGCCGCAGCGGCCTGGCGCTGCTGGTCTTCGGCACCCTGCTGGATTCGGCCCAGAAGATAGCCGACCGCCTCGATGCCACGCTGATCAACATGCGCTTCGTCAAGCCCATCGATGAGGACATGATCCTGAGCGTCGCCGCTCGACATCGCGCCATCGTCACCATCGAAGAGAACGCCGTGGCAGGTGGAGCCGGCTCGGCGGTAGCCGAGCTGCTGGCGGCCGAAGGTGCGCTATTGGCCCTGCATCAGGTCGGTATCCCCGACCGCTTCATCGAGCACGGCTCACGTGACAGCTGCCTGGCGGCCGCCGGCCTGGACACGGCCGGGCTGATGGCCAACATCGAGCGCTGGTGGGCGGGACAGCGGCAGGAACGCCTCCGGACCGCGGGCGCCGCGGTCTGACAGGCGTCTGGCAGCGCCTGCGCTTCAGTAGCGTCGGGACAGCAGCCAGTCGGCCAGCCAACGCAGCGGGTCGGCATGGCTGCCAAACGGAGACAAGGCATCGAGTGCCTGCGCGTGCAGCAGGCGCACACGCTCCTGTGACGGGGCAATGCCGATGACGGCCGGATGCGTGGGCTTGGCACGCTCGATGTCCGCGCCGGCCGCCTTGCCCAGTGTCGATGTATCCCCCAACACATCCAGCAAGTCATCCTGGATCTGGAAGGCCAGGCCGATGGGGGCGGCAAATCCGGCGAGCGCCTCGTACAGGCGCCGCTCGAGCTGCGGTGCGCACAGCGCCGCCATGAGAACGCTGGCCCGGATCAAAGCACCGGTCTTTCGCGAATGCATCTCCTCGACTTCCGCAATACCGAGTCGCTTGCCCTGCACCGACAGGTCGATGGCCTGTCCGCCGGCCATGCCGAAGGTGCCGCTGGCCTCGGCGAGCAGCGCGATCAGCCGCAGCCGTACCCCCTGGTCTGCGGGCAGCGCCGGATCAGTCGCCAGCAGCTGAAACGCCAGCGGCTGCAGGGCGTCACCAACCAGGATGGCAGTGGCTTCATCGTAAGCGCGATGGCAGGTGGGACGGCCCCGCCGCAGATCGTCGTCGTCCATCGCCGGAAGGTCATCGTGAACCAGCGAGTAGACATGAACCAGCTCGATCGCACAGGCGGCTGCCTCGACCTGCTCTTCCGGCAGGCCGATGGTCCGGCCGGTGGCGAACACCAGCGCCGGCCGTACGCGTTTGCCGCCACCGAGCACGCTGTAGCGCATGGCTTCGTGCAGGCGGGCCGGTGCGGCGTCCGCGGCCGGCAGGCGGCTTGCGAGCGCTCGCTCGGTTCGCTGTCGCCACGATTCCAGCAGCGACGGAAATCCGGAGGCCATCAGCGCCTCTGCCGCAGGGTTCACGCGAGTTGATGCTCCGGCAGTCGTTGGACGGTCAGTGCGGACTGGCGGGTTGGCCGCCATCCGCATCCCGGTTGGCGCGTCGGATGGCGTCCACGGGGATGGTCGCCACGGTGCCGCCGCGTGCGCGCTCGCCATAAAGGATGGGCAGGTCCGGCGCCATGGGCCCGCTGGTCTTGGGACCGCGCAGGGCCGTCAGCATGGCCTTGAGCGGATGCGAAAACGCGTCATCCACGGCGGTGCCCTCGTAACCGCAGTGCGCCATGCAGTTGTCGCAGGCTGGATTGCGCCCGACCCCGTACTTATCCCAGGGTGTCTCCTCCATGAGCGATTTGAAGCTGGACGCATGCCCCTCATCCGTGAGCAGGTAGCACGGCCGCTGCCAGCCGAAGATGTTGTAGGTCGGCGTGCTCCAGGGTGTGCACTGGTAAGCCTGATTACCGGCAAGAAAATCCAGGAACAGGCCCGAATGATTGAACGCCCAGCGGCGCGGCTTGCCGTCCGCACGCGACTTGCGCTGCCGCTTGAAGACCTCTCGAAACAGTCGCTTGCTGGCGCTGCGGCCGAGAAACACGTCCTGGCGCGGCGCGTGATTGTAACTGTAGCCCGGGGACACCATGATGCCCTCGATGCCGAGCTCCATGGCCTCGTCGAAGAACTCGGACACTTCCTCCGGGTTCTCGCCGCTGAACAGCGTGCAGTTGATGGTGACGCGGAAGCCCTTGCTGCGCGCCAGCCGGATGGCCGCAACCGCCTTGTCGAATACGCCCTCCTGGCACACCGATTCATCGTGCCGTTCGCGCTTGCCGTCCAGGTGAATGGAAAAGGTCAGGTACGGCGATGGCTGGTATTCGTCGATGTGCTTCGGCAGCAGGATGGCATTGGTGCAAAGATAGACGAACTTCTTGCGCGCAACGATGCCGGCGACGATGCGCGGCATCTCCTTGTGGATGAGCGGCTCCCCGCCCGGAATCGACACCATCGGTGCGCCGCACTCGTCCACTGCCTGCAATGCTTCCTCGACTCCGAGGCGCTTCTGCAAAATATCCTTGGAATAGTCGATCTTGCCGCACCCGGCGCAGGCCAGGTTGCACTGGAACAGCGGCTCCAGCATCAGCACCAGCGGATAGCGCTTGACGCGTCGCAGCTTCTTGCCAGCGATGTAGCGACCGACGCGGTACGCCTGAATGAATGGAATAGCCAAATCCGTAACTCCTATTGCAGGGCCTGCAATGCTGGCCGGTGATCCTGCCAGACACGGGCCCATTCCAACCTGAACCAGGGCGTGAACCGCCCGGCGCCGCTGCCGGCCAATTCCGCCTGCAGCGCCTCGGGCGCAACCCAGCGCCAGGCAAGGATCTCACGCCAATCGGGTCGAACGGAATCGGTGCAGCGCCCGATAAAGACCGAGCAGAGCTCGTGCTCGGCCCCGGCTGCATCAAATTGCGCCTGATACTGGAACTTATACAGGAATTGTAGCGGGCAGCGCACGCCGAGCTCCTCCTGCAGGCGCCGGAGCGTGGCGGCTTCCATCGATTCGGCGCGGCGCGGATGGCTGCAGACACTGTTGGACCAGTACAACGGCCAGAGCCGCTTGTTGGCGGCGCGCTGCTGCAGCAACAGCTCGCCGCCCTGGTTGAACAGCAGCAGCGAGAAGGCCCGGTGCAGCATGCCCTGACCCTCGTGGCAGCGGGCCTTACTCATGTGTCCCACCTCGCGATCAGCCTCGTCGACCAGGATCAGGGCGTCGGTATCGGCCGTCAACCCGGTTTCGCCGCCGGGCGCCTGTGTTTCGGCATACGTCATTCATTCACTCCGCGTAACTCAACTGTGACGTCGATCAAGGATCATACCAAGTCGCCAATCGCCGACGGCGCGATAGCGCGCATACGCGGACCGTTCTGATATTCTCAGCCGGTTAAGCGGTAATTGAGCAACCCATAAGCGGGCCATTCAATGCGGTTAGCGGGCGTATCGCTATCCCCACCTGTCTTCGCCGACCGTGGATTTTATCAACCGGCTGGCGCGCTCACTGTAAATATTACAAGCACCCTCTGCTTTCCTAAATATTGGCTTCCGGCGACGGTCAGCCGGCCATTTGCGCTCTGGAGTCCGAACCATGCGTGTTGCCGATAGCCCCTCCCTGCGGCGCAAGCCAGCCCTCCCTGTCAAGGCCTCCGCCAAGGGCAAAAGTGGCAATGGCAACGGCGCCGCCGAGGCGGCCCCGTTGTTCGACATGCGCCTGATGCTGCGCGCGTTGCAGGCGGTGCGGGACGGGGACTTCTCGGTGCGACTGCCCGGCGACCAGACCGGACTCGCAGGCAAGATCGCCGATACCTTCAATGACATCGTGCTGTCGAACCAGCAGATGGCGCAGGACCTCGAGCGCGTCGGCCAGACCGTCGGCAAGGAGGGCAAGACCAAGCATCGGATGTCGGGGAGCCGCCGCAGCGGCTCCTGGAACGCCATGCAGAACTGCGTCAACACGCTGATCGAGGATCTGCTGTGGCCGACGACCGAAGTTACGCGCGCGATCAGCGCGGTCGCCAAGGGCGACCTGTCGCAGACCATGGCACTCGATGTCGACGGCCGACCGCTGCAGGGCGAATTCCTGCGTTCCGCAACCGTCGTCAACACCATGATCGGGCAGATGAGCGCCTTCACCTCCGAGGTCACGCGTGTGGCGCGCGAGGTGGGTACCGACGGCAAGCTCGGCGGCCAGGCGGCCGTGCCCGGCGTGGCCGGCATCTGGAAGGACCTCACCGACAGCGTCAATTCCATGGCCAGCAACCTGACCGGCCAGGTGCGCAACATCTCCGAAGTGACCATTGCGGTCGCCAACGGCGACCTGTCGCGCAAGATCACGGTCGACGTGCGCGGCGAGATCCTGCAGCTCAAGGAAGCCATCAACACCATGGTCGATCAGCTGCGCTCGTTCGCCTCCGAGGTGACACGCGTGGCGCGCGAGG
>JBAUYT010000087.1:0-2219 GCA_049584935.1 Steroidobacteraceae bacterium
AACAGGAATTACAGATCTCGTAAAGCGCCCGTCGCGCCACGCGGCATCCGCCCGTCTCTGGCTCTCGCAGGCAAAGGAATCGACGTCTTCGCGAGTATATCCGTCCAGCGTCGCGATAAGGTCCGCACCAATGCCCTGAGGCACGTAATAGGTCGCGAAGACTACCGCTGGATCGGAATACCAAGCACCGCCGTCGCTCCCCATCGGGACCCGGGACATCGACTCTACTCCCCCACCGATTACTGCCTCCGACTGCCCAGCCATAACTTGGGCCGCTGCATTGTTCACAGCCTCAAGTCCTGAAGCGCAAAAACGATTAAGCTGTTGTCCTGCCACTGTCTCAGCATAGTTGGCTGCGAGCGCAGCGACTCGCGCGATGTCCGCCCCTTGTTCCCCGATGGGAGCTACGCAACCTAACACCACGTCATCCACGAGGGTCGAATCGAGATGATTGCGATCGCGCAAAGCACGGAGCGTCTGCGTCGCAAGCTGAATCGGCGTTATCTCATGTAGCGCACCTTCAGGCTTACCTCGTCCCCGGGGCGTGCGCACGTGATCGTAGATAAGTGCCTCTGGCATCATGAACTCCTGAACAACATTCAATCCGAAACCGGAGCCAGAGCTGTACTGCCCTTCGCTGTCACGCCGGAGGGCGTCGTCACAAACTTGCGCAAGGCACGAGAGACTCCTTCACGCAGACCCCAGCAATGCTCCCGTTTTGCGAAGCTCTTCCTTGAGTACCTTTCCCGCCGCATTCCTTTGCAGCACCGCCGTGAAAAATACGCGTCTCGGGACTTTATACCCGGCCAGGTGGCCGCGAACGTGTGTGCGGACAGCTTCCTCGTTCAACTCGCTCGATGAGCGGGCGACAACGAAGGCGGTAACGGCCTCCCCAAATCGCCCATCGGGCAGTCCAACCACCGCGGCATCGACAATTGCCGGGTGCTTGAGTAGTACACTCTCGACCTCTGTCGAATAAACATTTTCACCGCCACTTATGATCATGTCCTTTATTCGATCGCGCACATACAAGTAACCCTCCCCGTCCAGTTCGCCGACATCCCCGCTGTAAAACCAGCCATCTTTCAACGCGGCAGTTGTCGCCGAAGGCTGTTCGAAGTAGCCGCGCATGATCTGGCAGGTCCTGATTAGGATCTGCCCCACAGTCCCTGGGGGCAAATCGTGACCGTCACTGTCGACGATGCGAAGTTGGGTTCCGGGTAGGGGACGGCCGCATGACTCTCTCCTTGCCAGGGAGCCCTTATGCTGCTCAGGTCCAAGAAAAGTAATCGCGCCAGATGTTTCAGTCATTCCATAGACATGGGCCATAGGGCATCGCATAACGTCTATAGCTCGCTGCAACACATCGCGCGGCATGGGCGACGCGGCATACATGAGCAATCGCAGGCTAGAGAAGTCCGTGCTCTCGCATTCCGGTGTCTGGAGGAGTGCGTGGATCATCGAAGGGACCAGGAACATCCGCGTAATTCGGTCTTGATTGAGAGCGCGCAGCACCGACGTTGGGTCGAACCCCGCGTGTAGAATCGTCAGTCCGCCGGCCAACATTCCCACCAGCAGCATTACCACGCCACCAACGTGGAATTGCGGCACCGTGATTAGATTTATGTCATCCGCGCCCCATTTTGACCAGTTTCGAACAGCGTGACTCGCGAGATGCATCAGGCCTTTATGACCCAGCATTACGCCCTTCGGTCGCCCCGTAGTACCGCTCGTGTATAGCAGGGTGGCAAGGTCATTATGCTCTGGTGCAACTGGTGAATCGGCGTCGGTCACGCTGACGGCCTCCGCAAAGCCAGTCCATGGGCCGATTCCATAATCAATTCCAATTAGAACCCTCAGCAGCGGAAGCGCGGGCCGGACGCTTTCTAGCATGGGCATATACTCCCCGCTGGCCACAACAGCACTTGCGCGGCAGTCGCTCAGAACCTCGACTATCTCCTTCGCAGAATACCGGAAGTTAAGTGGCGTATAGATTAGGCCGCCCTTGATGCAGGCGAAAAACGTAACGACTAACTCTCCGCAATTCTTAGCCAGCGCGGCGACACGCTCTCCGGATTTCAGACCGGCCTGCGCGAAATAGCGACTCAAGTGGCTCGAGTCGCGCTCCAGCTCCGCATACGACCAGCTCCTTGAGCCGCAGCGCACCGCGGGCGCGCTAGGCTGTCTGGTTGCTGCCTCGAACAGTACCGAAACAAGAG
>JBAUYT010000088.1:0-8126 GCA_049584935.1 Steroidobacteraceae bacterium
GGCCAGCGATGTCGCCGCAGCGGATGCCAGCGGCGGCGAGCCCGCGGCGCAGACCGAGGGCAACTACGATTTCTATCACATGCTGCCCAAGTTCGAGGTCGTGGTGCCGGAGAAGGAGCGCGGCTCGCGCGTGGCGCCGGCTTCGCCGATCGACCGGCCCGGCGTCTACTTCCTGCAGGCCGGCTCCTACCGCGATGAGGCGGTTGCCGAGCGCATCCGCGCGCAGCTGGCGAAGCTCGGCATCGACGCCAGCGTGCAGCGCGTCGCGGTCGACGCCGACGTCTGGCACCGCGTGCGCATCGGCCCCATCAGGGATCTGGCCCGCCTCAACCGCCTGCGCAATCAGCTGCAGCAGAGCAATCTCGACGCGCTGGTGGTGCGCGTCGACGACTGAGCGGTCGCCGCTAGCGGCGGCCGGGCCGTCTCAGCCGCGCGCGATGCGCAGCATCGCGGCCACGCTGCGCTCGACGTCCTCATCGCGCGTCGACCAGTTGCTGACGCTAATGCGCATGGCCGTGTGTCCCTGCCACACCGTGATGCCGCACCAGCAGGTGCCCTCGCGCTGCAGCGCCGCGACCACGGCGCGCGTGCGCCGATCATCGCCGAAGCTCACCAGCACCTGGTTCAGCACCACTTCGTTGTGCACGCTGTAGCCGGCGGCAGCAAGGCGAGCGGCAAACAGACGAGCCTGCGCACAGTTGCGCTCGATCAGCGCGGCGATGCCATCCCGACCGAGGCTGTGCAGCGCCGCCCACACTTCCACCCCGCGTGCGCGTCGCGACAGCTCGGGCGTGACGTCACACGGATTGCGCTCGGCTCCGGCCGCAGGCAGATAGTCGGCCGTCACGGCCATGGCTGCTGACAGCGCGTTGGCATCGCGTACCAGCGCGACGCCACTGTCGTAGGGCACGTTGAGCCACTTGTGCGCATCGGTCGCCCACGAATCGGCGGATTCGATGCCTTCGACCTGCGCGCGCAGCCGCGGCGAAGCCTTGGCCCAGAGCCCGAATGCGCCGTCGACGTGCACCCAGGCGCCCTGGCGCCGTCCGGCCGCCGCCAGCGCCGCGAGCGGATCGCTGGCGCCGGTGTTGACGTTACCGGCCTGCAGGCAAAGGATCGTGGGTCCGTGAATCTCGGGCAGTGCCTCGGCGCGCATGCGCCCCTGATCATCAACCGGCACGCGCACCACGCGCGAGCGCCCGAGGCCGAGCATGCCCAGCGACTTGAGCAGGCTCGGATGCGCCTCATTGCCCACCAGCACCGTGATCGGCGGGGCACCGAACAGGCCATCGGCCTCCACGTTCCAGCCGGCGCGGGCCAGCACCGCATGTCGCGCGGCCGCGAGTGCCGTAAAGTTGGAGACGGTCGCACCGGTCACGAACGCAGCGGACGACTCGGGCGGCAGATCGAACAACTCTATCAGCCAACGCAGCGCCAGCTGCTCGAGGCGCGCCACTCCGGGGGTCGGACCGAAGAAGGCCGCGTTCTGATCCCAGGCACCCGCCAGCCAGTTGGCGGCCAGTGCGGCCGGCAGCACACCACCGATGACGAAGCCGAAAAAGCGCGGACCCGCCATCGCCATGGTGGCGGGCGAGACCAGCTCGTCGAGCAGCGCCAGTGTCTGTTCGGGCGCGCAGCCTTGGGCTGGCAGTGGTCCGTCCAGGCGCTTGAGCGCCGCCACAGCCTCGGGCGGTGCTGCGACGGCACGATGCTCTAGCCCGGCCAGGTAGCTGGCGCTGCGTTTCTGCGCCGATTCCAGTACCTGTAGCGCTTCCGCGGTCCAGTGGCTGTCAGCCATGGGCCATCATCACGATGCCGGCACGAAAAACTCGACCCGGGTGCTCTGGAATTCGGGCAGGGCCTCGCAGCGCGCCGCCAAGGCGCGCAGCGACGGGTATGGCGCGGTGTTGGCGCTCAGCGCCAGGGCGTCGGTCAGAAAGGTGAAAGCGCAGATGGTGGAAATGTCCGCCTGCGTCATGCGCTCGCCCACCAGCCAGCGACCCGCGCCGCGCTCGGTGGCGTGCCGCTCGAGCTCGGACAGCGCCCCATGCATCTGCGTGCGGCAGCGCGCCAGCCAGGGCTCGAAGCGTTTTTCGGGCGGACGGAAGGCGCGCTCGTACACCTGGTCGCGCGCCTTCTCGGCCGCGCCCATTGCCACCGCCATGAGCTTGAGCGCGCTGCGCCGCTCGCGACCTAGCCGCGGCAGCAGCGCTCGCTGCGGACCCACCAGTTCGTCGAGATAGTCGAGCAGCGCCTGCGATTCCAGCAGCACCTCACCGTCATCGAGCACCAGCGTCGGCACGCGCACCAGCGGGTTGTACTGGCGGATGCGTTCGAAATCCGCGCCGACCGACCAGTCACCATGCTCGAAGGCGATGCCGCACAGTTTCAGGCTGATCGCCACGCGCCGCACGAACGGCGAATCGAACATGCCGATCAGCAGCATGGGTCCACGGCCTCACTCCTCCGCGCCATGCCCGATCTCGATGCCCAGCGAGCGCAGCTTGCGGTACAGGTGGGTACGCTCCATGTCGACGCGCTTGGCCAGCAGGCCGACCTTGCCGTTGCAGAGCATCAGCTGCTGCTGCAGGTAGGCGCGCTCGAAGTGCTCGCGCGCCTCGCGCAGCGGCAGCGCCAGCAGATCGTGCTTGACCAGCGGTTCGTCGGCCGGCGTCTGCGACGACAGCTCGCGCTCGACTTCCTCGAGTCCGATCTCCTCCGAGCCCGAGTTCAGCAGGAAGCGGCGCGTCAGATTGCGCAGTTCACGCACATTGTCGGGCCACGGATAGTTGCGCAGCCGATTCTGCGCGGCGACGCTGAAGCGCCGGAAGCGCAGTGCCTCGCTCTCGGTCAGCGCATCGACGTAGTGCCGCAGTAGCTCGGGCACGTCCTCGGCGTAGTCGCGTAGTGCCGGCACGCGCACCAGCAGCACCGACAGCTGCGCATACAGGTCGCGGCGGAATTCCTCGGCCACGACGCGGCTGACGATGCCGGGACGCGCCGAGGCGATGATGCGGGTTTCGAGCGCCACCGACTCACCGCCGCCAGTCTGAAAGCGGCCGCTCTCGAGCACACCGCTGAGCAGGCGCTGAGTCGAGGATGGCAGATCCTCGACGTCGCCGAGGTACAGCGTGCCCTTGCGGGCCTGCTCGAACAGGCCGGGCGCGGCGGCGTCCGCGGCACCCAACAGCATGGCGGCGGCTGTGTCATCGCGCAGCGTGCGGCAGTCGACCGCGACGAACGGGCCACCGGCGGCGGGGCCGGCCTGATGCGCGAACCTTGCCAGCGTCTCGCGGTCGCTGCCGGATTCACCCAGCAGCATCAAGGGTGCACTGTAGGCAGCCAGGCGGGTCAGTTCGCTGCGCAGCTGCGCGATGGTGCGGCTCCGGCCGACCGGCCCGGCGCCCGCCAGTGCTCCGGCGGCAGTGAACTTGCCACTGGGACGGCGTGCCCGCGCATCCAGCGCGCGCTCGACGGTGCGCAGCAGCTTGGCCAACGACAGCGGCTTTTCGACAAAATCGTAGGCGCCGAGCCGGGTGGCTTCGACCGCGGTTTCAACCGTGCCATGGCCCGACATCATGACCACCGGGCAGCCGTCGGCGGGCTCGCTCGACCATTCACGCAGCAGCGTGATGCCGTCGGTATCGGGCATCCAGATGTCCAGCAGCACCAGGTCGGGCGCCTGGCGCTGTCGCGCGGCGCGGGCCTGGCCGGCGTCGGCAGCGACTTCGACCTCGTAGCCCTCTTCCGTGAGGATCTCCTGCAGCAGTCGCCGGATGTCAGACTCATCATCGACGACCAGAATCTTGCCGGCACTCATGCGCGTTCCCTCCGCAGCTCCACGCGTCGATCTCCCCCCGCTGGCAACGACCGATCCTGATCGCTGACTGGCAGTACCACCAGTATTTTTGCGCCGCCCTCGGCCCGGTTCTCCGCTTCGATGCGGCCGCCGTGTTCTTCGACGATGCGCTTGACGATGGCCAGACCCAGTCCCGTGCCGCGCGGCTTGCCGGTCACATAGGGATCGAACAGCCGGCCGAGCATCTCCTTCCTGAATCCGGGACCGTTATCCACGACGGAGATTACAGCGGCAAGTGCCCCTTCTGCACGCTGTTGTCGCGTGCTGAGCACCACGCAGCCATGGGCGATGCCCGCCAGGGCCTCGATGCCATTGGTGATCAGGTTGGCCAGCAGCTGGCGCATGCGGCCGCGGTCGGCATGGATTTCGGGCAGCGCCGGGTCCAGATCGAGCCGGATTTCGGCGGCCGGATCCTGCAGCCGGTAGAGCTCCGCTACCTCGGTGACCAGCTGGTTGAGACTGAAGTGGGTCAGGCGCATGTCCGGCGCGCGCGCGTACTCGGAAAAGGCGTTCACCATCTGCTTCATGGCGTCGACCTGCTGCACGATGGTGTGGGTGGCCCGCTCGAGCAGCTGCGCATCCTCGGTGTTCATGCCGCCCAGCAGCTTGCGCCGCAGGCGCTCGGCCGAGAGCTGGATCGGCGTCAACGGATTCTTGATTTCGTGCGCCAGCCGGCGCGCCACCTCGCCCCAGGCCGCCTCGCGCTGCGCGGCCAGTAACGCGGTGATGTCGTCGAACACGATGACGACGACGCCGCGCTCGCGCTCGTCCGGCAGCGGGGTGCAGGCCCAGAGCAGCACCCGATCGCCGGCCTCGGCCGGCAATATCAGCTGCTCGCGCCACTCGACCTCACCGGCCTGCAGCCGACTGCTCAGCTGGTCGAGAAAGCGGGAAAAGCGCCGATTGCCGCCGGCGAACTGCCCCAGGGTGGCGTCGGCGGCGGCGCCGGTGAAATCGCCCCCCAGGATGGTGGCGGCCGACTGATTGGCGGAGTGCAAGTGCAGCTCACGGTCGGTGACGATGACTCCGGTCGACAGGCGCGACAGGATCACCGACAGCCGCTCGCGCTCGCGCTCGACCGCCTGGCGACTGCGCTTGGCCTCTTCACTGGCACGGCGCAGGCGCTTGGTCATGTCGTTGAACGAATGCACCAGGAAGCCCATCTCGTCGCGCGACGGCAGCGGCAGCCGCGTGCCGAAGTCGCCCTTGCCCACCGCGCGCGTGCCCTCGATCAGATCCTGCACCGGCCGCGTCAGCCGCTGCGCCGAGAACACCGCGCCGTAAATGGCGGCCAGCAGCGTCAGCAGCACCACCAGGGTCAGGGTCAGGCGGAAGCTGATCTTCAGCGGTTCGCGCACCGCCGACAGATCGCCGTACTGCGAGGAGGTGTGCTGCACCGCCTCCGCCAGCGCCGACAGCTCCCGCGGCACTTCGTAGTCGATCAGCAGGTAGCGGCGCGTGGTGTGCGCGCTGACGGCATCGGCGATCGGCGCCGCGGTCTCGATGGTGTACAGGCCGTCCGCCTGCGGTTCGAGACTGACGTAGCTGCGGCCGGCCGCCAGCTGCAGCGCCACGTCCGGGGGCAGCGGCGCCGGCTGCTCACCGACGGGAGTGTCGCTGCTCATGGCGGCGGCGCGGCCGGTGGCTTCATAGACGATGATTTCGCGCGCCTCGATCGCGCGCCGCTCCTCATCGAGCCGCTGCAGCAGTTCCGGTCCGTGCAGCTCGCGCAGGCTGCGCGCCAGGCTCTCGGTGCGGCGTGCCTGCTCGCGCAGACGCAGGTCGAGCGCCGAGCGCGACAGCACCAGCGCATCGTTGAGGCCCTGGCGGATCTCGACCCGGAACCAGCTGTCGATGCCGCGGTTGATGAAGTCGAGCGAGAACAGATAGACGATGATGAGCGGCGCAATCACCAGCGCGCCGAACATTACCACCGTGCGCATGGTCAGGCGCGAGCCGGGCTTGTGATCGCGAAAGTCGCAATACAGCTGCCACAGCTTGCGGGCCAGCAGCACCATCAGCGCCATCACGCCGCAGATGGTCAGCAGCAGGATCCACGGCTGCCAGCGCGAGAACAGCGCCGAGTTCTCGACGCTTGCGGCCAGCAACACCAGCGCTCCCACGCCGGCGGCGACCGCGATTGCGGTCAGCCCCCGAACGCCGAACAATCTCAGAGCGTGAGTGTCCATGTGTACCAGTCGCTGTTGCGATGCCAGTCATCGCTCCAGAACATCAGCGCCCGCATCGTGTCGGACAGTCGGCCGCGGCGTACGCCCGCGCGCACCGCCACCTGCCACGGTCCCTCACCCTTGAGCTGCGCTTCGATCAGGATGGGCAGATCCTCGATGCGGCCCAGACGATCGATCGCTTCCTCGAGCGTGGGGAAACTCTCCTGCTCGACGCCCTGATCGTTGCGCAGCACGTAGCGGTCGGTCACGGCGTGATAGGTGAGCTCGCGATGCAGGGTCATCTCCAGTACCCCGGCATTCCACCAGAGGCGGCGGTGGCGCGTGATATTCAGCTCGACGTCGAACGCCAGCGTGACCCCGTCCTGCAGCGCGCTGCGAATGCGATCATTGATCGGGTACTGTACATGGACGTTGAGCTGCAAAACGCCGCGGTCGATGACTATGAAAGCGGAGCGGACCTCGAATTCGCCGTCGAGCGGCCCCTCGGCGGGAATCGAAAGTCGCGGTACCAGCAGGCACGGCAGCAATAGCAGGGCAATGATGAGTCGGCGCATTATGTTCTATGGAGCTGGCATTGTTGCGCGGCGCTCACAGTGAGACAAGCATAATAGAAGCCATCGGTGGGCGCTTGATCGCGTGGAAGCAACTGCACTCCCCGCCGTTTGACCTGCCACGGCGGGTTTAGATCCGCGCCGCCCGGCGGCACGGTCCGGGCCGCAGCATTGGCGGCCAGCGCGGCTTCGACCACGGCGTCGTTTTCCGCCGGCAACACCGAGCAGGTGGAATACAGCAGCAGCCCGCCTGGGCGCAGCAGCGACAGGCAGCGTTGCAGCAGCCGCCGCTGGGTGGCGGCAAAGCCCTCGATGTCGGAACTGCGGCGCAACAGCCGGATATCGGGATGTCGCCGGATCACGCCCGTGCCAGAGCAGGGCGCATCCAGCAGGATCCGGTCGAACGGCGTGCCATCCCACCAGTCGAGCCCGGCACACAGGTCTGCGGCCACCAGTGTCGCCGTGCGCCGCAGGCGCCGGAGATTCTGCGCCACGCGCTCGAGCCGCTCGCCGTCGATGTCCACCGCGGTGAGCGCGATCGCGTCATTCGCGGCCTCGAGCAGCGCCCCGGTCTTGCCTCCCGGAGCCGCGCAGGCATCGAGCACGCGCATTCCGGGAGCCAGATCGAGCAGTGTGGCTGCAAGCTGCGCACCGGCGTCCTGCACCGACACCAGTCCCGCATCGAAGCCGGGCAGCTGCGTCACGGCCACGGGCGTGTCGAGCACGATTGCGCCAGCAGCCCAGGTCAGCTGCCGGCCGCTCAAGGACTGCTGCCGCAGGAGCTGCAGGTACGCTTGCGGGTCGATGCGGCTGCGATCGACCCGCAGCGTCAACGGCGGGTGTTGGTTGTTGGCGGCGACCATGGCGCGCCAGTGATCCGGATAGGCGCTCTCGAGCGCAGCCAACAGCCAGGCAGGATGGGCAGTGGCAGCCGGGCCATCTGCCTGCTCCAGTCGCTGCAACTGCTGCCGCTCCCGCAGATAACGCCGCAGCAAGGCGTTGATCATGGCCGCGGCGCGCGGTTGACGCAGATGCCGGGCCGCATCGACCGCCGAGGACACCGTGGTCGGCGGCGGATTGCGCGAATGTTCGAGCTGATGCAGTGCCACCACCAGCAGTGCCCGCAGCGCCGGTGCCAGCGCGCGCCCCTGCAGCAGCCGCGTCACTCGCGGTTCGAGCTGCAGGTACCAGCGCAGGCTGCCGAGTGCGACTGCACGCACGGCGGCGCGCAACGCCGCGGCCAACGGCAGACGTTCGAACGCATCCTCGAACGAGCGCCCGTCGTCGGCCACCGCAGCCACGACGCGCGCAGCCGTGCTCATCACCACGGCCGCCGCCCCGGCAGGACGGGACGCGGTACTCAAACGAAGCGCGCCGCGTCGAGCGGCTGCCCGCGTACGAATTCCGCGGCCGGCAACGCCCGCCGCCCCTCGAGCTGCAGTTCGGTCACCGCCAGAACTTGCTGTCCGCAGGCTACCAGCAGCGCATCGCCGGTAAATCCGAGCACGCTGCCAGGCGGGTGCGCCG
>JBAUYT010000089.1:0-3832 GCA_049584935.1 Steroidobacteraceae bacterium
CGTCGGGCTGATAGCCGCGCGCGCGCATCTCGGCGGCGTAGCGGTCGCTCAATGCCGGCTGTGCGCTCAAGTGCGCACGAGGTCTGGATCCACCGCCGCAAGATCCGGCTCGCCGAGCGCAGTCAGCAGCGCAGCGCGCGCCGTGTTGCGCAGCCTGGCCGCGAGGTCGGATTCGTGCTCGCCGGAAGCGCGATGGGCGCAAATCGGCGCCAGCACTTCGACCTCGATCAGCCCCGGATGCGGCAGCATGCGGCCTGGCGGCAGACACAGGCGGGTGCCCCGAATGGCGACCGGTACCACCGGCAGCTCGCCCCGGGCGGCGGCGGCGAATGCGCCGACGTGGAAGCGCAGCAGCCCGGCCACGGCGCTGAAGGTGCCTTCGGGAAAGAACACCAGCGCTTCGCCGCGTTCGGCATTGCGCAACAGCCGGCGCGCGTCGCGCGCACCGCGCACCCGGTTCTGCCGTTCGACGAACTCGGCGCCGATACGCCGCAACAGCGTGCCGGCTAGCGGTACGGCCGACATTTCGCGCTTGATGACGAAGCTGAAGCTGGGCGGTAACACGGCCTGCAAGACCACGCCATCGAGGTAACTGGCGTGGTTGGCGACTACGACGCAGGGGGTACCGATGCGATCCAGTCCGCGTACCCGCAGTCGCATGCCGATGAGCCGGAGCACGCAGCGGCCGACGCTGCGCACCACGGCGCGCCGGCGCGCCAGCGACGGGGTCAGCAGCAATATGGGCACCACGGCCGCGCCGAGCAGCAGGAACAGCAGCCAGGCGTACAGGCCGTAAAGCAGGCCTGGCAGCGACCGATGGCGTGGGGGAGACCGCGAATTTTCCACTGGGAGGGATATTCGGATGTGATGCAGTTCTCTTTATGTTAACGGGCCGCCGCGCCTGTGAGGATGATCACATCGAAGCGCGACCCAAGCTCAGCATACTGCCGCGGCAAGCCAGGGCCCCCCATCCAGGATATTTCTTTGACCAGACAGGCAACAGTGACAGTCGCGAGCGCCAGCAAGGATCCGGTCGAGCCGCTCATTGCGCGCTTTCTCGATGCGGTATGGATGGAGCGCGGGCTATCGTCCAATACGCTGGCAGCATACCGCGCCGATCTGGTGGCGTTGTCACGCTGGCTGCTGTCGCGGCAGATCGCGCTGCCAAAGACCAGCCGTGCCGATCTCATGGACTTCATCGCCGCGCGCGTGCATGGCGGCGCGCGCCCGCGCTCGACCGCGCGTCAGCTGTCATCGTTCCGGCGCTTCTTCCGCTATTTGATCCGCGAAGGTCTGATCAGTGAGGATCCGACCGCACAAATTGCCATGCCGAAGATCGGCCGTTCGCTGCCCCGTTCGCTGAGCGAATCGGAGGTCGAGGCGCTGCTGGCGGCCCCGGCTGTGGCCGATCCGCTCGGCCACCGCGACCGCACCATGCTCGAGGTGCTGTACGCAACCGGATTGCGCGTCTCGGAACTGGTGCATCTCAAGCTCGGCCAGGTCAATCTGAACCAGGGCGTGGTTCGGGTACTCGGCAAGGGCAATCGCGAGCGCCTGATCCCGCTGGGCGAAGAGGCAGTGCGCTGGCTCAAGAATTTCATCGATGGCGCGCGCGCCGACATCCTGCTCGACCGCAGCACCGATTTCCTGTTTCCGACCCGCCGCGGCGATCGCATGACCCGGCAGGCGTTCTGGCACATCATCAAGCGTTATGCCCGCAAGGCCAGCGTCGACCGGGACCTGTCGCCGCACACCCTGCGGCATGCCTTTGCGACCCACCTGCTGAACCACGGCGCAGATCTGCGCGTAGTACAGATGCTGCTCGGCCACAGCGACCTTTCGACCACCCAGATCTATACCCACGTGGCGCGTGAGCGGCTCAAAGAGCTGCATTCCGGCCATCATCCCCGCGGCTGATCCCGGCTCCGCGTGCGGCTGGTACCGGCTCCGCGTGCTATATTTGCCCCCATGAGTCGAGTACGCACTGCCACTGCTCTGACCCTGCTGGCCATGACGGCGGCGCTGGCCTGGGGTGTAGCTGCGGCCGGGGACCTGACGCCCCAGTCGATCCCACCCGTCGATGCTTCCACGATCGCCAACCCCGAGGCGGCCGCTGCCACTATTCCGGGGGTCAAGAAAGAGGATATCCGCCCGACTCCGGTGGCCGGAGTGTTCGAGGTACGGCGCGGCGCCGATATCGTCTACATGAGCGGCGATGGCCAGTACGTCTTTACGGGCGATCTTTACCACGTACCCAGCCACAACAACCTGACCGAGGCACATCGGCGGGTGCTGCGCCAGAAGCTGATCGATTCCATACCGGAATCGCAGATGGTGATCTTCTCGCCGCCGCAGCCGAAGTACACGGTTACGGTATTCACCGACGTCGATTGCGCCTACTGCCGCGAGCTGCATCGGCAGATCGCCGATTACAATCGCCTCGGCGTGCGCGTCCGCTATGTCTTCTATCCGCGCACCGGACCCAACACCGAGTCCTGGCGCAAGGCGGAACAGGTCTGGTGCTCTGCCGACCGCAAGTCCGCGCTCACGCGTGCCAAGCTTGGCCAGCCGCTGGACGCCAAGCCATGCGCAGCGACGCCGGTCGAACGGGAATACGAGCTCGGCAAGGCGATCGGTCTCGAAGGCACGCCCGGCATCGTCGCTTCCAACGGCGCCATGGTTGGCGGCTATCTGCCGCCGCAGGCGCTGGTCGAAGAGCTGGCGCAGCAGCACGCCACGCCGCAATAGTCGGCGCCCTGCCATAATCCGGTCGGGCCGGTCAAAAAACGGGGCTGGCGGTCAGCGCTCCAGCAGCTTGAGCTTTTCGGGCTTGCCTTCCCATTGCTTGGCATCAGCCGGGGCGGCCTTCTTCTCCGTGATGGCCGGCCACTGCTTGCACAGCTCGGCGTTGATCTGCTTGAACGGCTCCTGACCTGCCGGCAGCTCTTCCTCGGAATAGATGGCCTCGACTGGGCACTCGGGCTCGCACAGGGTGCAGTCGATGCACTCGTCCGGATCGATGACCAGGAAATTGGGCCCCTCGCGAAAGCAGTCCACCGGACACACCTCGACGCAGTCCATATACTTGCACTTGATGCAGTTTTCCGTCACGACGAAGGTCATGGAAGCTCCGGGCCTTGGTAGAACCCCCTATTCTGCCAAAGCCAGCCTGCCGTGCCAAAGCCAATCCGGCGCTCAGGCGCAGCTCAGGGCTTGAGCGGACGATCGATGTCGTTGAAATGCAACCGCTCGACCGTGGCGCTGCGATCCTCGAAGTAGCACCGCAATGCAAATTCGATGCTGGGAAAGGCGATTTCGTTCCAGGGAATGTCAGCTTCGGCACACAGGAAGCACTCGAGGCTCTCGGCGCCGACACCGTAGCGGCCGTCCAGCAACCGCCCGCGAAAGCTGATGTGCACCTGTGCGGCATGCAGCACGTGGCTGATCGACAGCAGCGAGCCGACCTCGACCCGGGCCTCCGCCTCCTCCAGGGTCTCGCGCGCAGCGGCGGTCTGCAGCGACTCGCCATTCTCCATGAAGCCGGCCGGCACGGTCCAGAAGCCGCGCCGCGGCATGATGGCGCGGCGGCAGAGCAGGATCCGATCCTGCCATTCGGGCACGCAGCCGACGACGATTCGCGGATTTTCGTAATGAATGGCGCCGCAGGCAGTGCAGACGGCGCGCGCCAGATTATCGCCGGAGGGTATGCGCCGCTCCACCGGCTGGCCGCAGTCGGGACAGAATTTCATAGTCGATTCAGGTATCGTACCAAGCCGCGCAACGTGTTTGGGCCTCGTGGCGGAACTGGTAGACGCAGTCGACTCAAAATCGA
>JBAUYT010000090.1:0-64392 GCA_049584935.1 Steroidobacteraceae bacterium
AGAGGCACCCAGTATAATGTGAATAGAATGCCGCAGAGGTGAGTTATTTTTGCTATCTAGGTGAATATTGTGCACACCAGATCCTCCCGGATTCCTCCAACCCACGCCTTGACTGCGCTGGAGGCGGTCGCCCGGTTGGGAACCATCTGGCAGGCCGCCGATGAGCTCGGTGTCACCCGCAGCGCCGTCAGCCACCGCCTGGGCCTGCTGGAACGGATCCTGGGCTTCACACTCGTCAGGCGCTCCGGCAAAGGGGTCACTCTCAGCGAGCGAGGCCAGCACTACGTGCAGGAAGTGCGGCGCTCGCTCGAGCTGCTGGTCGATGCGCAGCAGGAGGGCAGCGGATCGCCGGTCGAAGGCGTCCTGCGCATATCGAGCACGCCGGGTTTCGCATCGATGTGGCTGTGCAATCACATCGCTTCACTCTGCGCGGAACATCCTGAGCTGCGGATCGAGATCGTCACTCGCACCGATCTCGCCGATGTTGATGCAACGGAGGTCGACTTGTTCATCGCATTCGGAGGCGGTCACTGGCCCGCTCACATCGTTCGTCACCTGTATGACGTGGATTTCCAGCCCATGTGCAGCCCTGCCCTGCTCAGCATGCACGGAGGATTGAACAAGGCAGCCGACGTCCTGGAGTCCCGCCTGTTGCACCTTCGGGCGTGGGACGACTGGATGCAATGGCTGAACCTCAATGGCGTGACGCTGCCGGCAGGCACGGCCGGCATCACCTTCTCCGACATGATGCTGGTGCAGCGCGCCGCAATCGCCGGCCAGGGCATCATGATGGGGGACGAGATCACCTGTGCCGGTGCGCTGGCGTCTGGCCAGCTCGTCTCGCCCTTCAGCGTCCGGCTAAGATCGCCGAACGGCTATTACCTGCTCAGGAACCGGCGCAAGCGGGCCACTCCGGCGGTCCTGGCCTTCACCCGCTGGCTCACCGACTTGATCAGCAGGACTCTCATCGTGCTCAAGGGCGGTCGCATGGCGGCATGATCCATCGATCACCGCCCCGACCCGATCAATGCTGAAAATGACTCTCAACGCTCCATTCCAGAGGTTACCGACCCATGAACATCAATGGAAATACAAAGGTGCTGTTTGTCGCAGGTTTTGGTCCAATTGTTCGCGAGACCACCACGAGTCGCACACTCTATGCCGAGGCTCTCGGCATTGCCTTCAAAGAGGAAAGCGGCGGGTACCTTCATACCGAAGCGCTTCAAGGCGTCAAGACCTTCGCCCTGTGGCCACTGGCCCAGGCGGCGCGCTCCTGTTTTGGTGATGAGTCGTGGCCTGAACAAATCCCTGTCCCACAGGCATGGTTGGAATTTGATGTGGAGAGCGTAGAGAACGCAACGGCAGATCTCGAATCGCAGGGGTATCGAATTCTTGTCAAGAACAAGAAGGAGCCCTGGGGCCAGACTGTCTCGCGTCTGCTCTCTCCCGAGGGATTACTGGTCGGCATCACATTCACCCCTTCGATGCGGAAGGAATAGAAAGGATGGGTGTGCGTCATGCGTGCACGGGCTCACATGGGGAAGCTCGCGCTAGCGACGCTACGCCCTATGGCCTCGCCATCAATACCGCCTTGCCGTCCTGGACCGGTATCGACCAGTGCTCCAGCACGATCAGCCACTTGCCGCCGATCTTGCGATAGCCATCGGTTACGCTCATCAACTGTTCGCCTTTCGAGCCGTCGCTTTTTCTGGTCCACACCAGATGCTCCAGGTTGTGACTGAAAGCGGCATTTCCTTCCACGGTGACGCCTAGATCCTCGACCTCGGCTTTCACGGCCGTTGCCGAGTCCAGAAACAGTTTCCAGTCCGCCCGGTAAGCTTCCCAACCGCTATGCTGGCGCGGAAGATCGGAGTCGAACACGAATAGTTCGGTGCCGGGAACGCATTGCTTCATGACAGCGTCAAGGTCCCGAGCGGAAACCGCCGTGGCCAGGCGCGCCTGCAGCGCCCGAATAGCCTGCTCATCGTTGGACTGGCTCCCGGCAGCCGAGGCGACGTCCGTCGCAGCTGCAGCCACAAGCGCCGCCCATAGTCCCGCAAGAGCCCAGACACTCGTTCTCATCGTAACCTTCCTTCAAACGCCACTGCCTTGAACCATAGGAATAAATGGTGAAACATGCAGCGGATGGCGCCAATAGCCACTTTATCCAAACTCCATATGACCACTCTGGAGCGACTATGAATCGGCCTCGGGCAGCCGTTCCTCCACAGATTTCGCTTGATGCGGGCTCGAACAGCCCGATTTACCGACAGCTCTACGATTGGTTTCAGCAAGCCATTCTGGAAGGACGGCTGCGGGCGGGACAGCGCCTGCCTTCCACCCGAGCGCTCGCAGCTGAATTGAAGGTATCGCGCATCCCAGTTCTGGCCGCCTACGAGCAACTGCAGGCCGAGGGTTATCTGGAATCCTTTGTCGGTGCTGGTACCTGCGTCGCGCGTTCCATACCCGCAGGCGTGTCTAGGCCAGTGAGCAAAACACCCGCTGGCGCGAGCCGTCGGAATAGCCCGCGCAGGATTTCACGCAACGTCGAGTGCGCGCTGTCGAGCCCCCTTTTTCCCGACACCCGCATCCTCGGCGCTTTCCGCGCCTGCGTTCCGGCCCTGGATCTCTTTCCGACCGGTATCTGGTCTGCGCTGCTCGCCCGCCACGCGCGCCGTGCCGACACCGAATTGATGACCTACGGTGATCCGATGGGGTATGCACCCTTCCGTGCGACGATCGCGGAGCACTTGGGCTCGGTACGGGCCGTGCGTTGCGATGCCTCGCAGATCATGGTCACTGCGGGATCCCAGCACGGCCTCCAAATAGCGACCCGCACGCTCATCGAAGCGCATGACGCTGTATGGCTGGAGGATCCCGGATATCCGAGAGCGCGTCGAACCCTGCTGATGGCCGGCGCCAGGCCTGTTCCGGTACCCGTCGACCGCGACGGTCTGGACGTCGATACAGGCATCCGCCGCTATCCGGACGCCAGAGCGGCCTTTATTACGCCCTCGCACCAATACCCGACGGGCGTCACCATGAGCGCCACCCGCCGCATGCTGCTCCTCGATTGGGCATCCCGCGCAGGTTCGTGGATCATTGAGGATGACTACGACAGTGAGTACCGATTCGACAGTCGACCGGTCGCATCGTTGCAAGGATTGGATTCGGACGACCGGGTCATCTATATCGGAACCCTCAGTAAGGTCCTGTTTCCGGCACTGCGAGTGGGATATATGGTCATCCCCAAGGACCTCCTGGGTGCCTTTCGCGCCGCGCGCGAGACGACGGACATGTTTTCTTCGACGCTCCTGCAGGCAGTGCTGACCGATTTCATACGCCAGGGCCATTTTGCCCGCCACATTCGTCGGATGCGCATGCTCTACACGGCGCGGTGCGAGGCGTTGACTTCGGCCCTCCGCAGCCACTCTGACGGGTACCTGCAGATCATCAGCGAGGGCGCAGGAATGCACCTGACGGTACTGCTGCCCGCTGGCATTGACGATGTCGCCATCTCACGCCAAGCCGCCGAAATCGGTATATGTGCCAACCCCCTGTCCACCTGCTGTCTGCAGCGGCCAAATAGGGGGGGCCTTATTCTCGGGTACGGCGGCACGGACACGGCTGCGATTGAGCGGTCCGTCCAGCAACTGACCGCTATCGTGCGGGGCGCAATGTCCTTACCGACGCGGCGCGCAAGCGCGCTCGGTAGCAAGGAGCGCCGGCGCCTTGCTGCCGTTCATAGCGCCGAGCGGCCTCCGCATTAGGATTTCAATTCGAAGTTGCAATCCTGCAACGGCATCAGCTGCGTTTTATTGGCGAGCTTGTGGCCAAAGTAGAGGACGATAAATACGGGAATCATCACGTAGCCGGTCACGAAATCGAACCACGAAAATACCGGGGTCTGGAACACGCCAATGTTGGCGCCGAACAGCACCACCAGGAACAGGACCACGGCCAGCCACGGCCCGTACGGAAAGAACCGGGACTTGAATTTGAGCTCATTGATGCTGCGGCCCTGCGCCACCCACGCCTTGCGGAAGCGCAGGTGGCAGATGGCGATGCCGAGCCAGATCAGAAAGCCGCTTAAGGAGGAGGCATTGTACAGCCCCTGGTAGATCTTCTGATCGCCAATCATGGTGGAAAAGAATGTGATGGCACCGATCAGTCCCGTGGCCAGAATCGCCAGCACCGGCACACCACGACGGTTGAGTCTGCCGAACAGCGGCGGCGCCTTGCGGCTGTGAGCCATGGCGTAAAGCATTCGTGATGCCACGTACATCGAGGAATTGCCGCAGGAGAGCACCGAGGTCAGGATGACCGCGTTCATGATGTTGGCTGCATAGAAGCCGAACCGCGGCACATGCTGGAACACCATCGTGAAAGGCGAATAGACCACGTGGCTTTCATCCCCATGGAGCAGGTTCGGATCGGTGTAGCTCACCACCGTCCCGACCACGAAGATGGCCCCCACATAGAACAGCAGGATGCGCCAGAACACGCTCCGGATTGCCTTGGGCACGCTCTTCACCGGATCGCTGGTCTCCGCGGCCGCCAGGCCCACGCCTTCCGTGCCCTGAAAGGAAAAGCCCGCCACCAGGAACACGGCGATGACAGCCATGGATCCGCCGACGAAGGGCGCGTGGGTGCCGGTGGCCGGGTCACTGATCGTCCAGTTGTGAAAACCGATGCTGTCGTCACCAATGATGCCGGTGATCATCAGCGCGCCCGCCACCAGGAAGATGATGACGGTGACGACCTTGATGCCCGCGAACCAGTACTCCGCTTCGGCATAGACCTTGACCGATAGCAGATTCAGCGCCAGCAGCAGCGCAAAAAAAGCCGCGGCCCAGAGTGCGGAATTGGAGTGCGGAAACCAGAACTGCACAATCAGGGCGCCGGCGACCAGCTCGGCTGCCAGCGTGATGGCCCAGCTGAACCAGTAATTCCAGCCCACGGCAAACCCCAGCGAAGGATCGACGAAGCGCTCCGCGTAGGCCTCAAAAGAACCCGCGATCGGCAGCTGCGTGGCCATCTCGCCCAGTGACTGCATCATGCAATAGACCGCCAGTCCCATGATGCAGTAGGCCAGCAGCGCACCCCCAGGACCCGCCTGGGCGATGGCGCTGCCGCTGGCGAAGAACAGGCCGGTACCGATCGCGCCGCCAACGGCGATCATGCTCAGCTGACGGGTACCGATTTCGTGTCGGAGCGAGCCCGACTCGATAGCTGTCGTCATCGAACACCCGCGGCGCGAGCGCAGTCAGTGGTCACCAGGTCAGTCCAAGCAGCATCTGTCAAACCTTTCCCCCGGTCGAAAGTTAACCGAAGATCAAGGCGTGGCGCCAGTTCCAGGCCCAAAGCGCTGCTTCCTTGAAGTTTGTCAGATCTACGTATAACGTTACATTTAGATTCGACTTTGCCGCCGGTTGCTGTGCTCCCCATATGGCGGCCGCAGCCATTCGAGGAGCTATGCTCCGGCTGTCCAAATGAGCACGCTGTGTGAAGCAGATCAAAACCATCACCGCGATGAGCGCCTACGCCATGGCCGGCAACACACCGCTGGTGGTGCAGCCCATGATCGTCGGGGCGCTGGTCGATCTGCGCGGATTCACCGAGCGACAGGCCGGCATTGTTGCAGCTGTTGAACTCACCGGGCTTACGCTTGGCATCCTCTGCCTGATCGGCGCAGTCGGCCGAGTCAGGCGCTCGAGCTTCGCACTGCTGGCCGTAAGCGCCATTGTCGCGGCAAACGTAGCGACCTGCTTCGTCAGCCAGTTCCATTGGCTCCTGCCACTGCGATTTCTATCGGGGATCGGCGCCGCGTCCGCTTTCTGCATCTCCTCGAGTCTGGCCTCCTCGAGTTCCAAGCCGGAGAACAGCTTCGCGATCATGAATGCCATCTGTATCGCCTACTCGGGTGTTTTGACGTTGCTATCTGCCTCAATCCTGCAGCTCCACGGCCTCCCCGGCATCATGCTGACCCTCTCGTTCATCACGCTGCTGGCGCTGCTGGTGATCCCCTGGATTCCTTCCCAGATGATCGGCACCAGGCCATCGGGTGTGGCCAGCGCCAGGGCTAAGGTGCCGTGGGCGATACCCTTGCCGGTTTTGGCGCTGCTGGGCATGATGCTGTTGATCTACACCGGACACGGCGCCATCTGGGCCTTCCAGGAAAGAATCGGCATCGCGGCCGGGCTCACCGAGCATGCGGTGGGCAAGTCACTCGGTATGTCGATGCTGCTGTGGGGTGTGGGTGGATCATTGCTCGCACGGCTACTGAGTCTGTCCCTGGGACGCATCGTGCCGCAGGTGATTTCTCTGGGCGCATCCTGCATCGCCGTGTTACTACTCGTTTTCGGTACCACGCCAGTCGCCTTCGCAACCTCCTCGGGGTTGATCGCACTGTCCTGGTTCTATGGCCTGCCCTACCAAATGGGTCTCCTGGCGGCGCATGATCCCAAGGGGCGCGCCGCCCTGGCCGGCACGATGATGTCGACGGCCGGCATGGCTGCGGGGCCAGGCATTGCGGCATTCCTGCTGGTGGGACACGACCACGGGCCGATCGGTGTGTTCGCGGGCATCTGCTACCTGTGCGCGCTCGCCATTGCCTTGCCCTCGGCCCGCAGCGTCGTGCGCATGGCGAGTCTGCGCGCCGCCTAGGCCCCGCTGTCCGACCTTGATCAGCGGGCGGTGGATTCGCCGATCTGCAGCCGCACGGGCAATACCAAGCGGCGCTTGGCGAACTCACCATTCTGAAGACGGCCAATCAGCAGTTCGCCGGCATGACGGCCCATTTCATAGGCGGGCGATACCACCGTTGTCAGGGTCGGTGTGGTGAAGCGCCACACGTCAAACCCGTTGAAGCCTGCGACCATGAGATCCTTGGGCACCCGCCGCCCGGAGAGCTCACAACTCTTCAGGGCAGCGACGGCCATGGAGTCGGTTGCCCCGACAATGGCATCCGGCGTGCCTTTGGCGAGACAGTCCATCATGACCCGCTGGACATCGTCGAAGCGCTCAGATGCGGCACTCAGCGTCTGCACCTCGATCGCGGTGCTTGCATGCCCCAGAATGTTCCGCAGCCCGCGTTCGCGCTGTTCGAGCGCGCACCAGTCCAGGGCTGGTCGAACGAAAATCACCGAGCGGACCTTCTTGCTGAGCAGGTGCTCGCCGAGTTGCATGCCGCCGGAGAGATCATCCTGGCTGATGATTGCGACATTGGGTGCAGGCGACTTGAACACTTCCTGAAACACGACAATCGGTTGGCCCAGGCGCTGCAAATTGGCCATATGATCTCGCCGCAGGCTCCGCGGCCCACACAGGATCGCGCACAGCGCCGCGTTACCCAATTTGGCGAGAATGGTGGCATCGCTGAAACGTTCCGGAGTCACACCCTGTACATCGAGCGTGTAGTCCAGATTGCTCAGATAGTTGCTCAGGCCGCTCACCAGCCGTGAGATGAACGGATCGTTCAGGAAGGCCGGATCGCTATCGGCGATCACGATGCCAACGGAAGATTCCTCCGACAGGCGCAAACTGCGCGCACTGCGGTTTGGCCGGTAGTTCAGCAGTGCGATCGCCTGCTCCACTCGTTTCTTGGTCTTGGCCCTGACGGGCTTGCCACGAACGAAGTTCGAGACGGTCATCACGGAGACGCCGGCCTTGCGGGCGACATCATTCAGCGTGGCGCGCGCAGGCTTTAGTCCTGCACCAGGCTGGCGCCTGCGTGTGCTCATGCCCGCTTCCAATTCAGCAACCCGCGAGGCCATTCAGGCATGGATCTAATCGATCTGCGTAGCGGTGACCGCGCCGTCGATCGTCAGCTCGATGCCGGAGATGTAGGCGGCTTCCTCCGAGGCCAGGAACAGCACACCTGCGGCGATGTCCTGCGGGCTGCCGAGACGGCGCAGAGGCATCCGCTGAACGAGATCGGCACGAGCCTGTGCGGGGTCGGGCATGGCATCGAGCACGCGGTCCATGATCGGCGTGTCGATGTAGCCCGGACAGATGCAATTGACTCGAATACCGCTGCTCGCGCCGTCCTTGGCGAGACAGCGTGACAGCATTATCAGCGCCGCCTTGGTGGAGCAGTACGCCGGTGCGCCGACCCCGCCGACCTGCCCCATCACCGATCCCATGTTGACGATGTTGCCCGAGCCAGCGGCCTGAAGCGCCGTCCAGGCGGCCTTGCTCATCAGATAGGCGCCGCGAAGGTTGATATTGAAAACGCGCTCCCAATCGGACAATTCTAGTTCCGCAATGCGCTTGTTCATGTTGATGCCGGCATTGTTCACCAGGACATCGATTCGACCGGCCTCGCTCTGGATGCGCTCAATGCTGCGCGTGATGTCCGTAGGCATGGAGACGTCCGCAACGATGGCCGTGAAGCGGGTGCCGGCTGCGAGCAGCGCCTGCTCAGTCGCCCGCAGCCCCGCTGCGTCGACATCCAGCCCAAAGACGCTCGCCCCCTCGTGCGCAAACGCGGTCGCGATACCCTGGCCGATGCCATGGGCTGCGCCGGTCACAATGACTACCTTGCCATCAAAGCGATTCGCACGCGTGGATCGCGCCATGGCCTGCTACTTGGAGGGAAACACGAGATCGGAAAATACAAACATCATGCCTAGGATACCCACCACGAACCCCGCAGACCATAGGATCACGCTGTCGAGCCTGCCGAGGGTTCCCAGTCCCTCTCGCAGTAGCGCGGCCTTGTCCCACAGCGTGACGGAGGCGGGTTGAGGTAGTCCCTGCCCGCGCCGCCACCGGCTGCCGAGCAGGCATAGTGCCATCGAGGCCGTCCAGGTGATGGCCGCCTGGTTGGCGAAGGGATAGAACCATCCGGGCATCGGCAGGAACACACCAGAGAGCTTGAGTGCAACGCCGAGTGCGAATCCGCCGACGATGGCGGTCATCGCTCCAGTGGCATTGACGTAGCGCGTAAGCAAACCCAGCACGAAGATCGCCGCGAACGGAGGGGCGAAGAACGCATTGAGTGTCTGCATGTACTGAAAGATGCTGCCGCCGGAGGTACTGAGCCAAATCGCGATCACGATGCCCAAGACGATGGTCGCGATCGAAGCCCATACGCCGCAGTTCACCTTCTGCCGATCAGTCGCCTGCGGCCGAAACAACGGCACATAGATGTCGATCGTCAGAATGGTGGCGGTCGAGTTTACCACCGAGGTTATGGTCGCCTGCACCGCGCTGAACAGCGCGGCCAGCAGCAGGCCGCGCATGCCCACCGGCAACAAGTCTTTCACCAGAACGATGTAGCCCTGATCCGCCTGGTGCTGCGCATCGAGCCAGTCGCCGAGCAGGTACTCGGGATGCAGCGCGAACAGAATCAGTCCTGGCAACACCGTAATCAGGGGCAGCAGCAGCTTGACGTAGCCTGCGAACACCACTGCCATGCGCGCGTCCCAGATGCTGCGCGATCCGAAGATGCGTTGGATGATGAACTGGTTGAGCACGTTGTACCAGATGCTCACGGACATGATCAGGAAGAACTGACCCGTCCACGGCGTCAGCGGATGATCCGGCCTTTGAACTACGGACAGGCGGTTGTAGCTATCAGCCGCCGTGAGGTGGGGACGGATATGCTCGAGCGCCTGGTGCCACACGCCTGAGAGCGCGCGATTGCGCTCGATCACTATGTGGAACCCATGAACGATGTTGCCATCGCCACTGACCGCGAGTAGTCCCAGTACGGTGACGGCCGAGGCGCCGGCAAACTTGACGACGGCGGTGAATGCGCCAGTCCACGCAACTGACGACAGGCCCCCATAGACCGCCCAGGTACCCGCGAACACGGCTGTCAATATGATGCAGGCAGGCATCGGCCAGCCGAAGAAGCCGTGCAACGCAAGGCCACCGGTATACAGCACCGCAGCCATGAAGATGACCACGTTGGCGATGACCGTTACGAAGGCGAAGGTCTGACGCACCGCCGGGCCGTAACGCTGGGCCAGAAATTCCGGGATGGTCACCACCTTCGAAGCCAGCAGAAACGGTACAAAAACGTAGATCATGAACAGGAATGTAAAGACGTTCAACCACTCGTAGAGGGCGGGACATACCCCCAGGAGATATGCCGCGCCCACCATGCCGATGAACTGCTCGGTGCTGATGTTTGCCGCAATGTAGCTGGCACCGACCACATACCATCGAAGTCTGCGACCGGCCAGAAAATAGTCTGCCGAGGAGGCACGTTCACCGCGTCCAGCAAGAAATCCAACCAGCGACAGCGCCGCGACGAATAGGAAGAACTCGACATAGTCGAGCATGCTGAGCGAAAGTTGGCTGACTGCTGACAAAACGCTCTCCTGCCGAGTAGGCCTGGTGGTGGACGGAGGTTCCGCTCAACCGTTGCGGCGCGAATGCAATTGTTTGCTCAGCGCGGCCCGCACCGAGCGGACATCAGGGCGTCTCTGCAGACTCTGCCAGCAGTTCCCGCATCGCTTGATCGGCAGCCTCGAGCACCGTTTCCGTCGATCCCTCGCGGTACAGCGCCACGCGCACCGGATAGGCGCCCACTGCGTAATCCTCCCGCGGCGGCAGATAACTGGCGTAACCGTTGACGATATTGAGCACGGCGACGCTGTTGTGCGGAAATCGGCGGCGCAATTCCAGCTGAAACGCCGTGTGCATCTCGGCCGGGGTGCCGAGAATGAACGAGTCTCCGAGCTGCCAGATGGTGAAGGAGAAGTCGCCCTCCTTGCCATCGCCCACGGATTCCCGCGCCAGCAGGCGTCGCGTGAGCCGCTCGATCATGTAGCTCTCGCTGGCCTCTCGGATCTCACGACGCAGTTGCTCGCTGCTCGGCAGATCGGCAATCGCCAGGCGCACGGTCACGCGACGCGATTTCAGCGTGGTGCTCGACTTGTTCCGCTGCTCCTTCCAGATCGCAAGCGGGGTACCGGACTCTTCCACCCCAGCGTATGTCAGAGACACCTGCGGCGGAAACATGGAGGTGAGCACCGACAGTGCCGCGTAACCCACTTCACGGCCGTTCTGGTCCGCGATGGCCGGATCCTGCTCAAAGCTGCGGCGCGGTGCCTGATTGCCCGACGCGCCGTGCAGGAACACGCACTCCCCGCCGCCGCACCCCGCCTCAACGGTCTCGCGCATGGCGCCGACGTAATCCGGTGAGATCAGGGTGTTGGCCCCACCGAGCGAAATCGGGTGGCAGGCGTAGTTCACGAACGTGCAGCGTATCTGCCCGGCCCCGTCGACCACACGCCCCACCAGCAAGGTATCGTCGGCTTTCGCGGCCGGGTTCAGGCCGCAGAGGATTTGATCCCGGCCCGGTACCGGCAGCTCCCGGTTGAATGCCAGCCCGCAGTGACCCGCGCGCCACGTCAGGGTTGCCGGCGCCAGCGACGCGCGGGCGCCAGCGACCAGCTCGATGCAGGTCTGCTGCAGCATCTGGCGGTATTGCGGAATGAGGTGCCCGCCCGGCCGATCGGCAAATTCCAGAGCCGTTCGCGGTGCACTGTGCGTGTGCGAGGGGTGCAACATGAGCTCGTGCTCCTGAAGCCCCGTTCCTTCGAGAATTGCGGTCCGCAAATCGAGCTCGTCCGGCTTCGAGTTCCACCAGCTCAAATCCAGCGTCAGTAGCACCAGCTGCGTCGTGTGCTGGCTGTCGGCGAACACCACGCAGGTGGCCAGCAGTGGCTTGTGGATGCCGGTAGCGATATCGTGCTTGGAGCTGCCCCAGGTGCGCGCAAAAATCCCGGGAGGCGGGTTGATATTTGCTCGCGCCACCCCGACCGCTCCGGCAAACTCCGAGTCGCGCAACTCCAGGGTGTCCCGAGCCGCCACCGGACGACTCGCACCTGCCGCTGCACGCGGCACAGCACTGAGCTTGCTCACTGGTTCACCGGCGCAAGGCCTCGAGCTGATGCTCCCGCTGAGGGCTCTGCTCGCCCCTCCGGGCAGAATGCCATGAGGGGCGAGCGTTCGAAAGCATCATTGAGGCCGTTTTCTCAGAAGCTCTTGGTGATCTTGATTCCGAAGGTCCTGGGCGCACTCGTGGTAATGAACCGCTGTGTGCCTTGAGCGAAGGCTCCGGCGTAATTGCCGGGTCCCCCCGCGGCCTCGTACACGCCAAGCTCGGGAATGGTGTTCGTCAAATTGTTGACATACCACGTGTACTCCCAATTGTCGTGATCTGCCCAAAATCGCAGATTGGCCTCACCGTACCCGGGCAACAGGTAGTTGGGATCGATGGGTGTGTTGGTGTTGTTGAAATTCTGGGAACCAACGTATGCATAGTCAAGGCGCGCGGTCGTAGACCATTCCGCGCGAGGATTGAAGGTATAGGCCATTCCCGCCGACACCTGAGTCTTGGGCGCGGACTGCAGCGGAGCCCCGACCACCCCAGTCGAGCCCTTGACCACCGATACGATCTTGCCGTCCGCGTACTGCCCGGTGACTTGAATTTGCCAGTGGTTGGTAAGCGCCGCCCTCACCTCAGCCTCGCTGCCATAAATTCGCGCCGCGCCCGCGTTGCTGACGAACGAGGCGCCGCAGCCGCTTACTACTTGATCCAGCTGAATGGTGCTCTGAAGGTTGGTCCAATCCTCGCGGAAACCGCTGATGTTGGCGCTGATCCTGCCGTCATCCCAAGAGGTCTTCAGGCCGAGCTCGTAGTTCTTCAGGTCGTCGGATTTGAAATTTGCCGTAGAAGCCGCGGTAATGCCGAATATCTTCAACGCCGCGGCGCAACCTGGCGTGCTGTAATTACCGGTGGGATTGTCACCGCCGATGCGGAAACCCTCCGAGTAGGTCGCATAGAAATTGACGTCCTTGGTCACCGCGTAGGTCAAGGTGGCTCGAGGCACGGTCTTGCTCTCCTGCACCGGCTCGTGAATGACGCTGTTACCCGTGGGCGGGGCACTGGCGAAATAGTCGCTGAAGTCGATGCGCGTCGAGACCACGCTCTGATTCGAGTAGCGCAGCCCGCCGGCGAGCGCCAGATCGGGTGTGAGGTGAAGGGTGACGTCTCCGAAAAAGGCGCGATCGGAGTAGGTGGAGGAATACTGGCCGGACCAAACTGTGTCGGTGCCACTATTCGGCGCTGTCAGCGGAGCCACTGCGTCGGTGAGCCATGCTGGACCCACCGTCACATTACCAAAGGCGTCGCGCTCTTCCTTCTGAAAGAAGCCGCCGACGGTCCAGTCGAGACCCGATCCGCTCCAGAGAAGATCCTTCTCTTCCCCCTGCAGGCGCAGTTCCTGGCTCAGCAGGCGGGTGTCCACATTGAAGGTCAACGGCGCCGGACTCGGCAAGGGCACGATTCCGTTGCCACCGAGCGCCCCATAGGTGATTCCGGCAAAGTCGGTATTGTTGCTGTAGCTGCGATCGGTCCAGCCGGTAATCGAATGCAGCGACGCGAAGCCGAAATCGTAGGTCATATTCAGTGATGCCAATGAATAGTTCGTGTTCTCCGGCTGGAGCTGGAACTGATTGGCGAGCAGAGGGCTGCCGGACCCAGTGGATACGTCAGGTTCGTAGAACGGCTGCGAGTCAGTTGACTTGGCATCGTACAAGAAGGACGCAGTCGCCTCGAACTGGTCGTTCGGCTTGAACCTCAGTGCGACCTTGCCCCCAGCCGCCTGGCTCTTGTTGACGTCCTTGAGATACTCCCCATAGCCATAAGTTTGCGCCTGCTCGGAGTTGAATCCGACCAGCACGTTAGGACCGTAGACGTCTTTCGGATTGCCCGTCAGAAGATGGACGTTGAGGTAGCCCGGATCCTGGGTTTCGTAAAACGAAAAGCGCAGCGCCAGGACGTCAGACAAGGGACTGTTCACAGTCAGGGAGGTGGTATAACCGACGTTGTTGGCGCCCCAGCCGCTGTCGAGCACGGACAGGCCGCCGGATAAGTTCGCCGTGAATTCGTTGAACTGCGGCGCGTTCGGCACAATTTTAACCAGCCCTCCCATGGCGGCCGCACCGTATAGGGTACCTTGCGGCCCCTCCAGGACCTCGACGCGCTGCGTATCGACCAGCTGCGGATCCAGGGCGTACGCTGGCACCTCGCCATAAACGTAGCCGGTAGTGGCCGTCGCGACGTTGGTTTCGAAATCGCCGAGACGGGAATTGGAGATGCCGCGGATGACGATGTTGGGACCGGAACGCTCGCCGCCCAACCCTTCACCGCTGTAGATAAGCCCCGGTACGAATTTCGCGTAGTCGGTCAGATCCTGCAGCCCCTGCTGCTCGAGATCGGCACCGCTGAATACCGCCATCGTGACCGGTACGTCCTTGGCATTTTCCTCGCGCTTCTGCGCGGTCACTATGACCTCCTCCAGCTGCGGGCCTTCCGCGCCCGCGACCTGCGCATTGGCAGATCCATGCGGCGCCAGCAGGCCGACGGCCGTACAAGTCACCAGCAACCCCGGAAGTCCTCGAACCGGTGCACCACTTTCGGACGATATCGCGCTCATGGCTACAGTTTCCTCCCTCGGGAATATTAGTCGCAGATCAGTTTCTATGTAACGTTACAAGTGACTTGCAAGCAGTGCGGCGGAGAAAAATAACAACAGCTGTTCGGAATCTTGACGCTTCTACGCGCTTCTTCTAGCACTTGTAACGTAACATCTTTGAACTGTCAACGGTCCGATGCGGCAATCGAGCCGGTGGGCCGGCTCGATTGATGCGTGCGCGCAACGACCCGCGCGCCGCGCGCCTTGGTCTGCTGCAGGTTGCGACCCGGCCAGCCGTAATGTAACGTTACACCACCCGGGCTCGAGAACAATATGGCGTGTACGCCCGGACGCAGGGTGGTCGAAACATGGTCGAAATCGTGAGCGGCAAGCTGGCCTCCCTGCTGGCGCATAACGGCGCCTATATTCCCGGGGGGATCAGTTCGACCAACCGCATCATTGACCCGCCCATCGCCTTCGTCAAAGCGCAGGGCGCTTATCTGTGGGACATCGACGGCAAGCGCTACATCGACTATCACGCGGCCTTTGCGCCGCACTTTCTCGGCCACAACTTCGGCCCCATCAACGATGCGGTCATCAACGTGCTGCGCAGCGGCGAGAGCCTCTACGGGGCGGGTCCCACCGTACTGGAAGGGCGGCTGGCGGAGTTGCTTTGCAAGAACGTGCCGGCCGTCGAGAAACTCTGCCTGTTGAACACCGGCAGCGAGGCCACGGCGTTGGCAATACGCCTGAGCCGTGCAGTCACGCAACGCCAGCACTTCATCGTGGTACAGGGCGGCTACAACGGTAATCACGATGAGCTGGCGTGCAATGTCTTCAATACGCTGGCGGAAATCGGACCGCGGGTCTCGCCGGGCGAATACCCGCTCAAGCCCTCGGGTGCCGGCACTACCCTGACCAGTACCCGCTTCGTGCATCCGATCAACTTCAATGATCTCGAATCGGTTCGCTACCTCTGCCGTCGGTTCCCGATTGCGGCAATGATCACCGAACCGGTGCTGCAGAATGTCGGCGTGGTGCGGCCGCGGGACGGTTATCTGCAGGGCCTGCGAAAGCTGGCCGATGAGTTGGGGTTCCTGCTCATTTTCGACGAGGTCAAGACCGGCTTTCGCCACGCCCTGGGCGGCTATAGCGAAGTCTCAGGGGTGCTCCCGGATCTGGTCACCTACGGCAAGGCGGTCGCCAATGGCTTTCCAATGGCGATCATGGGCGGCAAGCGGCAGTACATGGACTACGTGATGCACCCGGACCCTGCCAAGCGCCCGCTGGTGGCGGGAACCTACAATGGACATCCGGTGGCGGTGGCGGCCGCCATAGCCACGATCGAATACCTGTTGGCGAATCGAACCGCGGTGTATGAGAACAGCGAGAGGCTGGGCCAGCAAATGGAAGCCGGGTTGCGGCGCATATTTGCGGCGCACGGCATTTCGGCAAGCGTCGCGCGCCAGGGCTCGGCCTTCTCCTACTACCTGATGCCCGAGGCCCCGGTCGACTTCCACGATATTCTGGAACATCATGACTTTGAGCGCGATGTCGCTCTGCGCCGCGCACTCAACGAGCAGGGTGTATTTTTTGTGCCCATCGCTACCAAGCAGTGCTCGATTTCGGCCGCACATACGGCGGACGACATCCAGTTTACCCTGCAGCAAGTCGAGCGAGCCGTTGCCAGCGTCTGGGCCAAGGCGCGTAACTGAGCGCAGCTTGAATGCTCTCAAGCGGATATTTCTGAGACATGGGCCGATCACGGTTGGGCTCGCTCCGGAATTCGGGGCGCTCACCCGGTTCGACGTGCAGGTGGGGGATACCCTGGTCGATGTGTTGCGGCCGGCCATCGATCGACCGCTCGCGGGGCCCTGGGCACTGGGGGCATCGTGCTTTCCACTGACGCCCTATGGCGGTCGCTTGCGCAATGGCCGCTTCCGCTTCGAGGGCCGCGAGCTGACCTATCCTCTCAATGCATTGCCGGAGAAGCACTCCTCGCACGGTGATGGCTGGACTCGCCCGTGGGTTTTGACGCAGCTGGATCGTCGCAGCGCCACCATGACGCTCTCGTACGATCCGCAGGCGCCCCTGAAGTATGCATGCACGCAGACGGTGAGCGTCGACCCGACGCAGGTAAACGTCGCCATGGTGCTCGGCAATCTCGACTCGCAGCGCATCCCGGTGGGGGTTGGACTTCATCCCTACTTCGCTAACCGCGTCGATGCCGTCCTGGCAGCCGAGCTTCCGACGCAATGGGGCTGGGATGATGAGTTGATGCCGCTCGAGCGCGGCCCGAACCCGGACGCCGACGGCTTCCGCCGCGGTAAGGCGGTGATGGATCTGCCCGTGGCGGCCGAATTCGACGGCTGGGACGGCCAGGCCCGTATCCAATGGCCGGCACGGGGCCTCAGCATCCAGCTGACGACCGCACCGCGCATGCAGCACGCGGTTCTGTGGGTTCCGTCAGGGAAGGATTTCTTCTGCTTCGAGCCCACCAGCCACGCGACCGATGGCCTCAATGCCCGCTCCGGCCATCCGGCCGGCGAGCATTTCGTCGTGCTCGAGCCCGGCCAGGTGTTCGAGCAGCGCATCACGTTCTCCGTGGTGCCGAGCGCTGGACCCCGGCAATGACATCCAGCGAGGCGATTGAGCTGCGCATCGACTGCCGCAATGAATTGGGCGAAACGCCGCTCTGGTGTGCCGAGGCATCGACCCTCTACTGGATCGACGTCACCGCACCCGGCCGCGTGTTCTTTTGGAACACAGGCACCGACGAGGTCGATTTTTGGGATTTCCCCGAACTCGTGACCGGCATCGACCTTACGGATGATGGCGGCCTGCTGGTACGCGGCACCAACGACATCATTCGTTTTGATCTCGTCACGCGCCGGCAGCAACGGCTGTTTACGCTGCCCGACGTCTGCGGCTTGAGCCGATTCAATGACGGACACTGTGATCGCGCAGGCCGGCTCTGGGTCGGTACCATGTCCAATAATTTGCACCCTGGCGCTACGGGCATCGCCGCCTCCGCTGGGCAGATCTGGTGCATCGGCGATGGCAGGGCGAGCTCGATCGATGCGCACTTGGGCTGTCCGAATGCAATCTGCTGGAGCCCCGACTACCGCACCTTCTATATCGCCGATTCCGCCAACGGCTGGCTCTATGCTCACCGGTTCGATGACGACACCGGCACGCTCATGCAGCGTCGACCCTTCTTCAGCAGCAGCACGCTCGGCATACCGGATGGGGCGGCCGTGGACCAGGAAGGCTACCTCTGGAATGCGCGCTGGGACGCGGGCATGCTGATCCGCATCAGTCCGGCCGGGCGCCTGGATCGCAGCGTGCGCCTGCCGGTTTCACGGCCCACGGCCTGCTGCTTCGGTGATGATGATTTGCGGACGCTGTACATCACCACGGCCCGTTACGGCCTGACGCCCGAGCAACTGGCGACGGAGCCCCTCTCCGGTGGCGTGTTTTCACTGCGCGTCGATATCGCCGGTCTGCCGCTGCCGGCTTTCCGAGCCTCTGCCGCTCCGATTCAACACTATTACGGTGCTGCCCTGCCATGAAGATAACCGCCATTACGCCACTGATCTGTCACGCGCGCATGCGCAACTGGATCTTCGTCAAGGTCGAGACCGACCAGCCTGGCCTGTTCGGCTGGGGCGAGGCCACGCTCGAGTGGCATACCCGCGCGGTCGTCGGCGCACTCGAAGATCTGGCCACGCTGCTGATTGGCGAGGATCCGCGACGGATCGAACACCTCTGGCAGATGATGTTCCGCCAGCACTTCTGGCACGGCTCCGGCATCGTCCGCTCCACCGCCATCTCGGGCATTGATATCGCCCTGTGGGATATCGCCGGGAAGCTCCTGAACGTGCCCTGTCACCGTCTCTGGGGCGGTCGCGTACGCGACTACATTCGTCTCTACTGTCATCTCGGCGGCGGACGCATGGAGGCCTTCTATGAAACCGCTGCGGAGGACGCAGAGCGCTTCGCGGACCTGGCCCGCCAGGCGGTTGCCAACGGCTATTCGGCATTCAAATCGATGGCCGTGCCGCCCACCAGTGTGCTGGAAGGGCTGGGGCCTGTTCGAGCGGCCGAGCAGGCCGTGGCCAAAATGCGCGAAGCGGTTGGGCCACAGATCGACATCATGGTGGATTGTCACGCCCGCCCCTCGCCGACCATGGGCCTGCAGTTCGCCAAGGCACTGGAGCCCTATCGGCTCTACTTTCTCGAGGAACCCTGCTGGCCGGAATCCATCGTCGCGCTGGCCAGCATCAAGACCGCGGTCTCTACTCCGATTGCCACCGGCGAGCGTCTGACGGCGCTGAATCAGTTCCGGGACCTGTTCGCGGCCCGCGGCTGCGATGTGGCGCAGCCCGACATCACGCATTGCGGCGGCCTGTCCTCGGCGCGGAAGATCGCGGCCCTGGCAGAGGCCTATCGTATCGCGCTGGCACCCCACAATCCGCAGGGACCCATCAGCACTGCGGCATCGTTCGAGTTTGGATTTTCGCAGCCCGATTACGCGATCTGCGAAACCGTCAGCGAGGATGTCCCGTGGCGCGCCGACGTGGTACGCGATTTCCATGCCATCGATCGCAAGACGCGCACGGTAACGGCGAGCGAGAAAGCCGGCCTGGGCGTGGAGGTCAATGAAGCAGCCGTCGCCGAGCATCCGTTCCAGCAGGAGTTGCCGCAGCGGGTCTTCTATAAGGATGGCGCGGTGGGCGACTGGTGAGCGGCGCTCGACGGCGCTAGAGAAAACGTTTCCACTCTCGATCACTTGCAGGAGCGTCGCATGGCCAGTCTCGATCCCCAGCAACTGTTTGCCGGCTTCGGCCGCTCCGACATCACGCCGGCGTGGAATTTTCCCAACGGCATGTGGATGGCGCAGAAACACGCGCGCGGCAACGGCATTCATCGCCGCCTGTGTATCTCCTGCGTGGTGCTGGGGACAGAGGCGGACGCGGTGGCCCTGGTGAGCTACGACCTGGTACTGCTCTCCGTGCCGCAGGTGACTGCAATCCGCGAGGCCATTCGAGCCCGAACCGGCCTGCCCCTGGACCGCATCTGGCTGTATGTGACTCACAATCACGCCGGACCGATCACCCAGGATTTTTACGATCGCGAGGGCGCCGCGGAGGTGGCCGCCTATGTGGCGGCTCTGCCCGAGCGCAGTGCACAGGCGGCAGAGCAGGCCTGGCAGGGGCGGCGGGCGGCGCGTGCCCACAGCGGCATCGGAGAATGCCGCATCGGGGTCAATCGGGACCTCAATTACCGGGGTCGCATGATCACCGGGCCGAATCTCGCCGGCTTCGCCGATCCGGATGTCGGTGTGATCCGCCTGGATGGCATCGATGGCAGCCCCATCGCCGCCATCGTCACCTATGGATGCCATCCAACCTTCCTGGGCCCCGGGAATACCCTGATCAGCCCCGACTACCCAGGCGTGACGCGAGATGTATTTGAAGGCATCACCTCCGCCCCCTGCCTGTTCCTGCAGGCAGGAGCAGGCAATGTCGGGCCGTTGCGCGGCTTCCTCGCCGACATCACGGAGGTGGAACGATGCGGACACCTGCTGGCCTGCGCGGCGGCGCAGGCATACTTCGCGCTGCCGATGGAAGGATACCCGGCTACCATCGATCACGTGGTTGAATCAGGCGCTCCTCTGGGTATGGTGCGGGAGCAGCCTGCCTCGACCGGGCACCAGGCCTTTCGCGCCATTGCCCGACAGGTTCCGTTGCCGACCGACAACCCCGGTCCCACGGTCTACGATTCGGTCGAGCAGGACATCGACAACGCACGCGCTCGTGTCGAGCGCCTGAAGCGCGAGGGCGCGGCGGAACCGGACATCCAGCATGCAACGCAGCATCTGCTGCGTCATCGGCTGCGCGCCGAGCGCAAGCGCCTGTACGCAACGCCAGGGTTTCCCCTCGAGGTCGGTGCGTTATTGATCGGTAAGAGCTGCTTCATCAGCCTGGCGTGCGAGCCCTACGCGGAACTCGCCGTTGCCATCAAGCGCCGTTCACCCGCCGAAACAACCATCTTTGCCGGCTATGAGGGACCGGACGTCATTTATGTCGCGCCCGCCGAGTCCTACCAGGAGCCACGGCCGATGGAGGTCTACAACTCGCCGTTCGGACCTCAGGCCGCCGAGCTGCTGGTCAACGCTGCCGTATCCATGCTGCATGAGCTGCATCATTAGCGCCAGCGCGCGCCCCGCACTGCCGGCCTGCGGTTCATTGATTTCGTCGCAGGCGCATGGCAAAGTATGGAAACGTTTCCCTTAAGCGCCGCTGCCGCCATCGGCAAGCAGCAACTATAAGTCCACCACTACCGATGCCGGATGCCATTGATCGAATCGACGCCTGGGCGTGCAATGTGCCATTGCCCGAGCCGCTTGATTTCGGCACCTTCTCGGTGACCTCGCGGCGCTACGTCGCGCTGCGCGTGCGCACCACCGGCGGACTCGCCGCCGATGTGGTCGGGCACAGTCGCGGCTCGCCGATCGACGTGGCGATAGTGGACCTGCTGGGCCCCAAGTTCATCGGCACGGATCCCGGCGACATCCCCGCAAGAGTCGAGGACTTTCATCGGCTGACCATCGCGCTCGAACGAGACGGGGTGCTCGGTCGCGCCTGGTCGTTGCTCGAGCTTGCAATGCAGGGTCTGCGCGCTGCGGCGCAGGGGGTGCCGGTCTGGAGCCTGCTGGGCGGCAACGCGCGCGAGTTGCCCGTGCAACTGGTGGAGGGCTACGCGCTCGGCAACGAGAGCGATGAAAATTTTGCGAACCGGCTGATCGCGCGCGCTCACGAGGGCTATGCCGCGCTCAAGGTCGAGGGTGCGCATTATCAGGATTGGAGAACGCTGGCACGGCGCCTCGAGCTGACGCGGCGCCAGGCACCTGACTGCCGCCTGGTGGTGGATTTTGCCTGGTCGTGGCGTACGGCGCGCGAACATGCCGATGCGCTGGCGGCGCTCGGTGAACTGGGCGTGGACTGGATTGAGGACGCCTTTCCCTTGCACGCAGTCGATCAGTACGTGCTCGCTGGGACGCTCACGCGCGCTCCGATCGGCTGCGGTGATGAGGCCACGCGGGCGGCCGATCTGATGGCGCTGGTGGAGGCCGGCGCGCTGCAGGTCGTGCGGCTGGATGCTACCGCGCTCGGCGGGTTCTCAGCCGTGCTGCCCCTGACGCAAACGCTGGCACAGCGGCGGCGCCGCGTGTCCTTGCACGATTTCCCCGAAATTCACCAGCATGCGGCGCTCGCGGATACGGTGGTGGACCACATCGAAATGTTTCCTCGCGACCGGCCTTTCGACGTACGCCATCGTCTCACGCTACGGTCTGCGCACGAGCGTGTCGCACACGGCAAGCTGCTTCCGGAGAATGCAAGCGGTCTGGGCATCGTCCTGGATCTCGATCAGGTTGCGCGGCATTCCCTCCGGCACAGTCATGTGGGCCGTTGATTAGGAGAGCTTTCTAATGGCGAAGCGAGTCGTTGTGATTACCGGGGGTGCGTCGGGCATCGGCTGGGCCGCCGCCGAGGCCTTCCTCGAGCGCGACTGGTCAGTGATCATTGCCGACCGCGAGATCGAGCGTCTTCATGAGCGCCGGGGGGATCGTGCCGCCGCCATGGAGACCGTCCTGATTGATGTCACTTCGCAGGAATCCGTCGAGCATGCCTTTGCAGAGGTATCCGCACGGCATGACCGGCTCGACGCGCTGGTCAACAGCGCCGGAATCCAGCGGTGGACTTCGCTGGCACAGCTGGATTGGCAGGCCTGGAATTCGGTGCAGGATGTCAATCTCAACGGTACTCTTCGCTGCCTGCAGGCCGCCGGTGCGCGGATGATCCCGCAGGGTCACGGCGCCATCGTCAACCTTTCCTCGGTAGCCGGCGTTCGCGGTGTACCGAACCGCACACCCTACGCGGCCTCGAAGGCCGGAGTCGAGGCGGTCACGCGCAGTGCCGCCGTGGAATGGGCGACGGCGGGGATTCGCGTCAATGCGGTGGCTCCCGGCTATGTGGAATCCGAGCTGGTGCAGGAGTACGTCAAGACCGGACGGCTGGCGCTCGAACCGATTCTCAACAGAATTCCGATGCGTCGGATGGCAAGGCCTCAGGAGATCGCCGATCTGATCTGCTATCTGTGCTCGGAGCAATCCTCGTACATCACCGGACAGGTAATCGCGGTGGACGGCGGCTTTCTCGCCGACTACGGAGTGCCCGCAGCGGCACCGAGCGTCCCCCAGGCGAGTAACACCCCAACCAAGTGACCCAACAGATGGAATCGACCCTATGAACCCTCCAGACTCTGCGCGCGAACCGTTCTCAGGACTGCCGCCGGGGGATGAAAGCGCGCTGCTGCTTACGATGTGTGTGATCCGCGAATTCGAAGTGGAAGTCCAGAAGCTGTTCGCACAGGGATTGGTGCGCGCAACCACTCATCTCTACCAGGGACAGGAAGCGGTGGCGACCGGCGCCTGCGCTGCCCTCAAGAGTGGTGATTCGATGACCTGCACCTACCGCGGACACGGCGCCGTACTGGCCATGGGTGTGTCCTTGAGCCGTGCGCTCGGCGAGATCCTGGGGCGTGCCGGCGGCCTGTGCGGCGGCAAGGGAGGCTCGATGCATCTGACGGACGTGGCGCGCGGCGCCATGGGCTCCAATGCCATCGTCGGCGCGCACCTGCCGATCGCCAACGGACTGGCCTTCGCGGCGCGTTACCGGCGCACGGATGCGGTCTCGCTCTGCTTCTTTGGCGACGGCGCCACCAACATCGGCGCCTTCCATGAATCGATGAATCTCGCCGGAATCTGGCGGCTACCCGTCATCTTTGTCTGTGAGAATAACCTCTACGGAGAGTACTCCCCCGTTCACACCACCACTCCGGTCGCCCGATTGTCCGACCGCGCCGCAAGCTATGGCATGCCCGGGATTCCGGTCGATGGTAACGATGTGCTGGCCGTACGCGAGGCCACCACGCAAGCGCTGCAGCGCGCGCGCAGCGGCGCCGGTCCCACCATGCTCGAAGCGCTGACTTACCGCTTCGTCGGACACTCGCGATCGGACCCGGCCGCGTACCGCCCGCCCGGGGAACTGGAGCATTGGTTGGCACGCGATCCGATCGCGCTCAGCGCCGAGCGCCTGCGCCAGACCGGGATGGCGGAAGCGACGATTACGGCGATTCGCGACGAGGCCATACGGCGTGTGTCGGCGGCCTCGCAGGAAGCGCGCAAGTGGCCGCCGCCCTCGCCAGCAGCACTGCACACACGAGTCTACGCATGAGTGAGCTCACTTATCGTCAGGCGATCAACCGGGCCCTCGACGCGGAACTCGCTGCCGATCCAGAGGTGTTCCTGATCGGCGAGGACATAGGCGCCGGGGGCGGCGTATTCAAGGTGACCGATGGCTTGTTCGCAAAATACGGCCCCGAGCGCGTCTTCGATACACCCATTTCGGAACAGGCAATCGTCGGCTGTGCGCTGGGTGCGGCCATGCAGGGTCTCAGGCCTGTGGCGGAGATCATGTTTTCCGACTTCACGGCAGTGTGCTTCGATCAGATCGCCAATCAAATCGCAAAATGTCGCTACATGAGCGATGGCCAGATCGCCCTGCCCTTGACGATCCGCATGGCTACCGGTGCCGGCAGCGGTTTCGGCGCCCAGCATTCCCAGTCGGCCGAGCAATGGTTACTGAACGTGCCCGGCCTCAAGATTGTCGTGCCTTCGACCCCGTCGGATGCGTATTGGATGCTGCGTGCGGCCATTCGCGATCCTGATCCCGTGCTCTACTTCGAACACAAGGCGCTCTACGGAAAAAAAGGCGAGATCGTCGAGCACGAGTCGACGCCGCCACTCGGATCGGTGAATGTCCTGAAACCGGGCACCGATCTCACCATTGTCGCCAGTCAACTCATGCTGCACTACGCGCTGGAGGCAGCCAAGGGCCTCGCCACCAGCGGCATCTCGGCGGAGCTGCTCGACGCAAGAGTGCTGCGACCGCTCGATCTCGCCACAATCCGCGCCAGCGTGCTACGCACGGGGCGGCTGTTGATGGTTCAGGAGGCCCCGTCACTCGGCAGCTGGGGTGCCTCGGTCATCGCTGCGCTCGCAGCAGAATCGCCGGCGCCCTGGCGACAACCCGTTGTTCTATTGGGTGGCGCGGACACGCCGATCCCCTACGCGGCCGATCTCGAAGCAGCCTATCTGCCGAGCGTTCAGCGCATAACCGATGCCGCCCAAAACCTGATGCACGCTTCCGCCTGAGGGTGAACCCATGACTAACCAGCGTTCGGCAACCGTTGCGATTTCCTCCCCATCCGACGCAGCGGGCATGCGGATCGAGTCGATCGACATTACCGCCATTCGTGTTCCGCTAAAGCGGATCTATCGCGGCAGCTATTACCAAATGTCACACCGCTCGACGCTGCTGTGCCGGGTCACTACGCAAAGTGGCATCGTCGGCGAAGCCTGGGCCGGCGATGAGGATGCCGCACTGCTGGAAATTGCGGCGATCGTGCAGCAGGAAATTGCGCCCAAGCTGCTGGGACGCGACGGCTCGCAGCTGGAAACCTGCTGGCAGGCCGCGCGGCCGGCCACCTTCAATATCCTGCGCGACCGTCGGCTCGGTCTGGTGGCCTGTGCCTGCGTCGATACGGCGCTCTGGGATGCGCTCGGTAAATCGGCCGGACTGCCGCTGTGGAAGCTGTGGGGTGGCTTCAGGAACGCCCTGCCGATGATCGCCATAGGAGGCTACTACGATGACATCCCCATTGCGGATGAGATGGAACAGCTGCGCAAGCTCGGCCTTGCCGGCATAAAATTTAAAGTTGGCGGTCGTTCGCCTGCCGAAGACGCGGCACGCGTACTGGCGGCGCGCCGCGCCGCGGGGGCCGATTTCGTGATCTGCGTCGATGCCAATCAGGGCTACAGCTACCGCGAAGCGCGCGAATTCGTACATCTCTCGACCGAGGCGGACATCTACTGGTTCGAGGAGCCGTGCCATTGGGACAACGACAAGATTCATATGCGCGATCTGCGTGCCACAACCGGAATACGCGTATGCGCGGGCCAGTCGGAATTTTCGGCGACGGCCTGTCGTGAGCTGATGTCGATCGGCGCCATCGATGTGTGCAACTTCGATGCCTCCTGGTCCGGCGGCCCGACCGAGTGGCGCCGGGCCGCCGCTGCTTCCATGACCTTTGGCATCCAGATGGGACATCACGAGGAACCGCAGGTCGCTTCGCATCTGCTCTGTTCAATCCCCAACGGCACCTTCGTCGAATGCTTCCATCCAGACCGGGACCCCATCTGGTGGAATCTGGTGGCAAACCGGCCGAAGTTGGTCAACGGCATGCTTACACTGCCCAGCGGGCCTGGACTCGGCTGGGAAATCGATCGCGACTACGTGGCTCGCTACCGCGTGCCGATGAGCGGCGACTGATTCAGGAGCCTGCAACAGTGACCATCGTCATCGGCATGCCGACGCTGTCGGCATCCATGGATAGCGGTACGGTAACAAAGTGGCGAGTTGCCGTGGGCGAGCGCATCCGCGCCGGCCAAATCATCGCCGAGATCGAAACCGACAAGGCCGTTCTTGAATACGAATCGCCGGAATCTGGAACGGTGTTACGCCTGCTGGCCGAGGCAGGCGGCGGCGCGATAGCCGTGGGAGCACCGATCCTCGAGTTGGCTCAAGCTGAGGACGGCTCCGCCGCAATGCCATCGCAGTCTGCCGCCAAAGCGCCTCGCGCCGGCGATTCGGCCGCCGGCTCGCCGCAGATCGCGAAATTTTCGGCTGTGCGACGCCTCATTGCTGAACGGGTAGTCGAAGCGAAACGTACGATTCCGCACTTCTACGTGGCGCATGAGATGCGCATGGATGCGGCCATGGCAGCCATCGCTCGCCTGCGCCATGGTGGCACGGCAAAGTCGATTTCGATCAACACTCTGATTCTCAGCGCGCTCGCCAACACCCTGCGGTTGCATCCGGAACTGAATGTCGTATCCGCTGCGGACGGCACATTGGCGTTACCGTCGATCGATATTGGTGTTGCGGTCGCCACCGCGGAAGGGGTGTTCCTGCCCGTAATCAGAAACGCTGCAACCCGATCGCTCACCGACATCGAGTCGGAAGTGGCGCGCCTGCGCAGCGCGGCCGAACGCCGCAGCCTGCAGCAGCATGAGTTCACTCAGACCGCGATCAGTCTCTCGAATCTGGGGATGCATGGCGTAGACGCCTTCGCCGCGATCATCAGTCCGCCGCAAGTCATGATGCTGGCGGTGGGCCGCGTCGCGCAGCGTCCCATAGTCGTGGATGGCGCAATCTCGATAGGCTTCACGATGCACTGCGTGCTTTCGTGCGACCACCGCGTCATCGATGGCGCGCAGGCTGCTGGATTTCTTGCGACGGTGCAGGACTCATTGAACGATAGCCAGTCGATCGCTGGTCGATGAACCCGCTCGCGGACGGCCACAGCTTGGTCCGAAGCGAAAGCTCACAGGTAGAACCTTGGTGCGCGCCGGCGCTCCGCCAATCATCGACACGAGCATCTCGGCACTCTCACGTCCGAGCAGCAGCAGATCGCGCGTAATGACTGCCTGTTTTGGCTGCAGCGCATCCATCAGTGGCACCTCGTCGCAGGTGACCAGCGACACATCCTGCGGGATGCGCAGCCCCAGGGTAGTGATGGCGCGCAATACGCCGATCAGAATCTGGTTACTGCCGGCAATGATCGCCGACGGCGCCGGGGTACTGGTCAGCAACTCGTGCGCGCTCGCCTCTCCATGCGCGTCAGCATAGGATCCCGGACGCGTGATGCCCGTAATCGACAGCTTGCCGCAGGCCTTTACGAACGCCTGGCTGCGCTCCCGTGTCGGCCGCGTAGCTGGCGTACCACCGATAAAGGCCAGGCGTTGGTGCCCGAGCTGCGCCAGCGCCGCAACCGCGTCGGTGAGGCCCACCTGGTGATCGAACAGAACGCGGCCGAAATTCGCCAGTCCCGGCAGATCGCGATCGAGAATGACGCCCGGCGTCTTGATCGCGGCGAGTTGCGCGCGCGTCTCGCGATTGCTCTCATCGACCACGGAGACGAGCATGCCATCCACACGGTGCCGTTGCAGTGTCTCCAGCTGCGAGACTTCGTTCTGGGCTCCTTCGGCGGAGTTGGCAATCAGCATCGCATAGCCATGACTCTGCAGCGACTGCCCTGCCCCGGTGATGATCTGGGCAAAGGTGGGATTGGCGATGTTTGCAACCACGCAACCGATGGTCGAGGTAGTGCCGCGTCGCAGGCTGCGCGCAACCGCATCGGGAATGTAGCCGACGGCGCGCGCTGCCTCGAAGATGCGCGCCCGCGTCTCTGCGCTGACCGACTCACCGGGCGAGAACGCACGTGAAACCGATGAAACCGCTACGCCCGCACGCTGGGCTACCGCGCGGATGCCCTTCAGTTTGCGTACGCCGTTACGCCGCTTCGGCCGCTCAGGCCTGGTCTGGTTTGTGCTTCTGGCGATGATTCGTGCCTGGCGTATGATTGCGGTACCTGCAAGGCAGCCTATCTATGCCAATACAAGCGCCGCGGAATCGTTTCCGGATCGTCCCATGCCGTGCTGCAGCGGTCAAGCGCACGAGGCCTGGGCGTGCTCGGGTGCTACCGTGACTTTGTCAAATACACGGCGCGCGCGGTTGGGATTTCTGTCGGCGTTCTTTGGTTACTACGACGACGTGATGGGATCGGGATTCCGGCGCACTCAGGCACAGATCATTGCCGAAAATCGCGCCGTTCTCGAAAGCCATTTCGAGGTCATCGATTTTGGAATGATTTCCAGCCACGAGCAGGCCGGGAGTGTCGCACCAAAAATCGCCGCCGCGGGCATCGAGGTGCTGGTGTATGCGCCGGCCATGGTCGCTCCGCCGGCGTGGATCGAGACCGCGCTGAGCGATCTTGCCTGTCCGATCCTGATCTGGAGCGCAACCCGGCAGGACGCTATTCCCGAGGGCCTGGATCATCTGCAGGCGACGGTCCATACCTCGCTGGTCGGCGCAACGATGCTCTCGAATTGTCTGGTCAGGGGGCAAAAACGCTTCGCCGTCGTGGATGCGGTCCCAGGCAACCCTGGCGATGAGGCCAGACTCATGCGCTCCATCACGGCCGCGGTGGCCGCGCACAGACTCACCACCGCCGTGGCGCTTCGCATCGGCACTCCGATTGCCGGCTATCGCGACGTGGAATCCACCCCCGAGGAACTCGCGGCCATCGGCGTTCGTGAAGTGACCGTTCCAGTCGCAGAACTCGAGGCGGCGTTTGCCCGCGTTGCCGCCGCCGATGTGGAGGCCGAGCTCGAGAGGCTGCAGGCGCGGTCCGGCTGGCACGCACCGCCAGCGGACGCTTCGGCCGCGAGCGCACGTCTCGCGCTGGCAATGCGCCGCCTGGCCGACGAGCATGGCGCCACCCTCGGCACCGTGAACTGCCACAGTGACTGGCTCCGGCAGAACCGGCAGATCGGCATCGTGGCCTGTCTGGGCGTATCTTGCCTGCACGAGAGCGGGATTCCGTTTTCCTGCACCGGGGATCTGCCCGCGGCCATGGCCGGATTGCTGGCGAAGACTTTGTCGGGGGCTGCCCTCTATTGCGAACTGTATGTACGCGAACCGGCGAGCGACGAATTCCTGGTGGCCGCCGGCGGCGAAGGCGATCCGGGCTGGGCCGATGGGCAGGTCACGGTGATGCCGAACCAATACTATCCGGGCCAGTGCGGCGCCGGACTGGGGGTGCGTTTCGCACTAAGGCACGGTCCGGCAACGCTCATCGCGATGACACCAACCTCCGGGGCCTGGCGAATGATTTGGGCAGGCGGCGACATCACGGGGCGGTCCTTCTCACGGTTGGACGGTCCGAATGGCATGTTCCGCTTCACCACCCAGCCGGGCCATCGTGCCGCCGAGGAGTGGATCGGCGCCGGGCCCACACATCATCCCGCGCTGGCGCGCGGCATTCTGGATCTGGAGCTGCCATTGGTCGCACGCCTCGCGAAGCTCGAGAGTATCCGCATCTGAGCCGCCCCGCGCTCAGAGCGGTGCATCCACGATGCTACCCTCGCGGATGGCGATGACCAGCACACCGGTCAGGACCAACGCGCCACCGAGGATGCTCCGGGCCGTCAATCGATCCCCCAGCATCAGCACTCCCAGCAGCACCGACAGTATGGGAGAGACAACGTTGAGCGGTGCCAGCCTGCTGATCGGGTGAGCACGCACCAGCGTGTAGAACCCGCTGTGCGCGGTGAGATTACCGAGCAGCGCCGTAATCAACACCGCGCTCCAACCATGCCAGTCCGCATGCGCGAGGGCTGCGGCTTGCCCGGATTCCAGCGTCAGTGTCAGCAGTAGCATCAACGCCAGACCGCTCCAGGCGATCAAGGCTTGCAGCTGCAGTGGCCAGAGGCGCGCGGCGTGTCGCTTGACCATGATGAGCCCGAGCGCGCCGAGGCCCGAGGAAATGACGACCAGCGCGAGTCCAAATCTATGGTCGAACATGTGCGGATCGAAGCTGAGGATGCTCATCCCAAGCAAAGAGATGATGATCCCGGTCCAGCGGCGCCAGTGCACCACCTCGCCGAGCAGCCAAATCGACAGCAGTGTCGTAAAGGGTACGGTGAGCTGCGTGGCGATGGCAGTCGCCGATATGTTGCCCGAGTATTTGATGCCGGTGCTCAACAGGGCGACGGCCACGCCGCCCGACAACAGCGCGGCAGTCAGCAGAAAGCGCATCTGTCCCGGGTACCAGCGCAGGAAGGGCAACAAGGGCAGCGCGAACACGGTGAAACGCAAAGTGCTGAAAAGCAGCGGCGGAAACTGGTTGATGCCCACTTTGCTGGCTACCAGCGTGATGCTCCACAGGACATTTAGTCCCAGCATCATCAGAACCGGATGGGGCTGTTGGAGCGCCTTCACTGGAGAGAGCCTCGGAGGCAGGCGAGCGCGCGCCCACCGGCCGCAGGGCCCGGAGTCCTCGCTCAGCTCATGGCAACGATGGTGGCTGAGGCCTCTTCAGTCATTTGCTGCAGGGCCTCGGGCTCGTAAATCGCGATTCGCACCTGGTATACGTCGCGTCCGAAGGCAGCTGGGCTGGGCAGATAAGTGGTTGCGCCATCCGATAGGTTGAGCACCGCAATGGCGGCATCCGGAAAGGCCTTGCGCAATTCCTGCTGGAAGCGGCTGTAGGGCTCTGCCGGTGTCGAGACGATGAAGGCATCACCGAGCCGCCAAACCGTGAACGGCATCTGCGCATGCGAATCGTCACCGGCCAGCTCGCGTCGACCGAGCGTGCGCTCGAGACGTTCGATTTCGAAGTGCTCAGTAGCGGTGGCGAGCTGGGCCTGAATCTGCTCACGTGTGGGCATTTCGCGCACCCGCAGCGTCGCGCTCGGGAGCTGGGCCGATAGCTGCTCGCTGATCGAATCCTTGGGCCGCAGGCGCCACACGCCGAGCGGAGTGCCCGACTCTTCGATGCCCATATACTGCAGCTGCTGTCCGGGCGGAAACATCGAGGCCAGAACCGACAGGGCGGCAAACCCCAGCTCGCGACCGTTCTGATCCGCCGCCTCGACCTGCGTCTCGTAACTACGCCGAGGGGTCATGTCCCCGGAAGCGCCGTGAAAGAATACGCAGGGCGCACCACCGGTCTCCTGCTGCACCAGCTCGCGCATGGCGCCCACGTAATCCGGCGACAGCAGCCGGTTACCGCCGCCGAGCGATACCGGATGACAGGCATAGTTGACGATGGTGGCCGAGATCTTGCCGGTGCGGTCGGTGACGCGGCCGACCAGCACTGTGTCATCGGCAGCCTCTTGCAGGTTCAGCCCGCAGATATCGCGCTGTGTGACCGCATCGACGGCATCGCGATTGAACGCCAGGCTGCAGCGCCCATAGGCCCAGCTCAGGATCGACTCGCGCGCACCGGCTCGCGCCTGCTCGATCAGCTCGCCGCACACCTGCGGGATCGACTCCAGGTATGGTTCGATCAGTTCTCCACCCGGTCGATCGAGGTGCCGCTTGGCCAGAAAGGGGGTGCTGTGAGAGTGCGAGGGGTGAAAAATCAGTTGCTCGCGCCGCAGTCCGCAGCGGGTCTGTACGATCGAGCGGATCTTGTCGGCGGCGAGCGGCCAGAACACCAGCGCATCCAGCGTAATCAAGACCAATTCCGTTTTACGCGCCAGATCACGAAACAGCAGGCAACTCGCCAGCAGCGGCCGGTGGACCCCTTCGGCCACATCGTGAACAGCACTGCCCCAGGTGCGCGCATGGATGCCGACTGGAGGCGTAATCTCGCGGCTTGCGACACCGATCTCGCCGTGAAACTCCGGATGTCTCAGGCGGTTGGTCGTTTCATGGGCAGCTGGCATGGAATTTCCCCTGGTTCAGGCATCCGCCGGCACGGCGAGTCGGCGCGATTGCTCGAGCGATGGTGGAATAACGAGAAGCAGGCCAACCAGATAGCAACAGCCGGCCAGCGCGCCGACCGGCCAGTGTCCGGCCGATGCCACGATCATGGCGGCACAGGCCGGTCCCAGCGCGGCACCACCGGTCGTCATCGTGCAGCCGATCAGGTTCAGGCGTCCGAGGCGGTCGTAGTGGGCGAGAAGCCCCATCTGATAGGGAAGGCCATAGAACCAGGACAGCGCAATCAGTCCGCAGGCCAGCGCGAACAGCGCCGGGGTGTCTCCAAATACCAGGAGCAACGCGGCGACGACGGACACGCCCAATGAGAGGACCTGCGGCCAGAGGCGCCCCAGCCGCATTCCGAGCCAACTGGCCAGCATCGATCCGATCACACCCCAGGTGAGCATCGAAATGCCCAGCCATCGGCTGACGGATTTCGGGTCCATGCCAAGACTGACGCCGATCCTTTCCTGGTAGGCCCAAATTGCTCCGTGCCCGGTGTAGAGCAGCAGCATCATCAGTAGCACCATCACCACCCGCGGGTTCAGCAGCGCTGCGGACGCCGTCCCTGCCACCCGCTGCCGCCTCGTCGCCGTGGCGGCGGGTACGGCTGGAATCCATGGCAACAGCACGGCGGACACGGCGGCGATCGCCGCCAGCGTCGCGAAGATCCCGGGCAGCTGCCAGGTGGCCAGAATGAACGGTGTAATGGGCATGAAGATGCCCGAATAGGCGATTGATACGGCGTTGACGATGGCAAACAGGTGCTCCGGACGCTCCTGCGCCGCACCCGCCCGCAGGTACACCGAGAACACCATGGCGCTGCCGAGCCCCACGACGAACTGGATGGCGAGCATCGGGGCGTAGCTATGGACCGAGCAAGCGATCAAATTGGCGACCGCTATGGTGATCACTCCCGTGCTCGCGAGCACCCGCTGGCGCAATCGATGCGCCAGACCGACGAGCACCACGAAACCCACCCCCACCCCGGTCATTTCCAGCGCCGCGACGAACCCCGCTTGTGACTCCGTAAATCCCAGTCGGTCGACCAGTGCGCCGACGATGATCGGCTGCACAGCCATGCAGCCGTTACCCACCACCGACAGCGCGTTGATGGCGATCAGCGGCTTGAATTGCATGATCTGACCGCGCCTCTCAGCGCCAGCGGCATCTAATGGAAACGTTTCTCGGGCGCGGTCGCGGATCGGGGTCGGGATCGGCGTTGCGCACTTGTGGTGCACTTTGCCAAGGCCGCCAGCTGCAGCGGCGCAGGTTGCGCCGCTCAGGGTGGCAGTTCACGCCTGCTTGACTCGCGCAGAGCTTGGCGTGCCGATGGTGGTTGCGTCGACGATGGTGCCATTCTCGATTTGAATGCCGCTGCGCCGCAATTGTTCGGTAACCTGCGAGGCCAGCTTCTTTTCCAGTCGCTTGCGCTGCAGCAGATCTCGAAACCGGCCGATCACCGTAGCATCCGGTGCCGCCTCCACCACCAGATCGATGCGGGCGAATTCACGCATCGCCGCGGAATCGTACAGCGATTCTTCGACCGCCAGATCCGACAGGTTGAACCACAGCTGCAGAAAGTAGATACGCAGCATGCGCTCGAGCCATCGCGGCGCGGGCGCGTCTTCTCCCTCGAGCTGCACGCAGTACGGTTGCACCTGCTCCGCCATGCGGGCCCAGGGCACCATCCAGTCCATATCAGCGAGAAACTGCGCCCGGCGTGTCACGCGGCCGTATCGTTCCAATCCGCTGAGCTTCTGCCGCTGCATGTTCATGCGCAGCCGCGACCGGTGGGATAGATAAATGGGATTCGCGGGATTCGCAGGCAACCGAGCAACCGATACACGTGACATGTCGCGCCTCCGCAGGACCATTCCGTCGAAGAGATAACTACCAGACAGGCGAGCCGTGCGCCTGCATCTTTCCAGTGCCTCCGGGCCTGTTGCTGCACCATGTCAGATCTCATTCCTTGGTCGACAGACACTGTTGCAAGTTGCCAACAACCCCGGCTGGCGGTCGCGACGCGTCCCCGCCTGATAAACCGGGAGCCGCATCCCGCCCTTCATCCGCATCTTCGATTTTACGGAACCGATTCCGACCCCCTCCGCTTGACCGAAATGTTCGCACTGGAGAGCAGGCCTATGCAAGCACTTTTTGACTGCAGTGGCAGGTTGACGCATTAAACGCACGGATGTGATACTAAGGAAACGTTTTCATTCGAGCCTGCAAACGACTCCGGGCGCACTCCGGAGGCCCGCTCAAGACTGCGCTGCGCTGTCATCATGAGCGTGTCCAACCCCCCACAGGCGGGGCCGGGGCGTGTCCATGCCGAGCGACTCCGCCGCGCGCGAATCGGCCCGCCGGGTCCCAGGAGGCTGCATGTCTTTGGCTGGTCATGGCTGGTGCGACATTGATTTCGACGCCGATGGTAAGCGCGTAGACCACCTGTTCATTCCCCATTCTGTCGACCGCTCGGCCTACGGCAACGTGGGCATCCCGATCGTTGTGATCAAGAATGGTGACGGACCGACCATTCTGCTCACCGGCGGAACTCACGGGGACGAATTCGAAGGGCAAATCGTTGCGACGCGGGTAGCCCGCGCCATAGAGCCGGCTGCGATACGCGGCCAGCTGATCGTCATACCGTGCCTGAATTTCCCCGCCGCGACCAGCGGCACGCGGGTGTCGCCGCTGGATGGCGGTAACCTGAATCGCGCCTTCCCAGGCGACCCGCGCGGCGGTGTAACCCAGCAGCTTGCGCATTATCTGCATACTGTGCTTATGCCGATGGCCGACGTCATGATCGACGTCCATTCCGGTGGCGCATCCCTGGAATATCTGCCCACGGCATTCACCAATCTGTCCGGCAACAGCGAGCTCGATCGCGCCGCGGTGAAGGCGATGCGGGTATTCGGTGCGCCGCTGTCAATGCTATTTCGGGATGACAGCGAGGCCCGCCGTGCCGTCAGCTCGGCGCACCTCAATGACTGCCTCTATTTCGCCACCGAGATGGGGGGCGCTGGTACCGTCGGAGTCGATGCACTCGCAATCGCGCACGCGGGCACGGCGCGTCTGCTGCAACACTTCGGGCTGCTGCGGCGCATCGACGCCTTGCAGCCGATCAGGGAGGCCGAGCGCACCCGCTTCGTCCAGGTACCGAGCCGCTCCTACCAGGTGCACGCCGCGGCAATGGGCATCTTTGAACCGGTCTTCAGGCTCGGCCACCAGGTGAAGGTTGGCCAGCTGGCCGGGCTCACTTACAGCCAGTACGAGCCCACGCGCCAGCCGAGCGCGAGTTATTTCCAGGCCGACGGCTTCGTGATCTGCCGCCGCCATCCCGGACTGGTACAGCCTGGGGACTGTCTCGCGCACGTCGCGGTGGATTTCGACGTTGCCGGTCTATGAGCTCGGCACCTCGCGGGCGAGTACGCTGAGGCAAGTCGGCATTGATGTAAGGAGCAAGCAGAAATGTCAGCTGAGTCGACGATAACCCTTTCCAACCCCGAGTTTCGCGGACGCATCGGGGTCGCTCGGACGGTTATTACACCACCGGTCGGTATATACGCGCGCCTATGGGGTAGCGCGGCGCACGATGTGGCCGAGGGTGTACATCGGCCTTGCTATGCCAGCTGCCTGGTGTTCCAGGACGACTCGGGAGGCAATGAGCTGGTGCTGCTCGCTCTTGACGCCTGCATCCTGGCGCAAGAAGAAGTGATGCGCATGACCGCCGCGATCCAGGCCGGCTGTGGTCTCGCACCGGGACAATTGATCATTCACCCTTCGCATTCCCACAGCGTCCCGTCCTACGTCAGGAAACATGCCGATCGTCCCGGTGGTCACCTGATCGCACCCTATCTGGATGCCCTGCCCGCGCTCTGCCAGGGCCTCATCAGGGACGCACGGTCTGCAGCCACCGAGTCCACGTTGAGCTGGACGTACGGTCACTGCGGCCTGGCCTACAACCGCGACTTCATTGATCCAGCCAATGGCCGGGAGGTGTGCGGGCTCAATCTTCTTGCCAAGGCCGACGACACACTGCTGGTCGGGCGCGTGACCGACCGCACCGGCAAGGTCACGGCCACCATCGTGAACTATGCCTGCCACCCGGTCTCGCTGGGAGGCGCCAATCGATTGATCTCTCCAGATTACGTTGGCGCGATGCGTGAGACCGTTGAAAAGCACACCGCGGGGGCAATCTGCGTCTTCTTCCACGGACCGTCGGGAGATCTGACTCCCAGACGCAGCTATGAGGCGGACGTCGCGGTTCCCGACCAGAACGGTCGCGAACTGGGTTACGCCGCATTGTCCGCCCTGACCTCGATGTTCCCCCCGGGACAACAGCTGCAGTACCAGGGGATCGAGGAATCTGGCACCGCCCTGGGCGTGTGGCGGCTGTGTCCCAAGCCGAGCGTCAACAGGGCGATCTCCGCGGAGCGCATGACCACCAGGCTGCCGCTCAAGCAGATGCCAAGCCGTGCCGCCATCGAGCTGCAGCTCAAAAGTGCCACCGAACGCTATGAAATCGAGCGGCTGGAGCGAACGCTTGGCCGGCGTGAGCTGGCTGGTGAAGGCACGCAGGGAGAGTTCTACCTCAACGTTTGGCGCCTGGGCGATGCCTTCCTCGTGCTGGTGCCGGCTGAGGCCTACAGCCAGCTGCAACTCGATCTGCGCGCACGTCACCCGGACGCCGCGGTGGCCGTGTTGAACCTGGCAAGCGGTACGTTCATGTACCTGCCTCCGCGGACGTCTTACCAGCGGCCAGATGTCTATCCGGTGCGGGTGGCGCTTTACGAATCAGGCTCGCTGGAGCAAATCGCAGCTCTGGCCGCCGATTCCATCGATCGACTGGAGGCAGATACGCCATGAATATTCATCCCCTGGCGAGCGCACTGGCACCGGATCTGACCGCCTGGCGCCGCGCGCTGCACGCCCATCCGGAACTCGGGTTCGAGGAGCGGTGGACTTCGGATTTCGTGGCCGAGAAGCTCTCCGGCTGGGGCATCCCGATCCAACGCGGCCTCGCGGGCACAGGCGTGGTGGCTACTTTGAACGGTCGGGGCCATGCGAGCTGCGCCATCGGGCTGCGGGCCGATCTGGACGCACTGCCGATCCAGGAACTCAACGAATTTGCGCATGCCTCGCAACATCCGGGGCGCATGCACGCATGCGGTCACGATGGGCATACCGCGATGTTATTGGGCGCCGCCTATTGTCTGGCCCGCGATCCCAGCTTCTCCGGTACCGTTCATTTCATCTTTCAGCCGGGGGAGGAGGGCTGCGGCGGCGCCGAGCGCATGGTCAAGGAAGGTTTGTTCGAGCAAAACCCGTGTAACGCAGTGTACGGCCTGCACAACTGGCCGGCGCTCAAATTTGGAATGATGGGATTGCGCGTCGGACCGCTGCTGGCCTCAATGGACCTGATAGAGATTCTCGTCCGGGGCCGGGGCGGCCACGGCGCCCTGCCCCACACGACCATCGACCCCATCGTGACCTCAGCGCACATCGTGACAGCCTTGCAGACCCTGGTCAGCCGCTCCACCAAGCCGACCGATGCGGCCGTTGTAAGCATCACCTGCATACAGGGAGGCACGGCGCATAACGTCATCCCTGAAACCGTTCGCATGCTCGGCACCGTCCGCAGTTTCACGCCAAGCGTCCGCAATGCGCTGGAAGCGGGCATCAGACAGATCGCGGAAGGTGTGGCTCGCAGTTTCGGCGCATCTGCGACCGTGCAATACACCCGTCTGGCCTCCGCCGTGGTGAATTCGGCTGACGAAGCACGCCTGGCGGCGAGTGCAGCTGCCGCGGTGCTTGGGGCAGATCAGGTGCTGGACCCGATGGAACTGGTAATGGGATCCGAAGATTTCTCGTTCCTGGTTGCAGACCGCCCCGGTGCCTATGTGTTCCTGGGCCAGGCCGACGCTCCGAATCCGAGCATGATCCACAACGCGACCTATGACTTCGACGACAAGCTGCTGCCGATCGGCGTCAGCTACTGGATCAAACTGGTCGAGCAGGCGCTGCCGTTGTCTTCCCGCCAGCGGCCGATCGCGCCGTGACCGGTTCCGTTCAGAGCCCCGCCGGCAGCCTCGCCTTCAGCGGCGCGGTGGGTGTGACGGTACCGGCCACGCAGGTCCTCTGGTATGACCGACTGCTCGATCCGGCGCGCTTCCCTTCGGAAGGCTATTGGGCTTTCTGCCGCTTCGAAAGCGACGCCATTCCAGCCGTGCGGTTGGGCTTTCAGCGCGGCGGTTTCAACGCGGGGCCGAAACCGTGCAAGCTCAATCCCTCCTATCTGCAGCTGCATCTGGAAGTGATGACGCGCGAGGGTGCGCTGCTGTGGCTGCCGTCCGGGGTTTATCCGGCCGAACGGGTGGAGTCGGCACCCACCGCATTCAATATCCGGCTCGCAGACACCGACCATGAGATCTTCGAATTCAGTGGCTGGCCGCAAATCCAGTGCCGGTTCCGTTCCGAGGACCGGTATCTCGAAGTGGATCTGGGCTTCGATCTGGGCAGCGTGACGGTGCTACCCGACGGCATCCTGCCGCATTGCGTGTTCGCCATGTTCGAGTCCATGGGCAATGTCCAGGGTACCATTCGTTCAGGCGGGCAAGTCACTGCCGTGCGCGGCAAGGCCTTCGTCGATCACACACGGATCATCGAGCAGCGAAACCCCGTCGTCGCACGACAGATGTCGTTGTATACGACCCTGTACTTCGAGGATGGCAGCGGCCTGTATGGCTATTACGCCGTCGATGCAAACGATCGACCGATTGCAGAGTACTGCTTCGGGGTCTTTCTGAATCCGGACGGACAAGGTCGATTTTTCGCCGACGCGACTTTAACGCAGCTGGCCCTGGATGAGGACCGCATCGCCAAAAGCTGGCGACTGCGGTATCGAATGGATGACGGCGCCGTCGAGATAGCGATCACTGTCAGGCCGCAGCCGATCCTGCGGTGTTGGGGATCGCCCACGGCACCTCAACGACGCGACCAATTCAGCATTTTGCCGCTGGTCCTGGACAGCCTCGCGCAATTTGTCGGCGCCGATGGCACCAACAGAACACTGCGAGGCATCGGCCTGTCCGAGTATTACGACCGGGAACTGTGGCCGATCGATCCGCTGGCGCGCCTGGATTGAGACCTGCGCCGGTGCATCGCACCGCTCGCCTCAGGCAAAACTCTTGATGCCGCTGCCCTCGAGCAACAGCCCCGCGGCCCGGTCGGTGATCGATCGATGCAGGGCTACGAATTCGGGTTCAAAGTCGGACGCCGGGCGTGGTTCGTGCTCGAAGCGGCAGACTGCATCGCGGCCCCGAACCAGGGTGGCACTGTCCTTTCCATGCAGCTGGTATACCGAACTCGGCAGATAGCGAATCGCGAACCCGATTCTGCGCGCCGGCGACCTGTTCGGCGGTGAGCCATGAATCAGCCGGAGATGATGCAGCGACATTTCGCCAGGCTGCAGTTCGAGCGTAACCGCCTGGCGCGAGTCAACGGCTACCTCCACCTCCTGGCCTCGAATCAGCAGGTTATCCCTCGAGGGCCGGTCCGTGTGCGGTATCTGATCGAGCAAATGGGTGCCGGGAATGACCTGCATGGCGCCACTCTCAGCCGTGCTGGCCGACAGAGCCACCCAGGCAGTGACGGACTCCGGCTTCGATAATCCCCAGTAGGTGGAATCCTGATGCCAGGACACGAAGGCCGGATCATTCGCTTCCTTGATGAAAAAATTGGTGGTCCAGCAAAGCAGATCAACACCGTACAGGTCCTCCACCGCATCCAGGATTCTCTGCTCGCGGATCAGATCGTTCAGCCAGCTGAAAAGCAGGTGGCTCTTGTGTCGCTGCACGCCGTGGAGCGGTCTGCCGCTGGTAGTCTCGAATCTCTCCAGGCGCGCTCGCAGCTCGGCCGCCTGCTCTGCGCCAATAACCCTGATGGGTGCGATAAAGCCCGATTGCTGGAATTGCGCGATTTGTTCCGCTGTCAACAACTTGCGCATACGCGGCTCTCATCACTGCACGGCGCCCGACTATATAATGTAACGTCACACCAAACAATTGGATCGGCAGACAGAGCACGGCCATGGCGCAACTCGGCACTCAGCCATTCTGCTACGTCGTCGAGCCGGACTGGGGGCGGCTGCCGGACGGCCTGATCGTGGGTGATGTTGCCGGAATAGCGATCGACGGCAACGACAACGTCTATATATTCAATCGCGGCGACCATCCAATGATCGTGCTCGACCGGCACGGATCGATCATTCGTACCTGGGGCGAGGGAGTCTTCACCCGCCCACATGGCGTTCACGTCGGCCACGATGGCTACGTCTACTGCACCGATGATGGCGACCATACGGTACGCAAGTTCACGGTCACGGGTGTTGCATTGTTGCAAATTGGCATTGTCCGGCAGGCTGCCACGGCAATGAGTGGAAATCCGTTCAACCGCTGCACGCACACGGCACTGGCTCCTGGTGGAGAAATTTATATAAGTGACGGTTATGGCAACGCACACGTTCACCTCTATTCAGCCGATGGCCGGCATCTGCGTACCTGGGGTGGCGGTGGATCTGAACCCGGTCAATTCAATCTCCCGCACAACATCTGCTGTGACGAGGACGGCTGGGTCTATGTCGCCGATCGGGAGAACAACCGCGTGCAGATCTTCGACGGTCGCGGACAATTCGAGACCCAATGGACCGGACTGCGCCGTCCCTGCGCCATGTGCATCGAGCCACGCCGGCGAGGCAACCTGTACATCGGTGAGCTGGCTGTCTTCTGCCCGCTCGAGCTGCTGCCAGTGGATGAGGGACCCCGCCTCAGCGTCATTGCACGAGATGGACACATAGAAGCCAGGCTCGGAGGCCGCGGACCTGGCCTGTCACCTACGGAGTTGTTCGCGCCACACGGCATTGCCGTGGACTCTCTCGGCAATATCTTTCTCGGTGAGGTCATTGCAGCCACCTGGGGGCATTATTTTCCAGGTCGGTCCCTGCCCGCCAAAATAAAGGCCTTTCGCAAACTGACCAGAGTGTCCGCCACATCATTTTGAGGCCATCGTCCGCGCCCAAATGAGCAGCCCCGCAGCCAGCCGCGGAGGTTTGCGTCTTGTAACGTTACACGCTATGGTATCTGTACCACCTTCGTCGCACAGGCAGCATCGGGTATTGCTCCTGCGCTGTACTCCTGTGGGCAGCAAACGATTTGGCAATGGTGCAGGTTAGCCTATGAGAATCGGCATTGATGTCGGTGGAACCTTTACCGACATCGTCGCCATCGCGGACGACGGCGAAGTGGCGATCAGAAAAGTGCCATCCACGGTGGATGACTACAGCCGCGCAATTGCCGAGGCGTTGCCGCTGCTGTTCGCAGGGCAAAAGTGCACCGGCCGGTCCGTTCGCGAGGTGCTGCACGCCACCACTGTGGCGACCAACGCCATACTTCAGCACGTCGGCGCCAGGACCGCATTGATTACCACCCGGGGATTCCGCGATGTGCTCGAGCTGCGGCGCATGCGGATGCCAGAAATGTACAACTGGAACTGGGACAAACCATCGGATCTGATCGAAAGGCACCTGCGCTTTGAAGTCACCGAGCGTATCGATGCGCGCGGACAAGTGGCTGTGGCTCTGGACCAGGCAGAACTCGCGGCGATCATCGAACGACTGACCGCTGCAAAGGTCGAATCGATAGCCGTATGTCTGCTGAACTCGTATGTCAATTCGGCGCACGAGCGCATGGTGGCGCAGGCGCTGGCAGAGGCACTGCCGGGAGTGGCGATTTCGATTTCGAGCGAGATTCTGCGGGAGGTAAAGGAATACGAACGTACCGCAACGGTCGTGGTCAATGCCTACGTACTGCCACTGGTTAAGCGCTACATCGATGGGCTCGCGAGCTCGCTGAGCACCATCGACATAGCAGCGCCGCTGATGATCATGCAATCCAACGGCGGCATGATGACGGCTGGAGCGTGTGCGACGCGGCCCGCCTATATGATCGAGTCCGGTCCCGCGGCGGGCGTGATTGCCGCGCACGCCGTGGCGCTCGCGGAAAATGTGCCCGATATGATCACATTCGACATGGGCGGGACCACGGCAAAGGCCTCCATTATCGAAAATGGTCAAATGAGCAGCGCCTCCGAATACGAGGTGGGGTCCTCCCTTTCCGCAATCAGCCGACTGATCAAGGGCGGCGGTCATCTCATCCGCGTGCCGGCGATCGATATCGCAGAGGTGGGTGCCGGCGGCGGCAGTGTCGTCTGGTTGGATGCGGGCGGTGCCATGCAAATCGGGCCCATGAGCGCCGGAGCGTCACCCGGACCGGTCTGCTACGGCATCGGGGGAACACGTGTTACCACTACGGATGCCAATCTGGTTCTGGGATACATCAATCCAGCGGGACTCGCGGGCGGCGGCCTGATGGTCAATCGCACCGCCGCTCAGGATGCCATCCGATCATTGGTGGCACAGCCATTTGACATGAGTGTCGAAGATGCCGCCTATGGCATCCATCTGCTCGCAAATTCGAACATGATGCGCGCGGTGCGCAGTGTCTCGACCGAACGGGGACGGGATGTACGAAAGTTTTCGCTGCTGGCCTTCGGGGGCAACGGCCCCGTCCACGGCTGCCAGCTGGCCCGGTCCCTGGGGATGAGGGAAGTTATCGTACCCGCCCACCCCGGACTATTCAGCGCCATGGGTTTGCTGTCAGCCAAGGTCGAACATCACACCGTTGCGACATTCTTCCATCAGACTCGCCAGCTGAGCCTGGAGGCGCTGAATGCCGCCTATGAAACGCTCCAAACTGAAGTCATGGACCTGCTCAGGCGCGAAGGATTTTCCGACCGGAACATTAGAGTTACGCGGTTGGCCGACGTACGTTATGCGGGTCAGTCCTTCGAGCTGACGGTGCCGGTGCCAGCGGGTGAACTCGACACAGAGGCTGTACGAGCCATCGAGCGCGCCTTTGCGGCGGAGCATAAGCGCACCTACGGACATCACGGCGGCGACGGCGAGGCCTACGCGCTGACGAATTTGCGGGTTATTGGCGCGGTAGCGGCTGGACGTGAGGGATTGCGAGCCCGCAAGTCCACCAGCGACGGCCGCCGCCGTGGCAGCCGTAGCGCATATTTTGGCGACACTTCAGGTTGGATCGAAACGCCGGTCATAGGCCGCGGCGACCTGTCGGCGAACGTCGCCCACGGACCGCTGCTGATCGACGAGTACGATTCCACGACGGTCATACCACCACACTGCACCGCGCGCCTGGATTCCCTGAATAATGTTCGCATCAATATTCAAGGCCGGTCATGAGTCCTGCGCAACGAGGCCCCGTTGATCCAATCACGCTGGGTTTGATTCGCAACTTTCTCAGTAGCGTCGCCGATGAAATGGCGAACACCATTATTCGTACGGCATATTCGACCATCGTGCGTGACTGCATGGACTTCTCCACCGGCCTGTGCGATCGACACGGCAATACCGTTGCCCAGGGACTGACCATACCGTTCCAGCTCGGCGGCATTCCATTTGCACTGGAAGCGACGCTGCGCAAATACCGCGGCAATATTCATCCCGGCGATATCTTCATAATCAACGACCCGTTCGAAGGCGGAATTCACATTCCAGACGTGTTTCTGTTCGAGCCGGTGTTCTATCAGTCACAGTTGATAGGCTTCTCCGCGGTCGTCTCGCACCATCTCGACTTGGGGGGTCGCGTACCGGGCAGTGTAGCCTGTGACAATACCGAGATATTTCATGACGGCTTGAGGATTCCGCCACTGAAGCTCTATGAGCGGGGCGTCCCGTGCGAAGCCCTATTCGGCATAATTGAAAAGAACATCCGGATTCCGGTCATGACTTTGGGGGATATTCGCTCTAATCTGGCCGCCTGCCGCACCGGCGCCAGGGGGCTGGTAGAGCTGGCCGAGCAATACGGCCTACCGACCCTGGAGACTTACTTTGACGAGTTGCTGAACTACACCGAACGTCTGGCCAGAGCCGAGATCCGTGCGTGGCCCGACGGCGACTACCACTTTACCGACTACCTCGACAATGACGGCGTCGATCCGGAGCCGATTCCGTTATCGGTCAAGCTCACCATTGATGACGATTCCATCGCCATAGACTTCGAAGGCACCTCGCCGCAGGTGCGAGGCGGAATCAACAGCCCCTGGGCATATACGGTGTCATGCTGTGCCTACGCGGTACGCAGTGTCATGCGAGCAGACATCCCTAATACGTCTGGATTATTGCGACCGCTGAAGGTCATCGCAGCAGAGGGTCTTATCGTAAACCCAAGGATGCCGGCGGCTTCGGGCATGCGAGGTATCGTTGGTTTTCGGTTGGCGGATGCATTATTGGGGGCTCTGGCTCAAGCACTGCCCGATAAGGTGCCGGCCGCTGGCGAAGGAGGCAATTCGCTCGTGATCATCGGCGGTAGCAAGCCGGGCGGGTCGGAGCGCTTCATCATGTTCGACATGGTATGTGGTACCTGGGGCGCAAGGCCGAGTAAGGATGGCAACGACGGACTGACGAACCCAGGATCGGTGATTTCAAATATCCCAACGGAACTGATGGAGCTTGACTATCCGATCCGTCTCAACCGGTATTCGCTGGAAAATGATTCGGGGGGAGCAGGAAAGTATCGGGGCGGTCTGGGAGTGACGCGCGAATGGGTCTATCTTGGGGACGGTCCGGCGAGCTTGAGTGTCAGAACGGACCGCCGCGATTTTCCACCCTACGGCCTGGCGGGCGGTGGCAAGGGCGCAGCTTCGAGCCTGATCGTGAATCCGGGGACCGCACGGGAGCGCATCCTCGACACCAAGGTCACGACCACGCTTCAACCCGGCGACGTGCTGCGCCACACGCAGGCGGGCGGCGGCGGCTGGGGCGATCCGCGCGAGCGCGACACCGCAGCCGTGATACGCGATGTGCTCAATGAGAAGGTCTCGATCGAGAAGGCGCGAGAACTCTACGGCGTAGTCATCGATCGCGATACGATGCATGTAAACGTGGCGGCGACGCTCGCCTGTCGGCAGCAAGAACATGCGCCAGCAGCCGGCCTGGCCGGCGCGACGCAGACGGAGAGACACGATGGCTGATCGAACCAATGATCGACTGCGGCACCCGGAATTTCGCGGCCGCATAGGCGTCGCCAGGGCCGAGATCACCCCACCGATTGGCATCTATTCCCGCACCTGGGGCAGCGCCAGGCACGATCAGGCGGAGGGCATTCATCGCCCGCTACTGGCCACCTGCCTCAGGTTTCAAGACGCCCGCGGCGGCGACGAACTGATCCTGATAACGCTCGATGTCATGATTTTCTGGCAGGAAGAAGCCGATCGGATCCGCGCAGCCATTCTCCAGCAGCGAGGCCTCAAGCCTCATCAGCTGATCCTGCACCCCTCCCACTCGCACGGCACGCCGTTCTACCTGCGCCGGCAAATGGACCGCCCGGGCGGAGATCTGATTGCGCCGTACCTGGCATCGATACCGGCGCGCTGCTGCTCGCTCATAGATGAAGCCCGGAAATCTGCGCGCGATGCCATCCTCACCTGGGCTTACGGCCGTTGTGGCCTGGCATTCAATCGCGATGCCATCGATCCGGCGAGCGGTCGGGACGTCTGCGGTCTCAATTTGGCGGTAGCAGCGGATAGCACCGTGCTGGTTGGACGCATTGCGGCCCCCGACGGCACGGTGCACGCAACCATCGTCAACTACGCCTGCCACCCGGTCTCGCTCGGTGGCGGCAATCGTCTGCTCTCGCCGGACTACATCGGCGCCATGCGCGAAGTCGTGGAACAACAGACCGGGGGTGCCATCTGCGTCTTCTTTCAGGGGGCCGCCGGGGATGTCACCCCTCGACGTAGCTACGAGTCGGATGTTGAGGCTGCCGATCAAAATGGGCGCGAGCTCGGCTACGCGGCGCTCTCGACGCTGACGGCCATGTTCCCCCCCGGCCAGCAGCTCGTATACCAGGGAATCGAGGAATCCGGGACGGCCCTCGGCATCTGGCGTCTTCGGCCCAAAGACCGTGTGAGCACGCAGCTTTCAGCCGAGCGCATCACAGCGCGGCTCCCCATACGGGAAATGCCGGAGCGCCAGGAACTCGAACAGCAACTCGCGCAGAGCCACGATCGGGTGGAGATGGAGCGTCTGGAGCGGGCGCTCGATCGGCGCAAGCTCGTGGGCGATGGCAAGGAAGGGGACTTATCCTGTACCGTCTGGCGCCTCGGGGAATCGTTCCTGGTCGCGACGCCGGCCGAACCGTACACGCAGTTCCAGATCGCGCTGCGACAGCAGTTTCCGGACGCGGCCGTGGCCGTGCTAATGGCCTCTGACGGCGCCAAGAACTACCTGCCTCTACCCGCGGCCTTCCAGCGCGATGTCTATCAGGTGCGGGTATCTCTTTATGAGGCTGGCGCGCTCGAGCGGGTCACCGCACAGGTCGCGCAAGTGATTGAGGCTTCGCGTTTGACCGCTTGATTGCAGAGGGGCCGGCAACCAGGGCGCTCGGGAGACGCTGTGCAGAAGGTGGCGGTCGTGACCGGAGCCGGCTCGGGCATCGGGCGCGCGGTGGCGATCGCGCTTGCTGCAGCCGGCTTTCGCCTGGTGCTGACGGGACGCCGCCGGGCACCGCTCGAGGAAACCTCGCAGCAAGTGGGTGCTGCCGCCCTCGTCCTGCCCGCAGATGTCACCCATGCGGACGCAGTGGCAGAGCTCTTTGCCCAGGTGCGAGAGCACTATGGGCGCATCGATCTGCTCTTCAACAACGCCGGTATACCAGCGGCGCCAGTCCCCTTTGAGGAACTGAGCGCGCAGCAATGGCGTGCGGTCATTGAGACGAATCTCACGGGCGCCTTTTTGTGCGCGCAAGCCGCCTTCCGGCTCATGCAGGCTCAGCGGCCGCAGGGTGGGCGAATCATCAACAACGGCTCGGTCTCGGCGGCTGTGCCCCGTCCGCACTCCGCCCCCTATACCGCCTCCAAACATGCCATCGCCGGCCTCACCAAGTCGATCTCACTGGATGGGCGTGCCTACGACATCGCCTGTGGGCAGATTGATATTGGCAACGCCGCGACTTCAATGGCCAGCGCAATGCAGGCTGGAATCCAACAAGCCGACGGCTCGTTGCGCACCGAACCCACGTTTGACACCAAGTACGTAGCGGAGGCGGTCGTGTACATGGCTTCGCTGCCACTGGACGCCAATGTGCAGTCCCTGACCGTACTTGCTACCAAGATGCCGTTCGTCGGCCGCGGGTAGCGTCCAAGCTAGGAGACTACCGCGCCGCTGCTCTGGCGTCGCAGCACTCGGCCACCAGAGCGTTGGGTGCGTAGGCCTCCATCCAGCGTCAGCACGCCATTGACCAGTACGTGGCGCATGCCGGTGGCGAGCTGGTTGGGCTCAAAGGTGGTGGCCTGATCGCCAAATTGATCCGGATCGAACACGGCGATATCCGCGTAAGCACCCACCTGGAGGGCGCCACGATCGGCGAGCCCCAGGACAGCTGCCGGTGCCGCGGTGAGGCGGTTGACCGCCTCCTCCGGGCGCAATAGCTTCCAATCTCGCACCAATCGGCGCCAAAACCAGGCGGCCCAGGAATAGGCACCATGAAACACACTGCCGGCCAACGGACCATCGGGCGCCAGCGTGGTGGCATCGGAGGCCGGCATGCACAGCGGATGCGCAAATGCCAGCTGCTGCGAGTACTCACTGTAGGCATGCAGGATCACCATGGGACGATGCAGCGAATCGGCCTCATCGGCAAGGATATCGAGCGCGCAGTCGTGCGGATCGCAACCGCGACGGCGGCCTATCTCCGCCAATGTCAGGCGTGAAACATCCGACCGGCCGGGCAGATCGAGCAGCTGAACCTGCTCCCAATTGCGCAGGCTCGCGATCAGACTGTTGAAGCCTCGGATGCGCGCGCGCGCCGCGGGGTCCGCCAGATGGTGGCGCAGCCCCGCAGGTCCTGCCTGCAGGCACCAGGGCGGCAGCAACGTGCTGAGCATGGTCGTGCCATAGAGGCGCGTGTGCATGTCGAACGCAATTGCCTGGCCCGCATCGGCGGCCGCCTCCACCAGCTCCAGACAGCGTCGACACTCCTGGTCGCCTGAGCGGGGCATCAAATGGCTGACCTGCAGCCGCACCTCTGCGGTGCGCGCAATCTGAATGACTTCCTCGACCGCTGCCGGGGCGCCTTCGGCGCGATTGCGCGTGTGCGTCGCGAAGAGTCCCCCCGCAGTGCCCGTCTCGCGCGCAAGCGCCAGGAGCTCAGCCCGGGCGCAGCCGATTTCCGCCGGGTATTCGAGCCCGACCGAGAAACCCATCGCGCCCTCTGCCAGCCCCTCGCGCAGCCTCGAGCGCATTTGCGCAATCTCGGCATCGCTCGCCGCCCGATCGGCTAGCCCGACGCTGCCCAGGCGCAGTTGCCCATTCGGCACCAGTGTCATGACATTGACCGCCGGGGCCGCCGCCGCCAGCTTCGCAAGGTACTCACCGACGCTGCGCCAATCGAGCGGCACACTGGCATCGAATCCGTAGATCGCACCCGCCGCGAGCCTGGGGTCACCTAGCGGTCCGCAGCCAAAGCCGCAATTGCCGATCACCTCGGTGGTGACCCCTTGGGCAATAGCGCTCGCGGCGCGCGGGTCCACCAGCAGCGTATAGTCGGAATGGCTGTGAATATCGATGAAACCCGGCGCCACGGCAAGACCGAGGGCATTGATTTCAGCCGCGGCCGTACCCTGTACCGCACCGACTTCGACGATGCGTGCATCGGCAATGGCAATATCGACCTGCCTGGGTGCAGCACCAGAGCCGTCGTAGACGGTCCCGCCTCGAATGATGAGATCAAATGCCATGAAGGCGTTCAGTAGCCAACGTCGGCGGGCAACATGCGGGAGAGTGTACGACTTCTGTAACGCCGCGATGCATCCATGGGATAGCGTCGAGCAACGTGCCAGCGGTCATCGGCGTGGCGCTCAGCGCCGTCGAGGCGCCTTCGTTGGCTGCGAACCGATACCCCACTCGCGTGCCCATGCCAGTGATGCGAGCGTGGTCGAGCTGGGGAAGTATTCGCATCCGACCCAGCCGTCGTACCCGAGGCGATCGAGCAGTGTGAAGAGGTACGGATAGTGAATTTCTCCGGTGCCCGGTTCATGCCTTCCGGGGGCGTTGGAGAATTGCACATGGTCGTATCGGCCCAACAGACGCCTGGCATGGCCGCCGAGATCGCCCTCGCTCATGTAGCAATGGTAGAGATCGAGCTGCAGTCGGACATTGGGGTGACCGACGCGATCGAGAATAGTGAGCGCGGAGTCCGTGTTTGCGAGCAGATAGCCGGGGACATCCTGAGGGTTCAGCGGCTCGAGTAACAGCGAGATGCCGCTCGCGGCCGCAAGCCGCGCAGCTCGTTTGAGATTGGCGATTAGGACCGCTTCCATCGCGTCCCGATTCATGGCGCCGACATGGCCGCAGACCACGCGGATGCGCGGACACTCCAGCACGCGCGCATAGTCGAGCGCTGTTTCGAAGGTGCGCCAGAAATCCAGCTCGCGCCCCGGGAGCGCAGCGAGGCCTCGGTCGCCGGGGCGCGTGCCGAGCGGAGAATTGAAAAGCACCAGCTGCAATTGATGCAGCTGCAACTGCTCTGCAATCAGGGGTGCCCTCTCTGAAAATGGATCCTGCATTTCAACCGCCTCAAAGCCTGCGGCCGCCGCAGCACCGAAGCGCTGAAGCAAAGGCAGTTCGGTAAAGAGGGTGCTCAGATTGGCCGCAAAACGGGGCATGGTGTGGTTTGGGCGTTCCGGTGAGTGGGGAGGCGAGAGCCCTGCGAATAGTACGCCGCAGGATCAGAGCCCCCAAACACCCGGGTGGCTCGGCGACTACTGGCCTGCCTACAGCACGGGCGCTACCATGCCGCAAAGCGGGCGCCGACGAAGCCGCTGCACTAGCGAGGTCCGCAACGATGACTTCTCCTGGCTCCGTTAACGCAGGCGCAGCGACCTCCGACGCCCTGCTCGACATCTCCCACCTGCAGCACGTGCCGCGTCGCTACTGGGGGCGCTACACCGCTGCCGTAGTGATCGTTACCGCGCTGGCGCTGCTGGTCATCGCCTTCGCGCGTGGCCAGATCGAATGGCACTCCGTCGGCCACTTCCTCACCGCACAGGCGATCCTGGAAGGCCTGCTGAATACGATCCTGATGAGCGTACTGGCCATGGCGCTCGGGATCGCCCTTGGGGTCGTGACCGCCGTCATGCGCCTGTCGGCCAACCCGGTGCTGAGCTGGAGTGCGCGCGGCTACACCTGGCTGTTCCGCGGCACACCGGTCATTCTGCAGCTGCTGCTCTGGTTCAACCTGGCACTGGTGTTTCCGACGCTGGGCATTCCGGGCGTCTATACCACGCGCACGGTCGATGTCATGACCCCGTTCCTGGCGGCGTTGCTCGGCCTCGGCATCAATCAGGGTGCCTACACCTCGGAGGTCGTGCGCGCGGGACTGTTGTCGGTCGACGTCGGCCAGTACGAGGCCGCACAGTCCATCGGCATGCCGCGGCTGCTGGCGCTGAGGCGCATCATCCTGCCGCAGGCCATGCGCGTGATCATCCCGCCGGTGGGCAACGAATTCGTCGGCATGATCAAGCTCACCTCGCTTGCGAGCGTGATCCAGTACGCCGAGATGCTGCACAATGCCGAGAACATCTACTATGCGAACGCCCGCGTCATCGAGCTGCTGATCGTCGCCGGCATCTGGTATCTGGTGGTGGTCACGATATTCTCGCTGCTGCAGTCGCGCCTCGAAGCGCTGTTCGCGCGCGGCACCGGACGCGCCGGCGCGCAGCGCTGATCGCCATGCCACCCATCGTGCGCGCCATCGATATCCGCAAGCGCTTCGGCAGCTTCGAGGCGTTGCGCGGTATCACCCTGGATGTCATGCCGGCCGAGGTGCTGTGCGTCATCGGGCCGTCTGGCTCCGGCAAGAGCACCTTCCTGCGCTGTATCAACCAGCTCGAGACCGTCTCGCACGGGGTCCTCTGGGTCAATGGCGAACTGGTCGGCTATCGTCGCGCCGGCAACAAGCTGCATCCGTTGTCCGAGCGGGAGATCGCCCACCAGCGGGTCATGACCGGCATGGTCTTCCAGAAATTCAATCTGTTTCCGCATATGACCGTGCTCGGCAACGTCATCGAGGGCCCGCTGCGGGTGCTCAAGCGCCCGCGGGATGCAGTCATCGCCGAGGCGCGGTCGCTGCTCGAGCGTGTCGGGCTGTGGCACAAGGCCGAGTCTTATCCCGTGGAACTCTCCGGTGGCCAGCAGCAGCGCGTCGCCATTGCACGGGCGCTGGCGATGCACCCGCAGCTGATGCTGTTCGACGAGCCGACCTCGGCGCTCGATCCGGAACTGGTCGGGGAGGTGCTTGGCGTCATGAAGGCGCTCGCCACCAGCGGCATGACGATGATCGTCGTCACGCACGAAATCGCCTTCGCGAAAGAGGTCGGCACCCGCGTGGTGTTCATGGACCAGGGCCAGATCATCGAGAGTGGCGCTCCGCAGGAGCTGCTGCTGCGGCCGCAGCAGGCGCGCACGCAGGAGTTCCTGGCCGCCGTGCTGGGCTAAGATCCGACATGCCCGGCTACACTCTCCCCACCCTCCTGCCGGTCGCCGTGCTGCTGGCGCTTGGCTCCGCGCTGCCGGGGGCGCCGGTGCTCGCCGCCGGCGAGCCGATCGTTGCGGCCGTCGTGCCGAATTACCCGCCGCTCGAGTTCAAGGATCCGGCCACGGCCAAGCTCACCGGCTTCGACATCGAGTTGGGAGAGGCCCTCGCGGCCCGCGCGGGCACCAGCATCCGCTGGCAGGAGACCAGCTTCGATCAGATGATGAGCGCGCTTGCCACCGGTCGCGTCAGCCTCATCATCTCGGGGATGAGCGATTCGCCGGAGCGTCGCGCCTCGGTCCACTTCCTCGACTATCTGAAGACCGGCCCCCAGTTCTATGCGCTCAGGGACCGCGCGGCCGCCCTTGGCGACATGGCGGCGCTCTGCGGCAAACGCGTGGGCGCCAGTCGCCGCACCACCTTCCCCGCCGAGATCTCGCAGTGGAGTGATGTCAACTGCATCAAACAGGGTAAGCCCGCCGTCATCGTCATGGGCACCGACGGCTCGGCCGATGCCCGGATGCAACTGCGCCAGGGCCGGGTCGATGCCGCGGTCCAGGGGGCGGAGACGCTGGGCTACCTGATGGGCCAGGAGCCCAACGCCTATGGGACTATCGGCAAGGTGTTCGGCGCTCAGTACCAGGGCATTGCGATCGATCGCCGCAACGATGCCATGCTGCGGCAGATGGGGGACGCCATGGGCGCTCTGATCGCCGACGGCACCTACGCCAAGATAGCGGACAAATGGGGGCTGGGCGAATTCACCGTGCAGCAGGTACTGATCGACGGCGCCCCCAGGGCCCCGTCGCGGTGAGCGCCCCGTCGGCTTCGGCCGCAACCGCCCGCTGGCCCGATGGTCTGCGCTCCTGCGTCATGCTGGCCTTCGATGTGGATGGTCCCACGGGCGATGCAATGCTCGACGGCTCGATCTGGCGCAATCCAGCCTACTTCACGCTGGGTGCTTACGGTCCCTGGCGAGCTCTCGGTTATCTGCTCGATCTCCTGCAGGAGTACCGGGTGCCGACCACCTTCTTCGTTCCGGCCTGGGTGATCGAGCATTGGCCGGCGCAATGCCGCGCCATCCTCGAGCGCGGCCATGAGGTGGGCTATCACGGCTACCGCCACGAGGCCTTCTGGCAGCTGACCCGGCAGCAGCAGAGCGCGGTCATGGCTCGTTCGCTGGCGCTGTTTCGCCAGCACCTGGGTGTGGATCCAGTCGGCTTCCGCACGCCCTCCGGTGACTGGGGGCCCGACACGATCGAAGTCCTGCTCGATGCCGGCGTTCAGTACTCGAGCTCGATGCGCGGCGATGACCGTCCCTACCTGATCGCCTCGCCCGCCAGCGGCCGCAGTCTCATCGAGATTCCCGGCCGCTGGGAACTCGATGACTATGCCAGCCTCGCCTATCATCGCAATCCCGACTTCCCCGCAGGTCTCGATCGGATCGCGAGCTACGCCAGCACGCTCGACAACTGGCAACGCGAATTCGACGGCTCGCATCGCGATGGCCTGTGCCTCACCACGATCTTTCATCCCAAAGTGTGCGGCAAGCCGGGGCGTCTGCTGCTGCTGGAGCAATGGCTCCGGCACATGCGCCAGCAGTCCGGCGTCTGGTTTGCCACTGGCCACCAGGTGGCCGACTGGTGGCGGAGCCGCCATGCCTCGCGCATTGACGTGACATGACAACGATGCCGCACTGGCCTGCCGGGAAGCGCATGGCGCTACTTGTGACGGTGGACTTCGCCGACATCCACGCCATCCTGGCCCAGGTGCCCGAGATGGCGGGTCGCGAGAAGAGCCTGTCGGTGTGGGGCTATGGCGCCAGGCGCGGCGTCGATCGGCTACTGGGGCTGTTGGATGAATTCAGGATCGCCGCCAGCTGGCTCGTGGCCGGCCGCGTCGCGTGCGAGCATGCCGGACTCGTACAGCGCATCCATGCGGCCGGCCATGAGATCGGAAACCTGGGCGCTGCGGCCGAGGATTTCGGGCAGCTCACGCTCGGCGAGCAGAGCGCGAGTTTTGCGGAGGCACAGGACGCACTGATTGAGACCATCGGGGTCGCCCCGCGCGGCTTTCGCTCCTGCTTCGGCAACTGGGCGCCAGGATTCGATGAGGTACTGCGAGACTCTGGCGTTCGCTGGTCGTCCTCCTGGCGCGGCGATGATCGGCCGTACTGGCATCCCGCCTCCCGTGCGGGTGCGCCGCCGCTGGTAGAACTGCCGCTGCACTACGAGCTCGAGGACGAGCCCTACTTCGCCTTCAACCTGTACCCGCCGGTGCCGGTCGGCCAGTCGCGGATCGCCCCGTATCGCGACGTGCTCGCCAACTGGCAGCAGGACCTGGCCGGTTTCCACCGGCTGGGCCTGTGCCTGCCGCTGCGTCTGCACCCGGAGATCATCGGCACCGCCGGGCGCATCGATCTGCTGCGCGAGCTTCTGCGCACGATAGTCGAGTTAGGGGACGTCTGGGTCGCCACCGGCAGTGAGCTCGCGACCTGGTGGAGCTCGCAGCGTCCGGCCAACGAGCCGGGGCATCCGGTGGATGTCTTTGCACAATTCCAGGTGGCCCCACGGCCCGAATGAACCACACCGCAACCGCAGCGGAGCGTTGGGCCCGCTTCAATGTCGGCACTCGCTTCGAGGATCTGCCAGCCGAGCTCATCGCGCGCGCCAAACGGCACGTGCTCGACACCTTGGGCGCGGCCCTGGCCGGCAGCTCCGCCGAATCCGCCCGGCAGGTGGCGTCGGTACTCGAGTCCGATAGGGCTTCCAACGCGTTGCCCGCTCCCCTCTGGGGTACCGCGCGACGCCTGGGAGCGCGCGATGCGGCCTTCGCCAACGGCGTGGCCACCCACGCGCTCGAGCTGGATGACTCCGGGGGCTGCGATCATTCCGGCGCCGTGGTACTGCCGGCGGCCATAGCGGCGCTGTCGGCCGCGGATCACGAGGTCTCCGGACCTGAGTTCCTGATCGCCGTGGTGCTGGGCTATGACTTAGGTCGGCGTGTACTCGATGCCTGTGGCGGCTACTCGGCCCACAACGGCGCGGGCTGGCACTCCACCGGCACCTGCGGGAGCCTCGCCGCAGCGGCAGCCGCGGCACGCGTGCTGGGACTGACTGAATCGCAGACGCGCTCTGCCCTCGGCCATGCGGCCAGCTTCAGCGGCGGTCTCTGGGCCTTCATCCACGATGGATCGCAGACCAAGCGCCTGCATGCCGGCCGCGCCGCCGAAGGCGGCCTGACCGCCTGCCTGATGGCGCGCGCCGGCGTGACGGGACCGGCGCAGGTGTTCGAAGACGTCTGGGGCGGCTTCCTCAATGCCTTCGCGCCCACCTCCCGTCGACCCGAGGCGCTGCTGCAGGACTTAGGGGTTGTCTGGCAGCTCCTGCGCGCCTCGATCAAGCCGCATGCCGCCTGCCGCAGCACGCATGCGGCCATCGATGCGGTGCTGCATCTCATGAGCCAGGACGCATCGCTCGGCCAGCATGCCGAGCGCATCGAGGTCGCCGCCAGTCCCTTCCTGCTCGACATGTGCGGTGGCCGGAACTTGAGCACGCTGGCTGCCGCGCAGATGAGCCTGCCCTATGCGGTGGCGGTGGCGTGGGTGTTCGGCGACGCCGCGCTCGAACGCTATCTCGAGCCGGTGCGCGCCGACCCGCAGGTGGCGGCCGCTATGGCGCGCGTGATACTGCAGGTGGACCCAACCATGACGTCCGATGACGAGCCGCGGGTGACGATCCACGCCCGGGGACGAGCGCCGATGTCGCAGCAGCGTCCAGTGCCGCTCGGCGCACCGGATAATCCGCTCCCCGAACAGGCATTGATGCAGAAGTTCCAGGCGCTGGCGAGCATCGCGTTGCCACGCGAGCGCGCCGACACCCTCGCGCGCTGCGTGCTCGAGCTTGATAGCATTGGGGACGCGCGCGCCATGCTGCCGCTACTCAGGGGACACGCCGAACGTCACGCCGCCCTTCGCTGAACCCGCCGGAACTTCCGCCACATGAATCCTCACCGTCTGACTGCAGTCCTCGCCCTGCTCGCGCTTGGCACTGCGGCCGCCGGCATCGCCCAGGCGCAGGCACTGCCCGATCGCATTGCGAAGGCCAAGGTCCTCAAGATCGGCGTCAATCCGATCTACCCGCCCATGGAGTACAGAGATCCGGAGAGCGGCAAGCTCGTCGGGTTCGACGTCGATCTCGCCAACGCCCTGGCGAAGGAGCTCGGCATCGGCATCGCGTGGCAGGAAGCGGGCTTCGATCAGTTGCTGCCCTCGCTGACCACCGGTCGCATCGACCTGATCCTAAGCGGCCTCAGCGACAACGCCGAGCGGCGCACGACCGCCGACTTCATCGATTACCTCAACTCCGGCGCGCAGTTCTTCACCAGCGTCCTGCGCCGGGACATCAACCAGCCGCAAGACCTCTGCGGCAGGACCGTGGGCACCAGCCGCAGCACCACATTCCCGAATGATGTAAAGAATTGGAGCGATACCCATTGTGTCGCGGCCGGCAAGCCCGCCATCAGGGTTGAAGGCACCAACGACAACGCGGCCGCGCGCTCGGAATTGAAGCAGGGCCGGCTCGATGCCGCCGCCCAGGGCAGCGAGACCGTGCCCTACGTGATGGTCCTGGAACCCGGTGTCTACAAGTCCATCGGCGGACCGTTCGGCGGGGTCCCGCAGGGCATCGCCTTCACCAAGGCCGATGTGCCGCTGCGCAACGCCGTGCTCGCCGCCTTCAAAAAAGTGCTGGCGAACGGCGCCTACACGGCCATCATCGCCCGGTGGAATCTGCAGGCCAGCGCCGTCACACAGGCAGCCGTCAACGGGGCACCGGCAACGCCCTGACCGTGGGCTGCAAATGAGACCTGCATCACAGCGCGCATTGTCTGCGCCATTAGCCTTGTCATGAGTGCTCAATCGCCGCTGCACGCTCCGCTATACGGAGGATTCACGCCAGGATGGATGAGGTGGACACCACATCCGAAAAGCCGCCACGCTGGGTCGATAATCTTTGCGCCGCACTGGTCGTCTACGCAGTCATTTGCGCTGCCTGGATGCTGGCCGGACTCGGCGGCGAGCGGATCCGGCATTTCGTGGGCCTGTTGGCCGGAGAGCCCGCGTGCCTGATGGCAGGGATCGTGGCGGTAGCGGCGGCACGACGTTCGGCGCCCGGCGCGTCGCGGACCGCCTGGTGGTGTCTGTCGATTGCGCTGGCCCTGTACTTCGTCGGGCAAGGCATCGCCAGCAGCGTGGGGCTGCAGGGACGAGATCCCTTTCCGGGCATCCCTGATTTTTTCTACGTGGCCTACTATCTCGGCTTCATCGCCGCGGTGACGTTTCTGATCCGGGGCGCGGCCGCGAGAGTTCAGTGGATGCAGCTGGCACTCGACGCCGCGATTCTCGTGTTCGGATTCGGTGCGTTTTTCTGGTTCCTGGTCATCCGCCCGGCCGCAGCCGCGAGCGAGCTGGACGTCATCAAGAAGCTGCTGACCCAGACCTACATGGCGCTCGACAGTGTGCTGCTGCTCGCCTTCGGCGTGCTGCTGCTGGCGAGCGCCGGCAACCCCGGCGGCAGACGCGTCCGACTGCTGCTGCTGGCCGGATTCGCCATGAGTTTCATCGGCGACGTCCTCTGGTCGATTACGAAAATCAGCCCAGCCTATCTGCCGGGCGCACTTGAGGACGTACTGTACATCGCCACCTACGCGCCGCTGGCACTTGCCGGACGGGAGCAGATGCGCGCCATTGCAGTCCGGGCCACCTCGGGCACCTCCAACTCCCTGACCCAGTCACTGCCCTACGCTGCGATGCTCAGCGCCTTCCTGGTGCTCGTCTACGTTACGCGCGGCGACATCGGCGGCCCCACCTCCGTGATGACCGTCATCGTGTTCGCACTGAGCCTGCTGGTGATGGTGCGGCAGGCGCTGGCCCTGCGAGAGGACGCATTGACACGCGAGCGACGCGCCGCCGGCATGGTCGAACGCCGTTACGCTTCCCTGATCGCGAACGCCTCCGACGCCATCATGATCGTTGCCGTGGACGGCACCCTGCAATTCGCCTCTCCCGCTTCCAAGCGCACTCTGGGTCTGAGTCCGGAGGAAATTGCGGGCAGGAATCTGCTCGATCTCTGGGCTGGCGATGATGGCGATCGGCTCCGGACCTTCCTGGCCGAAGTCGCCGCCACGCCGCGCAGGATCATCGGCCCGGTGGAACTGCGGGTCGATCGTTATGTGCTCGAGATGGTCGGCAGCAATCTCACCGACGATCCGGCGGTGCGCGGGCTGGCGCTCAATTTCCGCGACATCAGCGAGCGCAAGGAGCTCGAGCAGCAGTTGCGAAAACTTGCATTTCACGACTCGCTGACCCTGCTCGCGAACCGCAGCCTGTTCCGCGATCGCGTCCAGCACGCCCTGTCGCTGGCGCAGCGCGATCCGCACCCCGTGGCCGTCATGTTCCTCGACCTGGACAATTTCAAGAACATCAACGACTCCTTCGGCCACGATGCCGGCGATCGGCTGTTGCAGGCGGTGGCGCAGCGGCTGGTGAAGTCGACCCGCTCCTCCGACACGGTGGCGCGGCTGGGCGGCGATGAATTTGCCATCCTGCTCGAGGGCACGGCGAGCAGTGCGGAGGTGCAGCGTCTGGCGGCAGCGTTGATCGAGAAACTGGACCAGCCGTTCTTGCTCAGCGCCCAGGAAGTCCGCATCTCGGCCAGCATCGGCGTGGCCTTCTGGAGTGTCGAAGCGGACGCCGAGGCACTGCTCAGCAAAGCGGATATCGCCATGTACCAGGCCAAGACCTCGGGCAAGAATCGCTTTGCGATCTTTCAGCCGCATATGCAGGAGTCGCTGCGCGAGCGGCTGCGCCTGGAAATGGACATCACCCGCGCTCTGGCCAACGAGGAGTTCTTCATCGAGTATCAGCCCATCGTGGACCTGGGCACGCGCAGTCTGCTCGGCGTGGAGGCCCTGGTGCGCTGGCAACACCCTCATCTTGGCGTGCTCATGCCGGGCCGATTCATCCAGGTGGCCGAGGAGTCCGGTCAGATCGTCAAGCTCGATCGCTGGGTGCTCACGCGGGCGTGCCAGGAAATGCGTGGCTGGCGCAATTCCGTGGCCGGCGGCAGCGACCTGCGGATTGCCGTCAATGTCTCGGGTCGTCACCTGCAGCACGGCGGCCTGGAGCACGACGTTGCGCAGGCATTGCAGCAGTCCGGGCTCGAGCCGGGCAACCTCGTGATCGAACTGACCGAAAGCACGGTCATGCACGATACCGAGGCGAACCTGGACCGGCTGCGGCGATTGAAGGCACTGGGCGTTCGGCTGGCAATCGACGATTTCGGTACCGGCTACTCCTCTCTTTCATACCTGCATCGCTTTCCGATCGACATTCTGAAGATCGATCATTCCTTCGTGGGCCGTCTGACCAGCAGCCAGAGTGGCCCGGAACTCGCTCGCGCCGTCATCACCCTCGCTGCCGCGCTGGGGCTGGATACGGTGGCCGAGGGCGTCGAACACGAGCCGCAAGTGGCCGCGCTGCTGGATCTCGGCTGTGTCGCCGGGCAGGGATTTCTGTTCGCGCGATCCAGTTCTCTCGAGCAACTGTCCGAAAGCACCTTCGTCGCTCGTCGTAATGCCCTCTGGACCGACCAGGCGGGTCGCGAGGATCTGTCGCCGACGGGCCGTTTCAATGCACTCAAGTGCGTGGCCGGCGCAGCTTGAGACACGCCCGTCGGTCGCAGAGGTTGTCAGGCTCGCCAGGACTATGAGCTAATCGCGGCACCGTGGCCGTTCCCGCATCGATCAGCCCGCCCACCGCCGCGCGCGCCACGTACTCGCGCGGCTATCGCACCTGGCTGCTCGCGGTGCTGCTGCTGGTGAACCTGCTCAATCTTGCCGACCGCCAGGGCCTCGCCGCGGTGGTGCCGGCGATGAAGGCAGACCTGGCCCTGAGCGACACCCAGCTGGGACTGATCCTGGGGTTGGGGTTTGCGATCTTCTATACGTTGCTGGGCTTGCCGATTGCGCGCCTGGCCGAGCGTTACCAGCGCGCGCGCATCATCGCGCTCTCCTCGGTGGTGTTCGCCGGATTTCTGCTGATGTGCGCGAGGGCGCAGAGCTTTACGCAGATGCTGCTCTATCGCGTCGGGGTAGGGGCTGGGGACGCCGGCTTTGGTCCGCCGGTGGCCTCGCTCCTGGGCGATCATTACCCGGAACGTCAACGCGCCGCCGCCATGACCGTGGTTTGGCTGGGGGCGCCGCTCGGGGCTCTGTCCGGCTCGATGCTCGGTGGCTACATCGCGCAGCACGCCAACTGGCGCATGTGGTTCGTGGCCCTGAGTATTCCGAGCTTCATGGTGGCGCTGCTGACGCTGTTCACCCTGCGTGAGCCCAGGCGCGGGCTGCACGATTCGGTCGCACCCACGGCGGCACCCCCGTCGATGTGGCAGGTCACCAGATTCCTGCTCGGCAAGCGCTCGATGCGGCAAGTGCTGATTGGCGCCGGCCTGGCCTCGATCGCGCTCAACGGCATCGGGCAGTTCTGGGGGCGCTACTACACCGCGGTCTTCCACATGAGCGTGGCGGCGTCGGGGCGCATGATTGGTCTCATTGCCGTGGTGGCGATGGCCTCGGGTCTGGCACTCGGCGGCTTTGGCGTCAGCGCGCTCTCGGGGCGCGACCGGCGCTGGCAGGTGTGGGCGCCGGCCATCGCGCTGATCGCCAGCACTCCGCTGCTGCTGGTGGCCATCACGCGCCTCACCCTGCACGACGCGTTCTGGTGGCTGCTGGCAGGACACGTCACGCTGTTCGTGTTTTTCACCCCCACCCTGGCGCTGGCGCTCAACATGGTCGGCGCCGGCATGCGCGCCTCGTCCTCGTTCATCGTCAACATCGTGTTCGGCCTCATCGGGGTGGGATTGGGGCCCACGCTGATCGGGAGCTTGAGCGACCTTCTGGCACATCGCGCCTTCGGCGGCGGGAATTTTCTCGCACAGTGCCCGGGCGGCACGGCAGTGGCGGGTGCCGACGCGGCCTTGCGAGCGGCCTGCAGCAGCGCCTCGGCCACCGGCGTGATGCAGGCCATCGGCGCATTCGCGCTGCTGTTTGCCTGGGGCGGCGTGCATTTTCTGCTGGCCGCGCCCTCACTGGAGCGCGATCTGGATTACCACTACGAAAACCTCACGCGGTGATCCCTCAGCTCTTGCTCAATTTTCTATAGGGCTCCTTGGCAATCTGATAGAGGCCGTAACACAGCAGCCCGACCGCCATCACGCCCAGCAGCCACTCCCCATACGATTGCTGCTTCAATCCACCCAGGGCCCCGGCGATTCCGCCCGAGTAGCGCGGGTCGCCGCGCCAGCAGGCATTGACCAGATAGCCTCCGACCAGGCAGAACAGCGTACCGCGCGCGGCGAGTCCATAGACGCCGAGCGCGTTGATGGCCGCGCGGAAACGCATGCGGCGCAGTTCGACTCTCTTGTTTTTGTCGCCCGTGAGCGCTCGATAGAACTGCCATAGGCCAAAGGCGACGATGCCGGTACCCACCAGCGCCAGCAGGACACGGCCTGCGGGCAGCGCAAACATCCGCGCCGTCCATCGGACCTGGCTTTCCTTCTCGTCGACCGACCGGCTGAGTCCGAACATGCTCCAGACCGCCTGAATGACGAACACGCAGTGAAACACCGCACTGAAGAGATGCCCCAGCCGGACCAGTGGCCCAGCGTTGCCATTGCGTCAGCGCCCTGTCGCGGCGGTGTAGCATGGCATTGCTAGAGCTGGGAGCGCACCGGATTGAGGACCGTCTCCTCGAGCCTTTCGCGCCAGGAGCGGTGCTGCCAGTGCTCGAGCGTATACGGCTTCGATGCGGCCAGATCTCGCTCGAACACCCGGGTCATGTGCCGTGCGAACCCGGCATCGTAGATGTTCAGGCTGGCTTCGTCATTGAGTTCGAACGAGCGCATGTCGAAGTTGGTCGAGCCGACCGAGGTCATGTACGCATCGAATATCAGCATCTTGCAGTGAAGCATCGTCGGCCGGTACACAAAGATCTGCACGCCGTTCTCGAGCAGCGGTCCCCATTCGTGCTTGGAGGCTATGCCCACGACCTTGGAGTCGATATGGCTGCCCGGCACCAGCAGCCGGATACGAACCCCTCGCCTGCGCGCGCCGATCATTTCCCGGATCATCAGCCGGTCGGGAACAAAGTAAGCCGCCTCCATGTCGATCTGCCGCTCGGCGGCGGTGATGGCTGTCAGGTACATGAGCCGCATGCTGTCACTGCCGCCGTCGGGTGAACTGATGAACATCTGCATCGCTTGGGCGCCGCGTGGCTCGATCTCTGGAAAGTAGTCAGCGCCGTGCAGCACGTGCCCCGTGGTCTTGATCCAGTTGTCGAGGAACGCCACCTGCATTTGCGCGACCACCGGACCTGCGACCCTGAAGTGCATGTCACGTCAGTGCGCCGCGTCCTGGGCGTGGCCCAACCACTGATCCGCAATGCCAACACCGCCGGTAAAGCCCAGCGCGCCATCGATGATCAGAACCTTGCGATGCGTGCGGTTGTTCAAATGGCCGAGCGTGTACCAGCGCACGCGGTGGTAGCGCTCGACCTCCACGCCGCCGTCCTTCATGCGGGAGAGGAGCTGCTGGGAGATCTTGTCGCAGCCGACCCAATCGAGCATGACGTGGACGCAGACCCGCGCGCGGGCTCGCTCGATGAGGGCCTGCGCAAACTGCTCGCCGATGTCGCCCGACCAGTAGATATAAGTTTCAAAGGTGATCGTGCGTTTGGCTGCCCGAATCGCCTCCAGCATGGCCGGAAAGATCTGGTCGCCGTTCTGCAAGGATTCGATGCGATTGCCGGAAACGATCGCCGGCCCCAGCAGCACGCTCATTTCGCGCCGCAATTGCGGATCGACGATGTTGTAATGGCGCGCAACGCGGTGCGCCGGCTCTTTTTCCGGTTTGCGGAAATTGAGTACGAGGATCACGATGACCAGCGTACCCAGGACTGACCCGACGATTGTCCAGAGCGGCAAGTGGCATCCTCAAACGTTGATCAATCGTACGCACATGCGGGCCCGCTCAGGACCGGGGCAAGCCGCCTCGCTTGGGTCAGCCAATGCTGACATCGCGCTGGCGTTGTGCCGCCGAGTAAGCGAACATCGGCCCCGCAGCAAGGACCTATCGATGCCGAACCCATACAGCCCTGCACCGCGTTACGCGCTGATTGCCTCAGTCCTGCTCGCCATCATCCTGCTCTTCGCCTGGGTACGCGGCGTTCTGACGCCCTCCAGGATCAGCGGCGACACCATGGCCGATGCCCTCCAGGGCGCCACCGGCAAAATCTTCCCCGGCTACCGCCGGGCCCATGCCAAGGGCGTGTGCGTCACCGGCAGTTTCGAGTCCACTGGTGCCGGTGCCGCCTTGTCGGAGGCTTCCCTCTTTGCTGCTGGACGGACGGCGGTCATGGGTCGCTTCTCGACCAACTCCAGCAATCCCAGGGCGCCGGACGCCACGGCGCTGTTTCACGCGCTGGGTCTGCGGTTCTTGCTGCCGCGGGGCGAGGAATGGCGCATGGCGCTGGATCACACGCCCATCTTCATTGTCTCCACTGCGCAGGACTTCCTCGACCTGCAGCGCGCCAATGCAGTTGACCCTGCCACCGGCAAGCCCGATCCAGCCAAGATGCCGGCGTTCATCGCTACGCATCCCGAGACCCAGGCCTTCCTGGGCTTGATCAAGACATGGCCGCTGCCCTCGAGCTTTGCCAACGGTACTTATTACAGTATCCATGCGTTCCGCTTCATCGGTGAGCATGGTCAGGAGCAGCCGGTTCGCTGGCAATTCGAGCCCGAGACCGCCTTCACGGCGCTCGATCCCGCCACCCTGGCCGATCTGCCGCCGAACTTTCTGTTCGATGAGCTGCTCGGGAGGATGAAGCAAGGCCCGCTGCGCTGGCACCTGATATTGATCATCGCCAACCCCGGCGATCCAACCAACAATGCCACCAGGCAATGGCAGGGCGAGCATCGCCGGATCGATGCCGGCGTCCTGACGCTCGATCACGCCAGCACCGAAGCGGAAGGCCACTGTGCGGGCTTTAATTTCGATCCGACCATCCTGCCACGCGGTGTGGCGATCTCGGACGATCCGCTGCTGCCGGCGCGCTCGGCCGTGTACTCGGCCTCCTTCCGACGCCGGGCAGCCGAGACGGCGACTGCTCCGGACGCCATCACCGCGGAACACGAGCGCCACGGGCCGGGAGCCGCGCCATGAGCTCAACTCCGGAACTGCGGTTCGCCTTGCCCGCGCGCCTCCTGCACTGGGGCATGGCCATCCTTATCTATGCCATGCTGCTGATCGGCATGGGGATGCTCTCGACGGTCACTGAGCGCTACACCACGCTGCTCGCCTGGCACCGCCCCTTGGGCCTCGCCATCCTGATCCTGGCGCTCATCCGCTGGATCGTGCGCCTGACGCACCCGCCACCGCCGCTGCCGGCGGACCTGCCGGCCTTTCAGGTGACGCTCGCCAAGGGGTCGCACTACCTGCTCTACGCGCTGATGATTGGGTTGCCGCTCATCGGCTGGGCGATGCAGTCAGCCGGTGGCTATCCGATCACGCTCTGGAAGGGGTTCAATCTCTTTCCGATCCTGCCGCACGACATCGCGGTGTACGGCTGGCTGCGACGTCTCCATGGACTGGCGGCCTATGCCTTCTTTGCGCTCATCTTAGGCCACATAGGGGCCGCGCTATTCCACGGCCTCGTCCGCCGGGATGGCGTGCTCAAAAGCATGACCGGCTAGGACCCTCGGCCGTGCC